>JAESPE010000061.1 GCA_016756835.1 gamma proteobacterium endosymbiont of Lamellibrachia anaximandri | reverse complement strand
GGTGGCTTCGTAACTTCCATCTTCTCAGAACGGGGGCAGGATGCTCTACCCTCAAATCCCAGACAAATTTCCTCTATCGCAATGAATCCGCTATATTTCTACCCACAAATTTTCCTGAAGAGCCCAGTTTCTGAGAGGTTTTTCTTATACCCTCGGGGCATAAGTTTCGTTTGAGCAGACGAGCTGCTCAACTCAGCTTTATCGATATGGCTCATTGAACACCATCCACTGTGCGCTTACGGCCCATTCTAGCAGCTGTACTGGCCAGCTGTTTGGTAGATTGTGATTGGTTCATGAAAGCATTTTCAGGAATCGGCACCGCTCTCTCATTTCCTCTGAACGGGGGCAGCGGGATCTACACCGCTGGAGTTGGTGGGAGGGGAGTTCATTCGTCTACAGTAGGAAATGGATAAAAAGTTTGATTATTGGATATTTATGGATAAAATCGGATAAATTAAGTCATAAAATAGCTAACTATGGATTTAAGATCACTATCCATTACCCCCGAACTTCTTCGCCTCATTTCCGAAATTGACGAATTTAAAGGTTGCTGGAGTGCAAAAGAGCCTCAAAACCCTGACCGCCTACAGGTGCTGCGTCATGTAGCTACGATTGAGAGCATTGGTTCATCAACCCGTATCGAAGGATCAAAGCTTAGTGACTCAGATATTGAAGATTTACTGAGTCAGGTTGGCAAAACATCATTTCTTACCCGTGATGAACAGGAAGTAACGGGCTATGCCGAAGTCATGGAAATGATGTTTGATAACTATGGTGATATACCCATCACCGAAAACCACATCAAGCAACTCCATAGTATTTTGCTGAGGCATTCAGAAAAGGATGCGCGGCATCGAGGCGAATACAAAAAGCACTCCAATAATGTTGAAGCCTTTGATCCTGATGGTGAAAGTCTTGGGGTGGTATTTGAAACAACTACTCCATTTGATACGCCGGGGCAAATGCATGATTTACTGGAGTGGACTAGAGGAGCGTTAGAGGATAAGAGCTATCATGCTCTAATTGTTATTGCCATCTTCAATGTAGTCTTTCTGGCAATTCATCCATTTCAAGATGGTAATGGACGTCTGTCCCGTGTGCTCGTAAGTTTGTTGTTGCTTAAGGCGGGTTATAGCTATATACAATATGCCTCTCTAGAAAGTATTGTAGAGAAAAACAAGGACGCCTATTACCTTGCTCTACAAAGAACACAAAAAACACTTAAGCAAGATAAGACCGACTGGCTACCTTGGATGACTTTCTTCCTGCGTTCTCTAAAGCGGCAGAAAGATCATTTGGCTAAGAAGACAGAGGCACTATCTCAATATCCAGAATTGCCTCACGAAAGCATGCTGATTATGCAATATGTTGATATCCACTACCGCATTACAATCCGCGATGCTGAAAAACTGATTCAAACAGTCTCAAGGCCTACAATCAAAAATCGCCTATCTGATCTTGTTGAGCGGGGGCTGTTAGTTCGACACGGGAAGGCTCGTGGAACTTGGTATGCTAAGTCTGAGTAGTATGTATGTTGCTTGCCTTCTGACTGATGGGCTGCAGTAGCTCTTCACGCGTATTCGGGGACGAACTCAGTTTTTCTCTCGTCCCCGGCTTTATGGTCTGACATGGCCACTTCGTTTCGTTATTCTGGGATTTACGATATTTCATCAAATTGAGACGGTAAATCCAACAGACTCCCAAGGGTTGAATATTTTATGTCAAAACCGGATCCAGAAAAACTGAGCTGCCTGTTCGATGAATTTGAGCGGCAGGATACGAATGATCCCGGCCTAGAGGCAGAGCTCGAACATAAAACCTATCGGTGGAGAGATGTTTATGTAGAACGCGGTGAACTCGGTCTTCTCATGGAAAGGTGGAAGAAGGTTTCCGACTTCCAGCGGGTTGAAGAGATACAGCCCCAGCTGGCAATCCTCTTGGCCAATTCCGGTTTTGGCAAAACCCGGCTCGTACATAAGTTTTATGAGGAAATAGTCAAACGGCATCAGGCCGATGGCTGCCGGTACTGGCCCCCCCTCATCGGCAGGAACAATGACACGCTTACGGTCAATCCGCCATTCGACCAGGTGGATTTGGAACAACGGTTGCCATTTCTTTGGTGGGGCATCCAGTTACCTGATCAAACCACCGAAAAGTCGACCTGCAAGCCGGTGTTGAATGACTCGGTGCGGGTACTATCCAGCCATCTGTTTTCGATGGAAATGGCGCGTCAGAAAAGGGAAGTGCGTAACGAAATAGGCCAAGAGGTGCTGAACCTTGCCTTGGTGACAATCAGCAAGCTGACCCTGATTGAAACCGCCAAAGATTATTATGAAATCGGCAAAGGCATTGCGGGGGCAATCAACAAGGCGATCGGCATCAAGAAAGAGGAGAAACAGACCCACACTGAGCGCGAGCGGCAGGAGAAAAATGAGTTTGTAGACGAAATCGTCGAGAACCTCTCGATGCTGATGAATCCGGACAACAGCGACATGGAAAGGATACCCATGGTTCTGTTCATCGATGATGCGCAATGGATTGACTGTAAGCAAGACAACAAATCCCGGCCCAATACAGACCTGCTTGAGTTACTGGGGAAGATCATGCGGCTTGCCAGACAGGAGCATTGGCCGATCATGATCATCCTGACCCACTGGGAAGAAGACTGGAACAAACTCAGGCTTTCAGGCGATGGTGTGCCGTATCTATTGGAGTCTGGCGATAAGGCGGAAATTGTTGAAACTTACGCCAGAACTGCAAACCCGAACTATCATGGTTGGGAGGAGTGGGAGCAGTCGATCATCAGGCTGGGTCAGTTTGATTTATCCTGGATATTGAAGGCCGCATTACCGGGCGTCTATCGGGATGAAGGACAACGGTTGCGCCTGATCGGGAAGGTGATCGATGGTTTTCAGCGGGGGAAAGACGTTCTCGCGGATAATGCCCGCTATCTCGATGAGTTTCTCAAGATGCTCTATCAGCCCGCCAATCTGGAGTACCTCAGAGGGCGGAGTATCGATCAGCCACTGATCGATGACTGGGAAGAGAGGATGAGCAAAAAGCTCGGTGGGTTGGAATACGCCAGGTTGGTGCAAAGCCGGTTTGATCAGCTCAAAGGGCCGTATCGCCAGACATTATGCCTATCCTCCTACCATGGGATAGAATTTCCCGAAAAACTGACGGAAGTCATCTCCCGCTACCTATACGGCCCTAAGTATGGTTGTCCATGGACAGCGCTCGAGGATCCGGAGACCTTCATACAGCGTAACGTGAAGTACCCGAGCGGGGTGTCACGTTTTCCGGATTCGGTCTACAAAAGCATTGCCTACGAGGCACTGTCGCCTGAGCATAAGCAGAAACTCAAAGAGATCCTGCCCAGACTGCTGAGTTACTGGCTGTACTATGGTTCATTCAGTCAGGGACTGGAGGCACTGGATCTGAATTTAGCTGAAGATGAGACGCTGTGTGAAATAGCGCTCAAGGTATTGAATGACTGCAGATCAGATTCAGAAAGCCTGGCCAGGGAAATCAATGCAGATCTGGCTTCGCTTGTTGCGCTATCTCGCCTGGTTCGAATAAATCGCTATAGATACAATGAACAGCAGGCTTACCGGTATGCACTGGAATTTCATGAAAGCCTCGTGGAACCGTGGGGGCCTGGCGATATCGAGTTCGAAGATGCAATAGCAATATACAATAGCCTGAGTCTTCATCAGCAACATTCTGCCGCAATATTCATTGCGCAGAATATAAACTCTGATTGCATTGAGCTTGACAGGCTGAATGACGATCAAGAATCGAAGTCGAATCTATCCTTCTCTTATGGATTGCTTGGTGAAGTGGCCTTCGATATGCAGCAACCCAACGAGGCAAGGGCGTGGCATGAAAAGGCATTGGAGATAGACCGTTTACTGGCAGAACAGTCCCCAGACCCGAAGACATTGCACTCCCTCTCTGTCTCTTTCGAGCGGCTTGGCGATATCGCTGCCGACATGTTGCGTCTGGCTGAGGCAAAGAGATGGTATGAGCAGTCATTGGCAATACGCAGTCAGTTAGCGGAAAAGTCTTCAAGCAGGCAAGACCTTCGGAGTCTCTCTTTCGCCTATGGGAAGCTTGGGGGTCTGGCGCTTGAATTGCTGCAATTGGAAGAGGCGGATTCTTTTTATCGGAAATCGTTGGGGATACGTGAGCAACTACTGCAACGTCATTCAAACCCGGATACATTGAGAGATTTATCACTCTCACTCGAACGTTTGGGTGATGTTGCCGTTGCCATGAACGATTTCGAAAAAGCCCAACAGTTTTTTCATGACATGCTGGATATTAAAGAGATTCTTGTCGAGGAGGCGGTGACTCCCCAGGCTTTACGGGATCTTTCCATAGCCAATAAGAAACTCGGTAAGGTCGCCCGCAACATGCAGCAACCGGATGCGGCAAAAGCCTGGCATGAGAAGGCGCTGGAGATAGACCACCTGTTGACAGAGAAATATCCCGGTCCCAAAACGCTACTGGACCTCTCTATCACCTACTTGGATTTGGGTGATGTGGTGTTAGACAATCAGCAACCGGAAGATGCAAGTGACTGGTATGAGCAGTCGCTGGATATTATCAATAAACTGTTGGAAAAGTCTTCGAGTCCAAAAGTGTTATCGAACCAGGCAATCGCCTATGAGCGGTTGGGTAACGTGGCCGCCATCACACAACAACAGGAAGCAGCCAAGGCGTGGTACGAGCGGGCATTGGAGATACGCCGCCATCAATCTGAGGACGCTAAGAATCCGCAAACCCTGCGAGACTTGTCCATCATGTATGGAAAGCTGGGAGACGTGACCAGGGACATGCAGCAACCGGATGACGCGAAGGTCTGGTATGAGCAGGCAATGGAAATTTGCCGCCAGCTGGCTGAAAATTCCTCAAGTCCCCCAGCCTTGCAAGACCTGTCCAGAATGTATGAGAAGCTGGGAAATGTGGCCAGGGACATGCAGCAGCCGGAAGACGCGAAGGACTGGTATGAGCAGTCATTGGAGATACGCCGCCAGTTGGCTGAGAATTCCTCAAGCCCGCAAACCATGCGAGACTTGTCCATCATGTATGGAAAACTGGGAGACGTGACCAGGGACATGCAGCAGCCGGAAGGCGCGAAGGAATGGTATGAGCAGTCATTGGAGATATGCCGCCAGTTGGCTGAGAATTCCTCGAGCCCGGAAGCCCTGCGTGATCTATCTACGATCTATGAAGATCTGGGAAATGTAGCCAGTGATATGCAGCAACCGGAAGGCGCGAAGGAATGGTATGAGCAATCACTGGAGATACGCCGCCGGTTGGCTGAGACTTCATCGAGCCTGGAAGCCCTGCGTGATCTATCTACGATCTATCAAGACCTGGGAAATGTGGACAGGGACATGCAGCAACCGGAAGGCGCGAAGACCTGGTATGAACAGTCAGTGGAGATACGCCGCCAGTTGGCTGAGAAATCTTCTAGCCCGCAAACATTGAGAGACCTATCCAATATCTATGAATGTCTGGGAGATGTGGCTGGCGACATGCAACAACTGGATGACGCAAAGGCTTGGTATGAGCAGTCATTAGAGATACGCCGCCAGTTGGCTGAGAATTCCTCCAGTCCGGAAACCTTGCGGGGCCTTTTTGTTGCGTATGTAAAGCTGGGCGAGGTAGACTTTGGTATGCAGCAATTGGAAGCAGCAAAGGTCTGGTATGAGCAGGCATTCAATATAACCAGCCTGCTGATGAAAACCTCTTCCAGCCCAGAAACAATACGGGATCATGCCTTTTCCTGTGGAAAGCTGGGCGATGTGGCCGAAAAACTTCAACAGCCGGAAGTTGCTGTGGGATGTCACGAGCAGGCGCTGGAACTGCACCGTAAAATATTGGCGACTTCAAATAGCTTGCAGGGATTAAGAGATATCTCTCTCTCGATTGAGCGGTTGGGGAATGCCGCCCTCACCATGGGAAATCTTGCAAAGGCCCGCGAACTGTTTACTGAAATGATGGATATGAAGGAACAGCTTGTGGAGATGGCAGCGAGTCCACAGGCTTTGCGTGACCTCTATATCTCATATTCGAAAATGGGTGTTGTAGCCAGGGAAATGGAACATCCAGCCGAGGCGAGGGATTGGTATAAAAAGGCCCTGGATATATGTATACAAGTGGGGAGCCGGTCTACCAACATCCAATCATATTATGACCTTTTCTATATTCAGCTGGTGTCTGGCGATATTGCCAATGACATGCAGAACCAGGAAGAGGCCAGGAATTGGTATATCAAGGCGGTGCAGACAAGTGAGGAATTGATAGGGGGCGCTGCAAACACATCGCACCTGCAGTTGGTTGCCATTCCGTATGAGAATATTGGAGATATTTGCAGTCAAAATGATGAACATCATGATGCCGGGGAATGGTTTGGCAAGGCCTTGGCCATTCATCTGCAACTACGCGATCAGTCGCTCGGCAATGTGCTCGATCTTTGCCGCTTGTACGAGAAATCAGGAACGAACGAGGTGCATCTGGGTGAAATGGAAAAGGCGCTGGACTGGTATACACAGGGATTGTCGTTGATTGAGAGGGAGGAGGACCACGAGAGGTATGAACTCGTGCGGGAAGACCTTCAGTCCAAGGTTCTCAATCTCAGTGGTGCTGTAGAAAAATTATCCCGATCAACCTGGCTGGATCTGTCAATTGGGATACTCAGGAATGCAGCAGCAGGCGCAGGTATGGAAGCGGCAGATGAAGAGCAACGGCATCAGTTAACGCAATTACAAACAATGGCCATGGAAATTTACAGCAGATGGGAAGCAGCGAATGATTCACGTGGTGATATGGATATGGGACTCCTACAGCATTCCGCTGATCTTTTGCGGCACATAGCAGAGGTTTTCAGCCATGCAGGCACAGATCATGATAATGATATTATCGGTCTCTATCTCATTGCCGGAGAGATAGCAAACAAACTGGAAACAGATCCCTATGCAGTCATGGACTTCGCTGAAGATGATGAGGTCTGAAATATCTGCATGAGTCGAGTGGTGTGCTGGATGGCGCCTGTATTCTGGATGTCCAGGAGTAATCTGCGTTAAAACGCCTGGAGAAGAAAAATCCCACCCTTATTTCATTACAAATACAGAGGCCAATCACTATACTGTCTGCAAGCTTCCGCTGAATGGATAATGCATGAAAATCGACTATAACAGTCCCGTCGCTGCGACCCGCGAGATCTATTGGGTTGGTTTCTTCGATGAGGCGGCCCAGTTGCACTGCAACCCCTATCTGATCATCGATGAAGAGGACATCGTCTTCATCGACCCCGGCTCCATCCCCCACTTTCCGGTGGTGATGCGCAAGGTGATGGAGCTGGTCAATCCAGAGGATATCACCTACATCATCGCCCAACATCAGGATCCGGATGTCTGCGGAAACCTGGCCGTGGTGGAAGATGTCATCAACCGTAACGATCTGAAGATCGTCGGCCATAACAACAGCCTTCGTCTGATACGTCACCTGGGTTTACGTTCTGAGCTCTACCCGGTGGATGAGCATGACTACGCGCTGACCCTGAAGAGCGGGCGCCGACTGGAGTTTCTCTTCACCCCCTACCTCCACTCACCCGGCGCCATCGTCACCTACGACACTAAAACCCGCAGCCTTTTTACCAGCGATATCTTTGCCGCCATCTCCCAGGATTGGTCGCTGTTCGCCGAAGGTGACTTTCTTTCGCCAATGGTTCCATTCCACCAGAACTATATGCCGAGCAACCAGATTCTCAAACACTGCATGGAGCGATTTGAAAAGATGGATCTGGACCGAATCCTGCCGCAACACGGCTCCATCCTTGAAGGCCGTGACATCCAACGGGCTATCGATCATCTCAAGGCTCTGCCCTGTGGCATCGATCTGATTGATAGCGGACCCGACCAATGACAGAGAACATTGTTCAGGTCGGTACACAGCATGTCTCAGATGTCCAGGATATCAATAAAAACCTGGTGGAGAAGACCCTGCGCATGCGCTGTCTCGCCTATCTCTCCCAGGTCAAATCACAGCTGCTGATTGAGACCATCCACGACATGAACAACAGCCGCCAGGAGCTGGCTGATCTGTCAACCAGCCTGACGGAACGCACCAAACAGGCAGAGGAGCAGAGGCTGGTCATCGAACGGGAGATGCAAAAGCTGGAAGAGCAGAACAAGGCACTCGAAGTCGACCGCGACCTGCTCGAATTGAAGGTTGAGGAACGAACCGAGGCGTTTGAAAAACTGGCCCACTACGACTCATTGACCAACCTGCCCAACCGCTTTCTCTTCAATGATCGATTGAAACATGCCCTGGCCCGCGCTGGCAGGGAAAACAGTCAAGTCGGTCTGCTGCTCATCGATCTGGATCGTTTCAAGAACATCAACGACACTGCCGGCCACCCGGTTGGAGACGAGCTGCTCAGGCAGGTCGGACAACGTATCCTGCAAAGCCTGCGCACTGAGGATACTCTGGCCCGCCTGGGAGGTGATGAATTTGCCGTCATCCTGGAGAGCATCGAACATGATGAATTGACCGCTCATGTTGCGCATAAGATCCAGCAGAATCTTCTACCGCCTTTTGAGCTGACACAGGACAGCATCCATCTGACCGCCAGCATCGGCATCAGCCTCTACCCAGGGGATGCCGGCGACCCTGTTACCCTGCTGAAAAATGCCGACACCGCCATGTACCGGGCCAAGGCGGAGGGTAAAAACACATTCCATTTTTACACCAGGGAGCTGACTGCTTCGGCCAATTCACGCTTCTCACTGGAAAACCAACTGCGCCTGGCCCTGAAACGCGATGAGTTTGAACTTTTCTATCAGCCCCAGTTTGACCTGAACAGCGGCCGGATATCAGGGGCGGAGGCGCTGATTCGCTGGAATCATCCTGAGCGCGGACTGGTCTCTCCAGCCGATTTCATCTGGCTGGCCGAAGAGACCGGATTGATCATCCCCATCGGCGCATGGGTCATAAAGTCGGCCTGCCGCCAAGCCAAAAAATGGTTCGACGACGGGCGCTTGAAAGGTCGCATCTCGGTCAACCTCTCCGCGCTTCAAATCATGCAGGAGGAGACCTATTCGGTGGTCAGACAGGCACTGGAGGAGAGCGAACTTTCTCCCGATCGGTTGGAACTTGAAATCACGGAAAGCGCCCTGATCGGCCAACTTGAGCAGGTCAGTCAGGTCCTGGATACCTTCAAATCACTGGGCATCGCCCTGGCTATCGATGACTTTGGTACCGGTTATTCATCCCTGGCCTACCTGAAACGCTTCCACATCGACCGTCTCAAGATCGACCGCTCCTTCGTTCGCGATATCCCTGGAGACCCCAACGACATGGCCATCATCCGCGCCATCATTGCGATGGGCCACACACTGGGACTCTCAATCGTTGCCGAAGGAGTGGAAACGGAGGCCCAGGCCAACTTTCTCACCGGCGTCGGTTGTAATGACGTTCAGGGATATTTCTACGGCAAGCCCGTCACCTGTGACCAGTTCCAGATTTAAGCAGTCTGCGCTTTAGGCAACTGCTCGGATTCAGGGTAAAATCGGCCACTCTGCGTTCTGCGCCAATCGGGTAGCCAACACCGTGAAACTGAAACTCAAAATTGTCGCTGCGACCCTGCTGCTGACCCTTCTGGTTGCCTGCGCCACTAGCCCCACCGGCCGCAGGCAGTTCATGATCGTCTCGGAAGACCAGGCCATCGCCTCATCAAAAACGGCCTATCTGCAGATGCTCAAGCCCTACGCAAACGAGGGCAAACTGGATAACGATCCAAAACTCAAGGCACGAGTGCATAAAATCACAGCGCGTCTCATCGCCCAAGCCGTGAAAATACGCCCGGAAACCAAGGACTGGGAGTGGAGCATGAAGATTCTCGACGACCCCGAAACGGTGAACGCCTGGGCGATGGCAGGGGGAAAGATGGCGCTCTATACCGGACTGGTTGAGCAGATCAAACCTACCGACGATGAGCTGGCGCAGGTGCTGGGCCACGAGATCAGCCATGCACTGGCCAAACACTCGGCGGAAAAGATGTCGGTTGCGATAGCCACTTCCCTCGGCGTACTTGCCATAGGCATCGCATCGGACAACCGGGGCGCCACCATGGCGGGTGCGGCGGTCGCGGCGAAGCTGGCCATAGATCTGCCCAACAGCCGTACCGCAGAGACAGAGGCGGACCGGATCGGTATCGAACTTGCCGCCAAGGCCGGCTACGACCCCAGGGCCGCCGCCACGCTTTGGGAGAAGATGGGCAAACTCTCGGAGAGCCGCCCGCCACAGTTTCTCAGTACTCATCCCGCTCCGGAAAACCGCCAGGAGACCCTCTCCCGGCTGGCCGCCGAAATGATGCCCTACTACGAAGCCAAGGGAGAGCGCCCGAGTTTCGATTTCTGATAGTATCTCCGTCCACCACAGAGAAATGACACAGGAATCCAGCATGTCCAAAGCCAACGGCACACTCTACATCCTCTCCGCCCCGTCCGGCGCAGGCAAAACAAGCCTGCTCAAGGCACTGCGGGAACAGGACAGTGAGTTGATGGTTTCAGTCTCTCATACCACCCGCGCCAAGCGTCCCGGCGAAGAGGATGGCGTCCACTACCATTTCATCGATCACGCTAGCTTCCTGCATATGGTCGAAAGCAAGGCATTTCTGGAGCACGCCGAGGTATTCGGCAACTTCTACGCCACCGCCGAGTCCGAGGTTCGTTCAAAATTGGAGGCCGGACAGGAGCTGGTTTTGGAGATCGATTGGCAGGGTGCGCAACAGGTACGCAAATTCTTTCCCGAGGCCGTCTCCATCTTTATCCTGCCGCCCAGCCTGGCAGCCCTGCGGGAACGCCTCGACGGACGGGGCCAGGACGACGAATCGACCGTCCGAGCCCGCATGCAGGAGGCGATCAGTGAGATGTCTCACTATGCCGAGTTCGACTATCTGGTCATCAATGATGATTTTGAAACGGCTCTCGCTGAGCTAAAGGGCATCATCACCACCCACCGTCTCCATCTCCCTGGACAGCAGGCACGCCACGCGGAACGCATCAGGTCTCTGCTCGGGGAAGTTTAGGGACTCCCACATCCTACACAGGTTGGCCAGTTCCGGAGATGGGGCTAAAATAGCGTTTTTTCCAGAGACCCAGGCCATCCATGACCGGCAAACTCTACATCAAGACCTTCGGCTGCCAGATGAACGAATACGACTCCGCCCGTATGGCGGACGGATTGCGCGAGGCGGAAGATCTGCATATCACCGACATGCCGGAAGAGGCGGACGTACTGCTGCTCAATACCTGTTCGATACGGGAAAAGGCGCAGGAGAAGGTCTTCTCGCAACTTGGCCGCTGGCGCCCCTGGAAAGAGAAGAACCCAAACCTGATTATCGGTGTCGGCGGCTGCGTCGCCAGTCAGGAGGGCGAGGCGATCCGCGAGCGGGCGCCCTATGTGGACCTGATTTTCGGCCCCCAGACACTGCACCGTCTGCCGCAGATGATCAGGGAGGCACGTACCGAGCACCATCCGGTGGTGGATGTCTCCTTCCCCGAAATCGAAAAGTTCGACCGTCTGCCGGAGCCACGGGCAGAGGGTCCGACCGCGTTCGTCTCCATCATGGAGGGCTGCTCGAAATACTGCACCTACTGCGTCGTCCCCTTCACCCGTGGTGAGGAGATCAGTCGTCCCTTCGACGATGTGATCGCCGAGGTGGCCGGGCTTGCGGCCCAGGGGGTGCGCGAGGTCAATCTGCTGGGACAGAACGTCAACGCCTACCTGGGCGCGATGCACGACAGCGAGACCGCCGATCTTGCGCTGCTCATCGAGTATGTGGCGGCCATCGACGGCATCGATCGCATCCGCTTCACCACTTCCCATCCTCTCGCCTTCTCTGATCGTCTGATCGAGGTCTACGGCGAGGTGCCGGAGCTGGTCAGCTTCCTGCATCTGCCGGTGCAGTCCGGCTCCGACCGGGTGCTGGCAATGATGAAGCGTGGCCATATGGCCGTGGAATATAAGACCAGGATTCGCCGCCTGCGGGAGGTCCGCCCCGACATCACCATCTCATCCGATTTTATCGTCGGCTTTCCCGGTGAGACCGAGGCCGACTTTGAAGAGACCCTGAAGCTGATCGAGGAGATCGGCTTCGACAACTCCTACAGCTTCATCTACAGCCGCCGTCCCGGCACGCCGGCAGCGGATCTGTCCGACGATGTCCCGTTGGCGGTCAAACAGCAGCGTCTGCAACGGCTGCAGCAGTTGATCAATACCCAGACCCAGCGCATCAGCCGCCAGATGGTGGGGACCCTGCAGCGGGTTCTGGTGGAACGCCCCTCCCGCAAAGACCCGAAGCAACTGGCTGGCCGTACCGAAAACAACCGGGTGGTTAACTTCAACGGACCGGCTGAACTGATCGGCGGATTCGTCGATCTGCGCATTACAGAGGCACTGCCCAATTCGCTGCGTGGTGAAATCGAACAGACTCCGGCGGAACAAAGCGCAAATTTGGGATAAACTTATTCCCGAGAAGGAAACGATTCCGGAGCAACAGATGAGCGGAGAGAACAAGGGCGGCAACACACAGATTATCGTCGCGCTGATCGGCCTTGCCGGTATACTGGGAGGTGGGGTTATTGCCAACTGGGATAAGATTTTCCCACCTGCGCAGCAATCCCGAACGGCGGTGGTAGAACCGATCAAACCTCAAGTCAGCCAACCGAAGGTTGACCCACAGCCGGTAGCGCAACCTACAAGAAACGATCCAGTCACCTATCTTGCCAAAACGCCAAGAAAACCAGCCCCGCCTCCAGTGCCTAAACTGTTTCACGGCAGCTACACAGGCATCATGAGTGAAGGTCTCGAAAGCATCGACGTCCAGTTTACCCTGCAACGAACGGGCAATCGTGTGAGCGGGAGTTATTCCGCTGGAAATGAGAGCGGGAAACTGCAAGGCACTGTAAACGGCAATATCCTGACCTACAACTGGCAGGCGGGAGAATACACCGGCAGAGGCATCACAGTAGCCGAGGATAATCGGATCGTCGGAACCTGGGGATACGGTGATGCAATCAGCGGCGCTGGTGAAACCTTTGCCCAAAAAACCGTACTGCACTGAATGCGTAGGCCTGATCAAGCACAGCGGATCAGGCAACCCTGTCTGGCTGACGCTCGCAATTGCAGTTAGACTACCCGCTCCTAGCTAAAACCCTCTCCAACCCGGTATCTCCTTTGTCTGACCATCCTGATTCTCTCGATTTCTCCCTCGAACCTGAAGACAACGAACGGCTTGCCAATGTCTGCGGCCAGCTCGATGAACATCTGCGTCAGATCGAACGCCGCCTGGGCATAGAGATCAGCAACCGGGGTTACCATTTTCGTCTGATCGGTGAAGCAGATGCCGTGCGCGGCGGTAAACAGGTTTTGCAGAATCTCTATAACGTTGCACAAGATGAGATTCTCGACCCCAAACGCGTCCATCTTTTCCTGCAGGAGTCCGGTATCGACGCACAGGTTCAGACAGACAAACCGGCCGATCTGCCGGAGACGGTCATCAAGACCCGGCGGGGACTGATACGCCCCCGGGGTCCCAATCAGCAGGAGTATCTGCACAAGATCCTGACTCACGACATCAACTTCGGCGTGGGTCCCGCCGGCACCGGCAAAACCTACCTGGCGGTCGCCTGCGCAGTGGAGGCCATGGAGCGGGACCAGGTACGGCGTATCCTCCTGGTACGTCCTGCTGTGGAGGCCGGTGAGCGGCTCGGCTTCCTGCCCGGCGATCTGGCACAGAAAATAGATCCCTATCTGCGGCCACTCTACGATGCACTCTATGAGATGCTCGGCTTCGAGAAGGTCAGCAAGCTGATTGAGCGCAACGTCATCGAAGTGGCGCCACTTGCCTATATGCGAGGACGCACCCTCAACGACGCCTTCATTATTCTGGACGAAGCCCAGAACACCACGCCGGAACAGATGAAGATGTTTCTCACCCGCATCGGCTTCGGTTCCACTGCCGTTATCACCGGCGATGTCACCCAGATCGACCTGCCACGTGGCCAGCGTTCGGGCCTGCGTCAGGCCGTTGAGGTTCTGGACCAGGTGGACGGCATCAGCTTCACTTTTTTCAACGCCCGCGATGTGGTGCGTCATCACCTGGTACAGCGGATCGTTCGCGCCTATGACGACTTTGACCAGGCGAGTGATAACGACACAAAAGGGCATATTGGTTAGTTTTGATGTCAGTTGTCTGCTCACCATCTGTAGGCCGGTTCAAGCTTGCGGAACCGGCGCATCCGAGTCTCGTTACACCACTGCATTGCCCGGTCCGCGAGCTTGACCGGGCCTACCTGTTGCTGCGCAGGATAGCGCCGCCATGCACTTAGAAATTGAAATTCAAAACGCCACCGAGACAGTTGATCTGCCGTCGAAAGAGGCATTCATCCAATGGGCTCAGGCGGCGTTGGTAAAGAGGACGGAAGCTGCAGAGGTGGTGATTCGCCTCGTCGATGAAACAGAGAGCCGGGCGCTGAACCGTGATTATCGCGGCAAGGATCGTCCCACCAATGTACTCTCCTTCCCTTTCGAAGCCCCCCCGCAAGTTCCCAGTAACCTGCTGGGGGATCTGGTGATCTGCGCACCGGTGGTGATACGGGAGGCTGAAGCGCAGAACAAATCAGCCCTGTCCCACTGGGCGCACATGACGGTACACGGGATGCTGCATCTGCAGGGATTCGACCATCTTGACGAAAATGAAGCTGAAGTCATGGAGACACGGGAGCGGCAGATCCTGTGCGGTTTGGGATTCAGCGATCCCTACGAGGAATCATCTCTGTGAGTCAGACCGAACCCTACCGGTCCAGACTCCTCCAGTGGATCGAAGCCGGGCCGGGCGCCCTGCTGGCCCTATTCGCGGGTGCAGTGACCACCCTTGCCTTTGCACCTTTCAATTTCTGGCCTCTGGCCATTGTCGGACCGGCGGTACTTTTCCTGCTCTGGCTGAAAAACAGGCGCTGGAGCGGTTTTCAGCTTGGACTCATCTACGGCCTTGGTTTGATGGGCAGTGGTGTCTCATGGCTGCACATCAGCATCGCCCAGTTCGGCAACCTCGGCTGGTTTCCGCCCCTGTTGATCACTGCCCTCTTCGTCCTGATAACAGCCCTCTACTACGGCTTGGCCGGTTGGCTCGCAAGCCGTTTTGAAAACACCGCAAGCCTGCGCCTGCTGGCGATCTATCCCGCCATCTGGGTAGCCTCAGAGTGGTTTCGGGGCTGGTTTCTCAGCGGTTTTCCCTGGCTGCTACTCGGCCACTCACAGATCGACTCACCCCTCGCAGGTTATAGTCCACTACTGGGGGAGCTGGGCAGCAGCTGGGCTACTGCACTCTCTGCCGGTCTGCTGCTGGTGCTTGTAATATCGGCAGGGAGATACCGGACGCTACTCGCTGCCCTGCTGCTTTGGGGCGTCGGCTGGGGTCTGCAGCAGGTATCCTGGACCCAACCCCACGGAGATCCTCTGCGGGTCGCCCTGATCCAGGGCAATATCCCCCAGGAGAAGAAGTGGCAACCGGATCAACTGCTGGACACCCTGCGGCTCTACGCTACCGAGACCCGTACCCATCTTCTCGACAACGATCTCATCATCTGGCCGGAAACCGCTATACCGGCTTTCCTTTCCCAGGTGGACGAGCCATTTGTCCACCCGCTTGAGTCCGCGCTGAAGAACAACGACGCTCACCTGGTATTTGGGGTGGTTCGAATGGATGAGGAGAGGCAGACCTACTTCAACACCATGGTCAGCGCCGGTGGTCTGCGCGACTACTACTACAAACATCATCTGGTTCCTTTCACCGAGTTTCTGCCCTTCAAATCGATACTCAATCCACTCGTTGATTTCCTCACCATTCCGATGTCGGATTTTTCTGCCGGTACCGCAGCCAAGCCATTGATGACCGTCGGCAACCACCAGGTCGGCATGTCGATCTGTTACGAGGACGCCTTCGGCAATGAGATGATCCAGGCGTTGCCGGAGGCGGCCTATCTGATCAACGCCAGCAACGATGCCTGGTTCGGAGACTCTCTGGCGCCTCACCAGCATCTGCAGATCGCCCGCATGCGGGCGCTGGAGACGGGACGTTATCTACTGCGCTCGACCAACACCGGCGTGTCGGCAATCATCGATCCTCATGGCGGCCTGGTTAAGGTTTCACCCCTGCTGAAAAAAGATGTCCTGCTGGGGGAGATACAGCCCATGTCCGGCAACACGCCCTATGCCAGCCTGGGCAATCTGCCGATCCTCACACTGCTGCTGATGAGTCTGATGTTGGCCTATCCCTGCGCACATAGCAGATTGAGGCGATCGAATAGTTAGACCATCCGCCATACAGGAATTTTGATTTGTGACCAACAGGACATAAACTGGCTCCCCCATCACAACTAAGAACGTATCGATGAAACTGCTTGATGAATCCGTCACCCACCAGCTGATTGAGGATTCTCGCACGTCCTCCCGGTTGCGCGCCCATCACTGTTTTCACCCAAGTCCTGACTCCAGTGTACAGCGACTGGCCATGGCGATGCAGCCCGGCACCTACTACCGTCCCCACCGGCATGCGGATCCCGCCACTTGGGAGATGCTGATGGTGCTCCAGGGGGAGTTGGCCTATCTCACCTTTGACGACAATGGCGCACTCCTCAGCCGCACCGAATTAAAGGCCGGTGGACCGGTGCATGGCGTGGAACTGCCCGAGGGAACCTGGCACGGAATGGTGGCTCTGGCGCCCGACACAGTGGTGTTTGAATTCAAGGAGGGGCCGTTCAAACCCGTTGCGGAGAAGAATTTCGCCGCCTGGGCACCCCTTGAAAACTCTTCGGAGGCCGTTCCAATGGAACAGTGGTACCGCACAGCACAGCCCGGTGATCGTGTCCCAGTTTTGTGACACGGGTTCGTAGGCCTGGTCAAACGCAGCGGATCAGGCAATCACCCGGAAAACAAACTGGGCTTGCCGGTTCCGCTATGCTTGAGCCGGCCTACCCGTTCTCTCCTCGCATCTCCCGTTATATCCCCCTGCAGACTCACTGTTGACTTTGTCACAAAAAGTATTGAGAATCTTTCTCATTATTATTACGCATACGCGGAGTTTTATTTCCCATGAGAAAGAGATCCCTCTCTATTAATTCCCTACTGGCAATCCTGATTGCCGCAGCTTCACTCTCCAATACGGCCTTTGCCGCCGAAGAGGTCAATCTCTACTCAGCGCGCAAGGAGGCGCTGATCAAGCCACTGCTTGACCGTTTCTCCGCGCAGACCGGGATACAGGTCAACCTGGTGACGGGCAAGGCCGATGCCCTGCTGAAACGCCTGCAGCTTGAAGGCAGGAACAGTCCGGCGGATCTGCTCATCACCACCGATGCGGGACGACTCTACCGGGCAAAAAACGCCGGCGTGACCCAGAGTGTCTCCTCCATCAAGCTCAGGGATACCATTCCTGCCGCCTATCGTGATCCGGAGGGCCACTGGTTTGGACTCTCCCTGCGGGCACGCCCCATCATCTATGTCAAAGGCAAGGTGTCGGCAGACGAACTCTCCACCTATGAGGCACTGGCCGATCCAAAGTGGGCTAAAAAGATCTGTATCCGCTCCTCCGGCAATATCTACAACCAGTCGCTGGTTGCCTCCATGCTCTCCCACGATGGCAAGGATGAAACCCAGGTCTGGGCCGACAGCCTGGTGAAAAATCTCGCCCGCAAACCCAGAGGCGGAGACCGCGACCAGATCAAGGCGGCGGCGGCAGGCCAGTGCGACATCGCTATCGCCAATACTTACTATCTGGGCAAGATGATCAAAGGAAAAGATCAGTCACAACAGGCTGCAGCGGAAAAGGTCGCCATCTTCTGGCCCAACCAGTCCGACCGTGGCGCCCACGTCAACATCAGTGGCGTCACATTGACCCGAGCCGCGAAAAACAGGGCCAACGCCATCCGGCTGATGGAGTTCCTGGTCACACCAGAGTCCCAGTCATGGTACGCCGAGGCCAACCATGAGTACCCGATTCGAGAGGGGGTCGAGTGGAGTGACCTGCTCAAACAGTGGGGCAGTTTCAAGGCGGATCAGCTGAATCTGGCCAAACTCGGTCAGCATAATGCAACGGCTGTGAGGATCATGGATAGAGCCGGGTGGAAGTAGCGACTCGCAGAGCCTCAAACCGTACAGCGCTACACCGACCCGGCTTCTGGCAGGCTGGCGTATTGCTCTCTGCCCTGGTGCTGGCGCTGCCGGTTTTCACCGTCTTCAGTTTCATCTTCGTCCCTGCGGGAGAGGTCTGGAGCCACCTCGCGGAGACGGTGCTCGCCGACTATCTGAGCAACTCGGCCCTGCTGGTTTTAGGGGTCGCATTCGGGGTTCTGCTGCTGGGTATCCCTACCGCCTGGGTCATCGCTGTCTACGACTTTCCCGGCCGCCGCTTTTTTGAATGGAGCCTGTTGCTGCCCCTGGCGATACCGGCCTACATCATTGCCTACACCTACACCGGTCTGCTCGATTTCGCCGGTCCGCTTCAGACCGGGCTGCGCGACAGCTTCGGACTGGAGGGGGGAGACTACTATTTTCCTGAGGTCCGCTCACTGGGCGGGGCGGTCATCATGCTCTCCCTGGTACTCTATCCCTACGTCTTCATGATGGCGCGCAGCAGTTTTCTGGGGCAGTCGTCATCAACCCTTGAGGCAGGCCGCGCCTTGGGGGCAGGCCCACTACGGATATTTCTCTCCATCGCCCTGCCCCTGGCCCGGCCCGCCATCGTCACCGGCCTCTCCCTGGCCCTGATGGAGACCCTGGCGGACTACGGCACAGTGCAGTATTTCGGCATCAGCACCTTCACCACAGGCATCTTCCGCACCTGGTTCGGCCTGAACGACAGCGCCGCCGCCGCCCAGCTTGCCGCACTCCTGATGAGCTTTGTATTCATCCTGATCCTGCTGGAACACTATTCGCGCCGCCGCCAGCGCTTCTATCAAACTGATGGACGCCATCACCACCCGCTCCACCACCCACTCATGGGCTGGCAGCGTTATGCGGCTTTCGCCATCTGCATCATCCCTCTGGCCTTCGGCTTCCTTATACCTGCAGGTCAACTGTTGGTGTGGGCGCTCTCCATCGCGGAAGAAGCGATCGACCTGAGCTTCCTGCAGCTCGCGGGTAACAGCCTGCTATTGGCGAGCGCCGCCGCCATCTTCACCCTGATGCTGGCGCTCTTCCTGGGTTATGGCCAGCGCCTCCACCCCTCGAAACCGGTAGCCGTCGCAGTACGCTTTTCCGCCATGGGATACGCCATCCCCGGCACGGTGATCGCGGTGGGAGTGATGCTGCCTTTTGCCTGGCTCGACAACACCCTGGATGAATGGATGCGCGGCACCTTCGACCTCTCCACCGGCCTGCTGCTCAGCGGCACTGTGTTCGCGTTGCTCTTTTCTTATGCGGTTCGATTTCTCGCAGTCTCCCTGCAGTCGGTGGAGTCTGGTCTGTCGAAGATCACACCCAATATGGATGATGCCGCACGCTCACTGGGGCTGGCACCGGGTAAGGTATTGCGGCGCATCCATCTGCCGATGATGCGCGGCGCACTATTGACAGCCATGCTGCTGGTCTTCGTGGACGTACTGAAAGAGCTGCCTGCAACCCTGATTCTGCGCCCCTTCAATTTCAACACCCTGGCGGTCAGAGCCTATGAACTCGCCTCGGACGAACGATTGGCCGATTCGTCCATCGCCGCCCTCTCCATTGTGGTAGTGGGGATTGTGCCGGTAATCCTGCTCAGCCGCGCCATCCGAAAATCCGGAGAGACCCATGAATAAACTGCTGGCGCTCAACGATGTGCACATCGCCTACGAGAACACCGAAGTCGTAAAAGGGGTCACCTACGACCTGCAGGCAGGCGAAATCGGCTGTCTGCTAGGTCCATCCGGCTGCGGAAAAACCACTCTGTTGCGCGCCATCGCCGGATTCGAGCCGATCCGCGCCGGCAGCATCGACCTCAAACAGTCAACTGTGAGCCGCCCCGGTAAAATCCTCGCCCCCGAACAGCGCCACATCGGCATGGTGTTTCAGGACTTCGCTCTCTTCCCCCATCTGAATGTGGCGGACAACATCGGCTTCGGTATCGCCGACCGACCCGGCAAGGAGCGGCGCAAACGCATCGAGTCACTGCTGCGACTGGTGGAACTACCGGACGCCGGTTCGCTCTTTCCCCACCAACTCTCCGGCGGGCAACAGCAACGCATCGCCCTCGCCCGGGCACTGGCGCCGGAGCCGTCACTGCTGCTGATGGACGAACCCTTCTCCAGCATGGACGTGGACCTGCGGGAGAACCTGGCCAGAGAGGTGCGGGAGATACTGAAACGGGAGGGTACCACCGCCCTCCTGGTCACCCATGACCAGCATGAAGCCTTCGCCATGGCGGATCGGATCGCAGTAATGCAGACCGGCCTCATCCAACAGTGGGACACCGCCTTCAACCTCTACCATACCCCTGCAAACCGGTTCGTGGCGGGTTTTATCGGCCAGGGTGCTCTACTGCCGTTAGTGCGGGACAACCGGGGCAGACTGATCAGTGAGCTGGGGCCAATACCGGTGGTCGGCACAGAGGTATCGAAAACCGGCAACATGGAGATACTGCTGCGACCCGACGACGTGGTCCGTCAGCCTGATGGCGTGACCACACAAGTGATCGGTAAGGCGTTCCGCGGCGCGGATATCCTCTACCGATTGAGATTACAGAGCGGTACTGAGATCCTCTACATTACCCACGGACGGGATAACTTTCTGCTGGGAGAAAGCCTCTCCGTGGGACTGGATCTGGATCACACCGTACTGTTTTCCGTTGCAGATTCAGCTTAATCCTACTTAACAATGAAGTGGCATCTATTTCTATTCCGGTAACCCAGCCTGGCGAAGGCCCTGTAGCAGCCGGTTTCGAACCGACTGATCACGGAATGGGAATGCATACTCCAAGCGCGCCAGAGAAAACCCTGAGTTCAGCAACATTAGTTCAGCCACCTGCCATTGCACCTCATCAAGCTTTCCAAGCTGTGCAAGCGTAACGATGAGCCACATACGGGCGCGCATGTGCGATGGATTAATTTGCAAGGCCCTTTCAAATGAGGCAATGGCATTGGAATAATTGCCCTGCAGGAAAAGGATCTCTCCGAGAATTTCAGAATAGGACGCTGGAATGACCGGATTGAGTCGAATCGCGCTTTCCAACACCGCCAAGGCTTCATTGGGCTGACCTGCATAACTCATGATCCATGCCAGCAAAGCATAGGCATCAGCATAATTCGGACTGTAATCTATCGCCCGCTGAGTGGCCTCGATCGCCTTCGCATGCTGCCCTCTGAACAGCGCGACCTGGCCAGTCACAAAATGTACCTGAGGAACTGTTGGATTAATGTCTGCCGCAGTATCAGCGAATTTCGCAGCAAGGCTCAGAGAATGCGTTGGCGTTGCGGTCCAACCATCAATAGCATCACGCGAATGAACCAGCGCAAGGCCTGCAGTTGCGCGTGTAAAATTGGGATCCAGTGCAATTGCCTGCTCAAAATATCCACGGGCAGAACGATTGCTGCCTGGAGTGCGATGACCATATTCCTCCAGACCCCGTAAAAAGAGATCATAAGCTTGCACACTGGCTGAGGGATCTCTACTGAAAATATCCCGCTCACTGGGTGCCAATTCGACACTGAGTGCCGCCACAAGTGCAGTCGCCACCTGATCCTGCAGCTTGAACACATTGCTCATTTCACTATCGTAACGCTCTGCCCAAAGTGCTCGTTCGCTTGCGGCTTCAATCAGCTGTGCATTTACCCTTACATTGTGACCTTGGCGCTGCACACTACCTCGAACCACATAGTCCACATTGAGTTCCTGGGATATTTTTCTTGTCCCAAAAGTGCTGTTCCGGTAAGGAAATACCGAGCCCGGTGCAATTACCAGTAGACCGGAAACCTTGGACAGGTCTGTAATCAGGTTCGCAGTGATGCCGTTTGCGAAATAGTCCTGTTGCGGTTTTTCCCCCAGGTTCTCGAAGGGGATGATCGCGACAGACGGTTTTCCCTCAGACCCATCGCTCTGAATAGAAATCTCAAGATCAGACCCTGCCTGTTGTTGAAGCAGCAACCAGCCCGCTATGCCTGTAAGTAGTGCCATGGATACCAGCAATCCCATCCAGAAGCGGCCGGGCAAGGAGTTTGGCCTTTCTGCTCTGAACGATCTCTTCGCAGGCGGTTCAGACTCGGCATCGATCCAATTCACCTCGGCAACCAAGCGATAGCCGGTCTTTGGCAAGGTCTCGATTGTCTTCGGGTTACGTGCGTCGTCTCCAAAAGTTCGCCGGAGCTTTGATATCGTATTGGTCAGCGCATCCTCGCCAACAATACGCCCCTGCCAGATATTTTCCTCGAGTTCCGCCCGGCTGATAACTCGCCCCGCATGTGCCGCAAGGTAAACCAGGACTTGCATAGTCCTGGGTTCCAGGCGCACAACCTGACCATCACAGGTCACGCGCAGCATCGGCGGCTCAACTTGGCAGTCACCAATCCTGAAAGTTCTGACTTTACTCAGTTCTGAGTTTGACTCTGACAAGATTCAGGCCCCGACACACGCACTTGGTTCCTGTCACAAGGAATCACCAAGTCATTGTTTTAATTGCACTTGTAAAAAAAACGGATAAGTAATGGCTTTTCGTTAGGACTTTTTTGAAGTCTAGCACTATTCCTGTAGATACAGCGCCCCCGGGTTATAGGGCCATATGGTTAAGCGCAACAAACAGGAGATTCAAAGTGCGGTTCATATTGTGGATCAGGAAGGTCGTGGTATCCGGGGTACTGCTAACGCTCCCGCTGACCGGTGCAGCGAGCAATTCCCTGCCGCTACATGCAGCAGTTCAGGGGGGGGATATGGCCGAACTCAAAGGGATAATTGCAAGCGCCGAATCATTGGACACCCAGGATGCCAAAGGCTGGACTGCCCAGGGCCACCGCATTAAAACCTGTTTAAATGCAATGAACTAGGCGATCATTACGAGAAACAACATCAGGAGTTTCTCATGACCGCCAGCATAGTA
>JAESPE010000060.1 GCA_016756835.1 gamma proteobacterium endosymbiont of Lamellibrachia anaximandri | reverse complement strand
TACTTTGCTTCCCCTCTGGCGCAAGGCACGCCGGGTAAGCAGTGCGGCCTCGCGGCTACCGGGGACTACCAGCCTTCGCTTCGCTCTCCATGGCTGGCAGCGATCGCTGGCAATGACAAAACCTGGAAGAAGAAAGCCTAGAACCAGCCACGATAATAATTGTTTCGGTAATTTCATAATTTCCTACACTTTAAACACAGATTAATTCACTTGGAAAACAGAACCGTCTGCGAATACAATTGGTTCGTCTCTAAGTCTGGTCAATTAATTGGGGATAAACAGAATGCCGGTGGGTGTTATTTTAAAATCTCCGGACAATCCTGCAATTGAGCGCATATCCTGATTAAGCGGAATAAGAACGATCTCTCCCAGCGGTGTGACTCTGAAGCGACCGGTGATAAAGACCTTCTCATCGGAACCGCTCATACCCTGTAGGCTGGATTCCTGGCCTGAAACCATGCCCGCCATACTCTCTGAACCCACCATGCTCGACATGCCTACCGCGTCAATAGTGAACTCCTCTGCAGCTGTGAGCGGCGCATGAGCTGGCAGGTTCGTCAGATAGGCGATAATATTATCGAGTTCATCATCGTCATATTCAGCAAAAGTGTCATCATCCGGGTCGTCATCATGGTCGCGGTGCTTTGTCTGGAATTTTTTGATCTGACCAAAAATGTAGCTTCCATATTGTCCGGCCACAGGTGGAATCCCCTTTTTTGCCTTACCTAACCCGGTTCTTTTATGGCAGCTCTTGCACTCTTGTTTGAAGACTATTTCACCCTGCTTCTTATTGCCGTTTTGATATTTAGGAATCTTTGGAAGATTCAGATTTCTAAGATTTACACCTGCAAGATATTGAGAAATATCATCGATATCCTCATCTGACATCTTCCTTATCGATGAGGCTATGACCATGGGCGCATAGGTTCGCTTACCAGAGCGATAATAGCGGAGTTCCTTGGCCAAATAACTGGCCGGCAGTCCAGCTAGTCTGGGTGATAATGTTCCTGGCGTACCCTGACCATAATCACCATGACAGAGTGCACAGGTGCGGTTAATACGTTTGCCATTCTCGATATTGAGTGCCTGGCTTAAACCAGGCAATAGAATAAAGAGCATCAATACAACTCTCATCATCATCTCTCCTCCGGTAATTATTTGAATCAATCAGTTTTTGATTTTATATTTACTGATCAAGTACCTAATGCTGTTTTTTTGTCTGCACACCACCCTTGCTGTGTGCTATGAATCGAATCGATGGGTTGGTCAGATCAGGATTGGCCATGTTTTTTACCTGTTTTACGGGTGTATCATTTGGACCAATTGCGGTTGTTTTAAAACTGCCACCACTGATCTCGTCTATAGGACCGATATCCAGGACGCGCATCATGCAGGCCATGACACAGTAAGGTTTGCGTCCCGCATCGATCTCATCAACACACATATTGCATTTCTTCACCAGATTATCGACGGGATCGAATTGCGGTGCTCCGTAAGGACAGGCTGCTTCACAGCGTCTGCATCCAATGCACAGGGTGGAATCGATATCGACGATGCCATCGCTCACACGCTTGAAAATGGCACCTGTGGGGCAAGTTGGCAGACATGCAGGTTGGGCGCAGTGGTTACAGGACATGTTGACCTTGTAAGCATAGACGTCCGGGTATACTCCTCCCTCAATATAACTTACACGGCGTAGCCGGGGTCCTGGCGCAAGACCGTTCTTATCCTTGCAGGCTATTTCGCATGCCCGGCAACCGATGCAGTCGACATTATGGTGAACAAAACCTAGCTGCGTTACGGGTGCGACAGGCTTATAGGTCTCACGCTTGCGACGTTTGACTGCAGCCTTGATCTTCGCCTTGTCGATCTCTCTGCTCATGATGCTCGTCTCCTTTTTTGGTTAGATATCACGGCCAAAGACATGACTTCTGGATACGGATGTCTCATCCCATCCTGCGCGATGTTGCAGATCAGTTTTACGAAGATTCACCAGAATAGTGTTGTAGGCGAAAGAGCCTGCTGGGCTTGGGGTATCCGCAGTCAGCATATTGGGATTGCCGGCTCGATCAATCCCGTTCTTATCGAGATCAATCCAAGCACCTTCAGGAATTGATACCACGCCTGGCATACAACGTTGAGTAACGTAGGCAGGCACCACCAACCTGCCTCTATCGTTCCAAACCTCTACTTTGTCGCCTGTTGTGATACCCAGTTTTTTGGCATCAGAAGTGTTGATAGTGATCTCCTGATCATAGGTTTCACGCAGGATGGCGCTGTTATTGAATATGGAGTGTGTGCGATGTCTCGGATGGGGTGTAATTAAATGATAGGGGTGATTTTTCGTCTTTGCCGGATGATTCAAAGACTCGAATGGTTCTATCCATTTTGGGATGGAAGGAATGTGGTACCCATACTTGGTTTTTTTCCAGTCACTGATACGCGCCAGCTCATCGCACAGAATCTCTATTTTTCCAGATGGCGTTTGAAAAGGAATGCCTTTTTCGATCTGATCCTGAAAACCCACATGGGGGCGGTTGAGTTTCATCTTGTAAACACCGTGCTTCTTAAACTCAACCCAAGGCATATCCACATGTTGATGATGCATGACACGATCTTCCCACCAGGTACGCAGATAGTCTTCATCCACTGGGTCAGGATTGTTCCAGTAGTCACGAGTAGCCTTGGTGTTATAAACCTCGCCGAACTTATCGCCCATGCCGGTCATGTTGCCGACCCGGTAGGCTAATTCAGTAAAAACCTGGAAATCTGTCTTGCTTTCGCCCAATGGTTCTATCACCTTTGGACGGTGGATATAGTAGTGTCCCTTGTACCAGGGTAAAGCAACGTCATGTCGCTCAAAGTGGGTGCAGATGGGAAGAAGTACATCAGCAAAAAGGCCGGATGTAGTAATCGTTTGATCCAGGCATACCACCAAGTCAAGCTTCTGGATAGCATCCATTTCAGCGTTGATGTTGGTCAGCTGATTCAGCCAGTTTGAGCCTTGCCAGAAGATGCCGCGGATATTTGGCACAACACCATCAAGATTATCTTCTCTGGGCCAAAGGCCTGCCTCTTCCCGAGCTACGTTCGGGTAATTGTTGACAATATAGGCCCAGCGATCAGACTTGATGGAGGAGAACCAGATATTCGAATATTGATCATAGGGGTAGGCCGCACCTTCTGCATGCCATGCCTTACCAACACCCTCTGCGCTTCCCCCAAGCATACCGATATTGCCGGTCATGGCTTGTAGTGCGGCGGCCATACGATTGTACTGCTCACCGTAGTCAGTCCGGCCGGGTCCCCAGCAGGCCTTGAGCGCTGCCGGCTTGGTGGTTGCGTACATATCCGCCAGCTTTTTAATGTCTTCTGCCTTTACTCCACAGATCTTCTCTGCCCATTCAGGTGTCTTTGGCTGACCATTATTTTTACCAAGAATGTAGTCTTTGAAATTCTCTTTGCCATTGGGCGAATTTGTTGCCCAATCCGGCATGGTTCCCGCATCCATGCCTTGAACAAACTTGTCGATGAATGCCTGATCCTGGAGGTTGTTGGCAAATATATAATGAGCCATACCTGCCAACATGGCGGCATCGGTATTTGGTTTTATGGGAATCCACCAGGCATCATAGGTGGCCGCCGTATCCGTGTAGAGCGGGTCTATGACAACAAACTTGCAACCATTCTGTTTTGCCTTCCTCATGTAGTAGACCGTGTTGCCACCATGGAAGGTATAGGCTGGATTCCAGCCCCACATGATCATCAGCTTCGAATGGGCGAAGGTATCATCTTCATTACCGTCCTCGATGGTTCCGAATGTCCACTTTGAACTGGTGGTGGTCGCCTGGTAGGAAGGTACCGACCAGGAACTGGTGCGGCAGGCGAACATACCGAGAAATCGGCCCTGCAGACCATCTATCTGATCTGACTTATGCAGAACACCATAGGAGGACCCGGCGTAACTTTGGTCGAGGATCGCCTGGGAACCATATTTCTCTTTGATTGCAATCAGCTTTTTCGCTACATAATCCAGGGCTTCATCCCAGGAGACACGTTTGAACTTGCCTTCACCCCGCTTGCCCACACGCAGCATGGGATAGAGCAAACGCTCGGGGCAGTAGATACGTTCACGGTAGGCTCTGCCTCGCAAACAGGCTCTGAGTTGAGGTTCTTCGTCCGTATCCTTACCATAGCATCCGCCACGCTGATAACGGCCATCGTCTGAAGAGAGACGGACAATAACATCATTCTTTTTATGTGCGACCAGCATATGCCGGGATCCGCAATTGTGCGCGCAACTGGTGACAATCGTCTCCATCTGATTATCTGTCGGATATGGCTCGTAGGATTGAGCCTCGGCTTTGTCAGTTTTTAACAGACCACCTGCAGTCAATGCCGCAGCACCAGCGGTGGAACTTTTAAGAAACGTCCTTCGCTCCATGTTCAGAGAAGATGCAAGCAGTTTTTTCAAATCGTTAGCGTCACTCATCGTCGCAAGTTCCCAATTATTTTGCTGTTTAGCTGCCAGATTCAGGAATATTTACATCGAAGACCTAAACAGGGGTGGCAGCTACTTAGTGAATCGTTTTGTATATTCTGTGGGCCGGTCTTTTGCCCACTCAGGCAAAGCACCAGGCATGCGTTTGAGCCATGCTCGCCTTACATAGGGATAAGCAATCGCATACCATGCGCGACCACCATGACATCCATAGCATGTGTTGCTGTCTTCCTCTCCAGCCTTTTCTATCTCTTTTTCATTAAGAAAATTAAGTTTGTGACGCTTGGTCCTGAACTCCTTGTGACAGGTAACGCAATCACCGTTAAAGGTATCTGCAACCTCCGCCCAGTCTCCCGTCAGCCCTGCCATGACCTTGTAGTCAAACTTGCCGTGACACATAAGACAGATATCGGGATTCACTGTTTTTCTCAACACCAAACCTTTTTGCGTGGTATCCGTCGTGCCTGAGGCTTCGTCCTTTGGGTCATGGCCTTGGTGGCATGTATTGCATTTAAATTTCATCAGGCGCTTGGCTGTGCCGGTAACCATATGCCGACGGTGAAAAGTATCCTGTTCGCCTTGATACGTTTTATCTTTCTGGTACCAAGCCAGACTCTCACTTGACTTTATTCCGGCAGGGGATTGTGACAAGGGCTTGCGCTCAAGGACCTCTTGATGACAACCAAGGCACTGGGCATCAAGTGCGTAATCGATTGCAGGTTTGAAATGCAGTGGGTTCCATCGGGCGCTCAAGTAGTCCAGCGTTGGATCGTCAGTGTTTCCAGCAAAAACATTCCCAATTGAAAGTAGTAGTGCCACATATACACATAGTGTTAATGCACTGCGGTATTTCATGGCGTTTTTCCTCTAGCTAATTACATCGTTGGCAAAAAGCTAATGACTTGACGATTCGTCAATCCATTGCAACTTCTGTGCTACTGATGCGTGACAAAATGATATGGAACTACCGATCAATTATTATTTAATTATATTTTCAAATGGCTTTGTTGCCATGAG
This sequence comes from gamma proteobacterium endosymbiont of Lamellibrachia anaximandri, assembly GCA_016756835.1. Taxonomy (GTDB): domain Bacteria; phylum Pseudomonadota; class Gammaproteobacteria; order Chromatiales; family Chromatiaceae; genus QGON01. The sequence goes on along the minus strand of JAESPE010000060.1, from coordinate 18,347 downwards.
GTAAATATATGATCTTGATGCAGTTTAATCACACCTATATAAGCCTGTAACTAACCTATGTTAATCAGGAATCGTTTTGATAAACGAACAGAGGAAAAAATTATCTGAATTTATGTGAGATGAATGGTGTGAAGAGTGATTTGAGTCGAAATTCTGTCACTTCAAGTGGATGAATCCGCGAAAGGAAAGAAGTGTGGATATGAAGCGCAGAGCGTTGTTATTGATAACTCAAAGGATGTTTCGCACATGGATGCAATCAGGATCAAAATGAGCCAGGAGCATTAATTCCTGTTCATTCAACACGCTGATCCGCCCCTTCTTGCATGCTATCAGTTGCTTGTCCTTAAGCTGTTTTAGTTTTCTATTGACATGAATGGATGTCAGGCCGACTGCATCAGCCAAATCTTCTTGCGTTAGCGGCAACTCAATATTTTTTATATATTGTTCAACACCCTTTGAAGAGAGTAGCACCTTGAACCTGTGGTTCAATTCAACAAGGGTAAAAGCGATGCGCTCGATGGCGGTTTTCGCTCCTGTACTCAGCAGATGTTCCTGGCAGAAAGCCATCATCTGTGCGTTTTTCATGATCATCTCTGAAGCTATTTCCTTATGCTCACATAACATCCTATGCACGTCGTCCTTGGGAAATGCGCAAACGATTGTGTCCGTAAGCGCAATAGCTCCATGATGCATGGCTCCATCCAGATCTCCCTGAAATCCAAGGAAATCGCCTGGGGACGCAAATCGCATTCCTTGTATATTGCCGTTTTGAAGTGTTTTATAGAGTTTTACACAGCCATCAAACAGTGAGTAGACGAAATCATTTGTTTCACCCTCTCGATACAGATGTGCTCTTGGCGGAAATGTAATCTGTGAGCTTCGATGATTCTGTGTGGACTTCAGTTGATCTTCAGGCACTCGTTTGAAGAGTGCCATTTTTCGGATTGGGCACTCTAAGCATTGAGTCTCAGCCGGTTGATGAGCTTTGATATTGGTTAGCATTTAGTCCCTGACTTGATAAAGGCTTCTGTAGTGGTTAACTACGCGGCAAATACGACACAAACTTTCATCTGTCTGACTCATTACTTCCGGCATGTGATAGTCGGCACCACAGGCAGTACACCGTGAATGAGTCAAATTGATTTTTATCTGATCAGGAACAGACCATTTTTTTATTGCTATCGCCTCTACCTCACATCCGTCTACACATATGCCGCAATCACTGCAGTTTTCTGATTGTATGCCATAGCTTTGCACTTCCGTCTCATCATCCCTGTTGAGTGTTATTGCATCATGAGGGCATAGTTTTACACAGGTGTCACAGCCGTTACAGCGACTTGCATCGATGATTGGGACGAATGGAAGCAGGGCGTCTTTTTCAGTAGGCGGGAGTAACCGGCCAATTGGAAGAGACCGGGTATCAATATCACCGCTAAGCTTATCTTCAACGGATTGCTCAGAGACTGCAATCACAAATGTCTTACGAAGAAACGCTCTCCGTCCCATCTCTGGGCCATTTGAATACTTCTCCACCGTATTCAGACTGTCGGTCCACCTTTCCGGCGTGAGTTCATAACAGCGCATTGGACGAATATCCCTATCCGTCAACATTTGATTTATCCAAATTACTGCCTGCCCGACTCTCTGAGAGTCCCCACGCTCACACTTGGCACAGTCACCTCTGGTCACTATTATATCTTTTGCACCCTTCTGATAGAGTATTAACAGGTCGCGCATTCCTATGCTGTGGACGCAGGGCAGCACTCCATCAACACGTTTGACTCCTGCCCACTCACAAGCTACAAAAACAATATCACGGCCATTCCAATTGCACAGAAGAGGTTCATACAAACGTTGAATAGCCCCTTCGGGACAAGCTGGAACACAAAGACCGCAACCGTCACATTTCCCAGTATCGAGGCCAAGCACTGACTCACTCAATATCCATGCATGTTCGGGACAGGCATCTACACAAGAGCAACAGCTGGCTGATGCCATTAGTGAGTGAACACACTTTGCCTCTACCACTTCAGGCTGTTTTAGCTCAAGTAACGCCTGCTCTATCTGGTTACGGATATTTGGACCCATCTAATAGTGATCAGTTTTTTAGGGTGCGGATATATGCAACAATTGACTGAAGGTCACTATCCGGAATATCAGCGCGCCCCGGCATGGTTGCTGCGCCACCGTATGCTGCTGAACCATACTTAATGATATTGAATAGATCAGTGTCCGTGCCAGCACTTCCATCACCATCCGTATCATATTTAAATACCCCATCGCTAAAGCTACGAGGCTTTGGATCCAGCGCTGCGGCGGCAGGGCCATCTCCTTTACCCAAGGCTCCATGGCATGCACCACATGCTCCACTTCCGTCATAGACTGCCCTCCCTGCTGCTGCATCAGCCATTACACTGGGCGACAGGGCGACCAATGAACAAACTGTCGACAGGGTAAAAATAAAGCTCTGTATATTTTTCATGACTATCAATCCCCTTCTGTTTAAATCGAGTCGGATTTTTCGGACATACGAGATCAGCTGGAAAGGATTACGTCATCCCCAGCGATCATATTTCAATTTTCAGCTGGAATATGCGTTAGACCGCTGGCCCCATGCCTGGCATAAAACTGACGGGCACCGCTTCCGCTCGCCTTTTTGGCTTCATTCGTTCCTCTATCTCTTCAGGTGTCGGGCGGGGCTCGTCAAGAATGTTGGCTAGCAGATCCCGCAGCTCTTCACAGTAGTAAGCTGTCACCAGAGAAAGGCCTGCAAAATATGGCGTGTCGCAACGATTGGCCACTCTGTTGGAAAACTGCATCAACCAACGTAATAGGTGTTCATCCATGAATTGTGCGACTTCTACAAATGTTTTTAAATCTGGATTATTTTCAAACAGAAACTGCATAAAACGCAATTGCATCACCAGATGATCATCAGGGCGTATTCTCCAGTCTTCTACGCCAAGCCCGTGGCTCTCATAACAATTTCTTACCTGGAACATTGAGTCCTGACATATGAGATTTTCTTCGTCAATCCAAACGGATTCCTCAGGAGATGCGTTGATCCCATAGTTTAAATAGATGCTGGCATAGTCAGCCGCCAGCTGATCCAGGACTTTCGTCCCAATCTTTTTTGGCAGGTTATGAAGCGTCTTATCGAAAAACGCCAGGGACTTATGCCCTTCATCTGATTTCAACCTTAATCCCAGAGATGACGTGAAACCTTCACTTCGCAACAATGACAACAGCTTTTTGTCTGGCTCAATATCATGCAATATGGCTAAAAGCGAGAGATCCTCAGCCACAGCCGAACAAAACGCCGTGAGTGGATCTTCTATAATGAGAGTCTCTGCTGTTGATCCTGCCATCTGATCACCCATCATTTCACCTTGCCTTTGCTGTGTGGAACAAAACCGATAGACGGTTTTGTCATTTCAATGTTAGCCATGTTCTTTACTTGCCGAACGATCTCATCGTTTGGTCCAACAGCCACAGTTTCCAATGTCCCATCCCAGATATTGTCAATCTGTCCTATGTCAAGCACACGCATCATACAAGCCATAACACAGTATGGTTTCCGCCCAGCTTCGATTTCGTCAACGCACATATTGCATTTCTTTACGATGTTATCGACGGGATCAAACTGAGGTGCGCCAAAGGGACAAGCGGCTTCGCAGCGTCTGCAACCAATGCATAGGGTCGAGTCAATATCGACGATCCCGTCTGCTTTCCTCTTGAATAGCGCACCGGTCGGGCAGGTCGGCAGACAGGCAGGCTCTGCACAATGGTTGCATGACATATTGACTTTATAGGCGTAGACATTTGGGTATGTCCCACCTTCAATGTACTGCACCCGCCGAAATCTTGGTCCTGGCATCAGCCCGTTTTTATCCTTACAGGCAATTTCACATGCCCGGCACCCTATGCAGTCGACATTATTATGTACAAAACCCAATTGTGTATCAGGTTTGACAGGCATGTAGGTCTCCCGCTTACGGCGTTTGACGGCTTCCTTGATCTTGGTCTTGTCCTTTGTTTCTGACATCTATCTCTCCTCCAAGATTACAGGTCACGCCGGAAGACGTGGGCGCGCGAAGTCGCCAGTTTGTCCCAACCTGGACGATGTTCCAGATTGGTTTTACTGATGCTGCAGAGCACGGTGTTATAAGCGAATGCCCCGGCCGGACTCGGTTCATCCAGGGTCAGCATGTCTGGGTTACCGGCACGATCTACACCATTTTCATCCAGATCGATCCATGCCCCCTCATGCAATACTAAAACCCCTGGCATACAACGTTCGGTCACATAGACTGGCACCACGCATTTGCCGCGATCGTTCCAGACTTCCACAATATCACCAGTCTTGATACCGAGCTTCCTGGCATCGGAGGCATTTACCGTCACCTCCTGTTCGTAGGTCTCACGCAGCCAGCTGCAATTGTTAAAAATAGAGTGGGTACGATGGCGCGGGTGCGGCGAAATCAGATGAAACGGATGTTTCTTGGTTTTTGGACTGTTCAATGATTCCCAAGGCTCGATCCATTTTGGGATGTAGGGAATCTCGTAGCCATACATGGTTTTCTTCCAATCAGTAATCTGCGCTAACTGGCCGGAAAAAATCTCAATTTTTCCAGAAGCTGTCTGGAAGCTCGCGCCATTCTCGATCTGATCACGGAAAGCGACGTGTGGCTGATCCAGATTAAATTTATAGACACCACGTTGCTTGAATTCGTCCCATGACATATCGACATGTTGGTGGGGTATCACTTTTGTCTCCCACCATTCACGCAGATAGGCTTCATCCACATTGTCGTTGACATGAAAATAGTCACGGTTAGCCTTGGGGTTATAGGCTTGGCCAAAAACATCACCACCGATACGATATGCCAGTTCTGTAAAAACCTGGAGATCGGTCTTCGACTCACCCATTGGCTCAATTACTTTCGGCCGATGGATATAGTAGTGTCCCTTGTACCAGGGCAGCGCCGTGTCGTGCCGTTCGAAGTGGGTGGCAATAGGTAGCAAGATATCGGCATAGAGGCCAGAGGGTGTGATGGTGGAATCCATACAGACCACCAGTTCCAGCTTGTTGATCGCCGCGATATCTTTATTGATATTGGTAAGCTGATTGAGCCAGTCCGATCCCTGCCAGAAGATGCCTTTGATATTGGGGATCTGTCCGTCGGTTTCATCCTGGCGTTGCCAGAGTCCGATCTCTTCGCGTTTCACATTGGGGTAGTTGAGTACGCAGTGAGCCCAACGATCCGATTTGATGGATTGAAACCAGATATTGGCATATTGATCATAGGGATAGGCCACTGCCTCCGCATGCCAGGCCTTACCCACGCCTTCTGCACAACCACCCAGAATGCCAATGTTTCCCGTCATCGCCTGTAGCGCAGCCGCCATGCGATTGTACTGTTCGCCATAGGCGTTGCGCCCAGGCGACCATGATGCCTTCAGGGCGGCAGGCTTAGTCTTGGCGTACATATCAGCCAGTTTTTTAATGTCCTTCGCCGCTACTCCACAGATTTTTTCCGCCCATTCCGGCGTTTTTGGCTCATCGTCGTATGTGCCCAGGATATAGTCTTTGAAGTTCTCCTTGCCCTTTGCCCAGCCTGGCATGGTGCCCGCATCCATACCCTGGACAAATTTATCGATGAATGCCTGATCCTGCAGATTGTTGGTGAAGATATGGTGGGCCATGCCCGCCATCATCGCTGCATCTGTATTGGGTTTGATGGGTATCCACCAGGCATCATAGGCAGAGGCGGAATCGGTATACTGCGGATCGATCAGCACGAATTTACATCCACGCTGCTTGGCCATCCGCATATACATGAAGGTATTGCCACCGTGGAAGGTATAGGCCGGATTCCAACCCCACATAATCATCAGCTTGGAGTGGGCAAAAGCATCGTCCTCATTGCCGTCCTCGATGGTGCCGAAGGTCATGCGAGAACTGAAGGTCGTTGCCTGATATGAAGGCACCGACCAGGAGTTGGTGCGGCTACCAAACATGCCGAGGAACCTGCCTAGCAGGCCTTCGATCTGATCCGACTTGTGCAGCACACCATAGGAGGCACCGGCATAACTCTGATCCAGCAACGCAGTAGGACCATAGGTATCCTTGAGATGGACCATTTTCTCGACCACAAAGTCCAGTGCCTCATCCCAGGAGACGCGCTTGAACTTACCCTCACCACGTTCGCCCACCCGCATCATGGGGTAGAGCAGACGCTCAGCTGAATAGAGGCGCTGCCGGTAGGAACGGCCACGCAGGCAAGCCCTGAGTTGTGGCTCTTCGAGGCCATCCTTGCCGAAATGGCCTCCACGCTGATAACGGCCATCATCGGTGGAAAGACGGACAACAACATCCTTCCACTTGTGTGCGACCAGCATATGGCGTGAACCACAATTGTGCGCACAACTGGTTACCACCGTCTCCAATTCATCATCTTTGGGATAGGGCTCGTAGGCAAAGGCCTGAGCCTCCTTGGCGGTCTTCAATTCAACTAAGCCACCGGCTGCAACAGCAGCGCCTCCCGCAGCCGTTGTCTTCAGGAACGAACGCCGGGAAAGATTCAGGCGTTCGAGTAGATCATCATTTGTTTTTTTAGTACTCATTCGTACATCTCCTCCAGCAAGAACGCTACTTCGCCGCCTGTTTGATTTTGATTTTGAATCTCGACTCAGACTCGGTTGGTCGGTCCTTGGCCCAATCCGGAATATCTTTTGCCATTCCCTTCCAGGCATGACGTGGATAGGGATAGGAGATGCGGTACCATTGACGGCCGCCGTGACAGCCAAAGCAGACATCAGAATCTTCCTTACCTGCCGCTTCAATGGCATCTGCCTTGAGAAAATTGACCTGATGCCGGGTCGTGCGAATACCCGTATGACATAGCAGGCAGTTTTCCTGAAACATGCTGCGTGATTCAGGCCAGGGACTGGGCAGACCCATAAGCTTGTACGGGCTGGCGCCGTGACACATCAGGCAGGTCTCTGGATTGACCGCCTTGCGTAGAGTGAAATCTGTGTTAGAGGGATCGGGCGGTATAAAGGCCGCTTCCCGTGGATCATTACCCTGGTGGCAGGTATTGCATTTCAGATCCATCACCTTTTTTGCCAAAGGCGTCACCAAGTGGCGGCGATGAAAGGTATCCTGTTGGCCTGAATAGCTGCTAAGTGTCTGATACCAAGCCGTCGCATTGGTTGCATCGACTCCCGCAGGTGATTTTTCTCGCACTTTGCGATCCAAAATCTCTCCGTGGCAGCTCAAACACTGCTCATCCGTGGCGTCGTCAATGGCCGGCTTGAAATGGATCAGGTGCCACCGTGCACGCTCGTAATCTCCTTTTATCGTGCCGTCAGCTGCGTAAACTCCATTACCCGCCATTACCAGCACAGCAAAAAGCAGTGTGCTAAAAATGATTTGTGCTTCCAACTTCATGGCATAACCCTCGCCTGGCGCGATGCAAATCGCTTTTTTGATGTGGGAGTAGATATTAGAAAGGGCACATCCCTGTGCCCTTATGCATCCTTGCAAGGCTATCCTTAGGTCAGCCTAGCGTTTAACGCCAGCCACCCATTCCGCCCATGCCGGACATTCCACCCATGCCGGACATTCCGCCCATGCCGGACATTCCGCCCATACCGGACATTCCACCCATGCCGGACATTCCACCCATGCCGGACATTCCAGACATACCGCTCATGCCGGACATTCCAGTGGCTGGGTAGAAGAAGATTTGACCCTGGGGGGTGATCTTGAAGTAGCCGGACATGCCGCTCATGCCGCCCATACCAGACATGCCGCCCATACCAGACATACCGCCCATACCGGACATACCGCCCATACCGGACATGCCGCCCATACCGGACATGCCGCCCATACCGGACATGCCGCCCATACCGGACATGCCGCCCATACCTGACATGCCGCCCATACCGGACATGCCGCCCATACCGGACATACCACCCATACCGCTCATGCCAGACATGCCGCTAGGTACCCAGACCCAATTGCCGGACATTCCGGACATTCCGGACATGCCGGACATACCGCCCATGCCAGACATACCGCCCATGCCAGACATACCGCCCATGCCGGACATGCCAGACATACCGCCCATACCGGACATACCACTCATACCTGACATGCCAGACATACCGCCCATACCGGACATACCACTCATACCTGACATGCCGGTGGCCGGATAGAAGAAGATCTGGCCCTGTGGGGTAATCCTAAAGTAGCCGTTCATTCCAGCCATGCCGGACATACCGCTCATGCCTGACATACCGCCCATGCCTGACATACCGCCCATGCCGGACATACCGCTCATGCCGCCCATTCCGCCCATGCCGGACATACCGCTCATGCCGCCCATTCCGCCCATGCCGGACATTCCGCCCATACCATTCATGCCGGACATCCCGTACATGCTGGCTGAAGCCAAGGGAGCTACTGCGAGCAGCGCAGCGAGACCCAAAGCTTTCACCATTCCTTCCAGGCTAGGCATTCGAATTTTTTTCATGATGTATTCCTCAACTCTAATGATGGATTATGATTTATTTGTCTCAGATAGAGACTCTCTTCCGCGCCCCCAGTTACGCTCAACTGGAGAACAAAAGTCTGTATACACCCAAGCCAGCAACTACCGATGCCAGCCTCGAATGTCATATGGCCCTCGCATGCCAGGGCGGTTGAAAGGCGTATACCAATCACCCTGGTTGTCGAGGAAATAGAGGCTGCGTGGATAGGGTCTTTGCACACCCGTCAGTGCATGCTCGTACCAGGCTTTGTCGTGCTGCACCCATTCAAGGACCGGTGCGCCCGATGGGCGTTGGAAAGGTTCAATCCCGGCAATGGGGTAATCCGCCGAAACCGTAGATACCATCAACAGCAACAAGACGGCGCCAACAGGCAAAAAAAACCGCATCACATCTTCCCCTCAATAACTGTTCTTGCACTGCAACACGCAGATACAATCACTTTTTGCAACTGCCGTGCCAAAGGAGAGCTTTTCTTACTTACTTGTTGTTTTATATGGCATTTTTTGCGGAAGCCGCGAACGAGAAGAGAAATAAACAATGTAGAGTTCTGCCAAAATGGCAGGTAGATAAGCAGATGTGATCAAGTCCACACTTTTACACATTTGAATAAATTGACTTGGCGCTATTTTTTCCCATTAATTTCATTACGTTAGTCCTTCTTCAACAGGGCAATAACTACTATTTCCCGCCATCGAAGAACTGCTGCCAATTCGTCATAGGGCTTTTCCCTAATAGGATTGCGGGTTGTAAAAAGAGATATCACCTCCTCCTGCAAATTCCCGATGCGAAAAGGTTTTTCGAGCGGACAAAAAAATGAGGCCCTTGACAGGCCTTCAAAACAGGGGAACAAGATGTTTGCACCCAAGGGTATAAGTTTCGTTTGAGCAGACGAGCTGCTCAACTCAGCTTTATCTATCCGGTCAAGCCGCTCACTCCAACAAGATCACATGCCCATCAGACGCACGGATCGCCAACTGATGTTTCAATGCATAAGGTGATGTGTCATCAACCAGACTGACCAAATAGATGCGCAATATCTTTCGGATCTTGCCTACCAGCAGCCCATGAAACCCTGATTGCTCCAACCATTTCTGCGCCAGTTCATTTGCTTCAGGCCATTGATCGACCGGCAGCGACACCCGAGCTGTATCAAACTGATATCCCTCACATCTTTCCACGGCTGTTTGGTTCGAAGTTGTAACCTCTGTACCCGGCGGTTTGGGTAATGGGTGAAACAACATCGCTCCATCTTCACCTTTTTCTATGCGCCAATATTTGAAACCCGGCAGATCAGGTATCAAGTCTGTTTCAGAATCAGTTGGTGCCGGGTGCGTACCGGCAGCCTGGACTGCCGCTGATCGTTGGGGCCTTAAAATAAGACTGCCATCCGGATCCCAATCCGCCTGCCACCCCCTTCCATCCAAGGCTTTTCCAAACTGTTCCCTCTGCTGCCCATCAGTGCCAAGAGGTTTATTTTCAGACTCGGATTGAACAGGTGTCTGACGATAAATCACACTCCCGTCTTCCTGCTGATCCTCCTCCCAACCTTGCGCTTTAAGTGACTGCTTCAGGCTATCGGTGAGACTGGTATCGGCCTCTGCCAGAGTAACCAGTGGTATAAATGCCAATATCAAACCACCGGCTATCAGGATTGAGCGGCATCGAATCATTTTTTCTATTTTCATGTTTTACGGACTCCTCCACAGGACGGGACACTTGAGCAATGGCTCAGATCTCAGCACTCCTGCAAGTCTTGCGCCAAACCTTATACATATAGGAAATGAAGTACGAATCCGACCAAATAACCACCCAACACCTGACAAATTGTCAGAAAAAGTTATTCTTTAGAGCGTTACAATTAAATAGTTGGATATTCCAATAAAACCCATCTGACAAATTGACTGGTACCCCGTTTCCATGAGCTGGATAGCCAACAGTCTGAACAGAAAATTCATCCTGGGCACAGCCTCCGGGCTTGCGGTGAGTTCCCTGGTTTTTCTGCTTCTCTACATCCAGCTCTACCAGTCTGAGCTGTCTGGAGAGCGGGCGCGAACCGCAGCGCAGGTCAACCGCCTGCTGCAGACATCATTGGAAAACGCCATGCTCAAGCGAGATCTGCCCGGCTTGACCAAGATGGTGGAAAAATGGGGTCAGCAACAGGGAATCGCCACTGTCTTCATTACCAATCCCGCAGGTGAGATACGCTTTTCCAGTCGCCCTGATCTTCTCGGCAGAAAGCTACCAGATCCTTACACTTCCAGCTCCCCCAGCACACGATTTGTTGAAGATGATAAGGGAGAGGAGACACTGCGCAGTATCAACCCTGTACACAACAAATCCCCCTGCACAGAGTGTCATGGACCGGTTGCAAAGAGTCCTATCAACGGCATCCTGTATGTCGATTATGATGCGGCGCCACTTCGTAGAAAGGTACAAAACACCACCTTGTTGCTGATGGGGGCTGGCGCGCTGATCGTCATCCTGAATCTAACCGGTGGATGGTGGTTTATCCGCCACTATGTCCTCAAACCCGTCAACCGCCTTACACAAGCCAGCGAAGCCCTGACACACGGAGATTTAACGGCCCGGGTTTCCCTGAACGGGAAAGATGAATTCTCCCGATTCAGTGACACCTTCAATTTCATGGCGGTACGCCTGCAGGAGAAGCTGCAGGAACTGGAAGAGCAGAAGGCCTTTCTGCAATCCCTGGTGGATGCCATTCCGGACGGGGTGAGGATCATCGACAAGGATTTCAATATCCTGTTAACCAATCAGGCTTATCGCACACAACTTGGGCTAACGGACGAAACGAATGTCGGGCAACCCTGCTACGGGATATCTCACAATAGAAACAAGCCCTGCGCCCCCACGCTGACCACCTGCCCACTCCATGAGGTCACAAAAAAACGCACGCCACTCAAAGTACTTCACCGTCACCAACGAACAGATCAAAGCACCCTTGACGTCGAGATCTTCGCTGCTCCCATGACAGCAAACATCAAGGGAGAGGAACAGACTCTGATCGTTGAATCGATTCGGGACCTCGCCAACGAGGTCAAATACTCCCAGGAACAGAAGCTGTCCGAACTGGGCCGATTGGCCACCGGGGTGGCCCATGAGATCCACAATCCTCTGACATCAGTCAAATTGGCATTGGACGCCACGGAGAAGGCCGTTGATTCTCACCCCGACTGCCCGGCTTCAATCATGGATCACCTCAAACTGGTGGATCATGAAATTGACAAATGTATTCAGATCACCGGAAAGCTTTTGAAACTTGGCGCCGCCCCTGGAGAGTCTTTGGAATTGGTGGATATCAATGCTGCAATGCATGAGACGTTGAGCCTTCTAAGATGGACAGCCGAGCAAAACAATATCGAGATTATCGAAAAACTTGACCCATCGCTATTGCGAGTTTTGGCCTCCGAGAGTGAAATGCGCATGGTTGCACTCAATCTGGCACAAAATGCCTTCCATGCCATGCCAATAGGTGGAGTACTGATCGTTTCAACCACAAGCCAAAAGAGACGCATCACTATTCAATTCAATGACACAGGTGCAGGGATCCGGGAAAAAGACCTCCCCTATATCTTCGATCCGTTTTTCAGCCGCCGGGCTGACGATGCAAAAGGAACAGGGCTGGGACTCTCCATCAGTCTCGCTATCATTGAGAAGTATGGAGGCAGTATCAATGTAGCCAGTGAATTTTCAGCCGGGAGTATTTTTACCATCGATCTGCCAGATGCCAGCCATGAAATGGGAGTGCAGGCATGAAGCGTAAAATTCTGGTGATAGAAGATGACGATCTGCTCAGGCAAATCATTTTACAGCAACTCAGCAACCTGGAGTATGATCCCAAGGGTGTCAGCCAATGGCACGATGCAACAGACTATCTGGAAACATTTGAACCCTCTCTGATTCTGACGGATGTTCGTCTGCCGGATGGAAACAGCCTGGAACACATCGAGGCACTAGCAGAAGCTTACCCTGTCATTATACTGACCGCCTTTGGTTCAGTGCGCGACGCCGTCGCCGCCATTAAGGCCGGCGCAGCGGATTATCTGTTAAAGCCCGTCAGTCTCGATACGCTTTCACTCACTGTACAAAGGGTACTGGATACCGCAGCGCTGCGCAGAGATCACCACTTCTGTAAAAGGCAACTACAGAAAAACGACAAAGGAAAATCATCCCTGGTTGGTACAAGCAAGGCACTTAACCAGGTCAGAGAATTGATCAAAGCTGTCGCCCCCAATGACATAACTGTATTGATCCAGGGAGAAAGTGGTTCAGGCAAAGAGCTTGTGGCCCGCGCAGTTCATACCGAGAGCCATCGGGCAAAGCACAACTTTGTTGCTGTTGACTGCTGCACCCTTCAGGAGAACCTGTTCGAGTCCGAGTTGTTCGGCCATGAAAAGGGGGCCTTTACCGGCGCCGACAAACAGAAAAAAGGTCTTATCGAAGGTGCTGAGGGGGGGACACTTTTTCTGGATGAAATCGGCGAGATCAACGCCGGTGGTCAGGCCAAGCTACTGCGTATTCTGGAAACCGGCCAGTTTCGGCGTTTGGGAGGCACCAAGGATCTCTCCGCAAATGTAAGAATCGTAGCTGCCACGAACCGGGATCTTGAGCAGATGTCAAACGAGGGCACCTTCCGTCCCGACCTTTTCTTCCGTCTGAATGCCTTCACTCTCCTGGTTCCTCCTCTACATGAACGGCGTGAGGATATTCCTGCTCTGACTGAGCATTTTCTGCAGAATCACAGCTTTTCCACCCGGGTAAACAAGACGCTCTCCTCTTCAGCCATTCGCGACTTGGTCTCCTATGACTGGCCGGGAAATATCCGCGAACTGAAAAACATGGTGGAGCGGGCAATCATTCTTTCAGGTGACCGTCCCAAAATACGCCCTGAGCATTTCACCTTCAGTCAATCCAACTGTGGAAAGAAATCAAAGATGAGTCTCTCTTTTGATCACGATCCCACCCTGGAAGAGCTGGAGGCTCAATACCTTACCTGCCAACTGGAGAAATATTCAGGCCGCCGCGCCAAAGTGGCGGATATCATGGGTATCAGTGAACGCAGCGTTTATCGCATGATCAAGCGTTACGATTTGGAATAGAGAAGGGAAGACAATGGACAGCAATAAAAAGCCAGTATCCTAGACCTCAAGGTAATACGGCTTATAGCTGTTCAAGGCGTAGGCACGATCAAGCGTAGCGGATCGGGCGTTTGAGCTCAAAGGCAAGCTGAACAGATACAAAAAATATGAAGATCCGCTTTTCACGCCTCAGCGCAAATCAAGAGTGCTGGCCAGAATGAACAGCCCCCCAGTCAAGTCCAAACCGTGCCAGGTATTTGCGTAATCGGTCTGAGTCGTTGATCGATCTTTTGTGCGTTCGAGAGACACCAAACAGTCGGCGGCCGGCTTCCGACAGCGAAGCACACTCGAGACAGACTTTGGCCACCTGTTCGAGCTGAAGCCGGTCGAACAGATCGAGTTGATCGACTGTGTCAGGCGGCAATAATTTCCCCAGGACGCTCTCTGCCGCAATGGGCTGTTCCCTGATCCAGGACCACTCCAACCTGGAGATCTCCCGCTCCACAATTTGGCTGTCGATACGACCACTGCCAGCCAGCGTCGCCATTCTCGTGACACTGGCATTGAGATCACGAAAGTTGCCGCGCCACATCGCCGAAGGGGTGTGTGCGAAATCGAGATACCGCTGCATCGCCTCCCGATTAAAACTTACCTGCCGGCCGTTGCGGCTTGCGAACTTGTCGAGTTCAAACACGATATTGGGCGTGATGTCCTCGCTGCGTTCGCGAAGACCCGGCAGATCGAAATGCCAGAGATTGATGCGGGCAAGGAGATCCTCGCGAAAACGGCCGGCACGAACCTCAGTACGCAGATCACGGTTACTTCCTGCAATCAGCTGAAAATCGCTGCTCGCCTCCCTGTCCGAGCCAATGGGATAAAAGCGTCCCTTCTCTAACGCCGTGAGCAGCATCGCCTGCTCCTCGGGACCCAGCTCGCCGATCTCATCAAGAAAGAGCAGGCCCTGGTCGGCGCTCTTCAACAAACCCTCGCGAACGTTTATCGCACCGGTGAAAGCGCCTTTGCCATGACCAAAGAGCGTCGACATCGCAGCGTCACCACGCAGTGTTGCGCAATTAACCGGCACAAAAGCACCGGTCAGTTGGTGGCGCTGATGTTTAAGCGCGTAGATGCGTTGCGCAAGTACCGATTTTCCGGCACCAGTGGGACCGGTCAACAAGATCGGGTGTTGCGAAGCAATCGCGACCGTTTCTATCTCATCGATCATACGATTGAAGGCAGGGTTCTCGGTTGCGATGCCGGACTTAAGAAATTGTTCTCCACGCGCCTTGCGCCGTTCAAAGCGCTGTGCGAGGCGATCATATCGGGCAAGCGTAAGGTCAATCGTGCGCCAGCCTGCCTCAGTACCCTGGCCATAGGCGTCGGCCGGATAGGTTTGCAGCATGCGGCCGGGCAACACTCTGGACTCGCATAAAAGAAACAGGCAGATACGGGCAACGTGGGTGCCCGCAGACATATGGGCAAAATAATCGGCCTTGTCCGGATCGAAAGGATAATCCTCGACGATATCGTGCAAAACCGCGAACACCTCCTCGAAATCCCACGGATCCTGGAAGTGGATATTGTGACAAACGATACGGGTTTCAGGCGAACATGCAGCCATCTCGGCGATCGCAGCCTGCGCCATCTCAAGATGTGCGCGCTGCACCAGGAGTTCGAGCCTGCCGACGGGGAGATCGACGTGACTCAGCAGGGATAGTGTTGGACGCCATTGATTTAGACGGCCGCTCGGGTCGCCACCATCGAGCTCCGGGTCAAATAGGCCAAACATGATATTCACACGAGAATTATATATCAGTATTGATAATATTTTCTCGTCTTTTTCATTGTCGAATCACCTCACGCAGCGGCCGCCTGAGAAAATCCCATTGTAAAGACAATAACTTGGGAGCTATTTTTTAAACCGGCACAACATTTGCTTTATTACATCCGAGATAGATGACAAAACAAGAATCCCAACTGGGGGGCGTGAAAATGGACAAGACCTACCGACTTACACTGAACCGCTGGCACAAAGTGGCCGAGCGCCTGTCGCGCCGCGCCAACGACATTGCCGAGGAAGTTCGCGCAGGCTTCAACCAGACTGAGGTCATGGGCCACTTGGGCAAAGATCAGCAGGCACGGCTCAGGACCGAGGGTGAACGGCTGGATGCGCTCATGCCTGTCCTGTTCGACCTGCAGTCTGCCATCGCGCAGATCCGCAAGGCCCTCGGCTCCGCGAACGAGGCGACAGGCATCAGCTCCAACCTCGCCGAACTCGACATGCTCAACAAGCAACTTCGCCTGCTGGAGAGCCTGATCGACGGCCAGGAAGCAGGACTCGTGGGCATCGACGAATTGCCGAACCTCCCGGTACGCGTCCAGGAGGAGCACGGCCTGTTCGCAAGACCCTCAACGTTTCGCGTACGGGTCATGCCGGATAGTGCACTTGAGGCATACCGTCAGAAACTTGAGGTCGTCCGCACTGAAAGCTTCGCCATTGCCGACCGAATCGCCGCCAGGAATCGGGAAGCTCTGCCTATTTCCATACCGGAAGAGGTTGCCCGACTTGCCGGGCTTACCGTTTCACCATAGTGGACTCAGGTCGCTGCGCCGCAGGCGACCGGATGACTGTTAGCGGCTACGGGCATGGCCTCCTTCACCTGACTGATAATCTGGTGGAATCCTCCAGGCCGGACACTTGGCAGGAGCGGCTCAGACTCTTCCGGCAATCATCACGATTGCAACTGGCGTTGATTTGGAGTCGGGTCGTCGAATGCCATCAATCGGACCGGACTTTTGCGGGTTGACTGTTGTCGGTTGTATTGGCCATGCCCGTATTTAATTTAACTTTTGGATCATTGAAAATGCACCATAAGAGAGGAAGACCGAGAAACCGGCGAGCCGGATGCAAGCTGTGCAAACCCTGGAAGGTCAATGGGGTGCGCACGGAACGAGCAGACGGTGAAAAATTCAGTGACCATCGCCGGCGGGTAATCACTGCCGAAAAGATTACTGCCTATGACGAGGATATGAACAGTGACTCTGAATGAATCAGATACGGCCCGCTGCCAATGGAGTGGCTGACCGATAGCGCTGGATTTTACGAAAAGAGGGTTTTATTCTTCCTGCAAGCGACAAGCCTGAGCAGCGAACGGTAATTTTATCCAGAACCTTCTCTCGCAGCTAATCGTAACCAGTATCGGAAGCCGTCCTGTGTGCAAACAGATTTTCCATCTCGCGTTTATCCTCTGCCTGTTAACACAGAGCGGCAGCCTCTCTGCCGACCTGTTATTGGGTGCAAAAGCACCGGACTTCCAGGGCCGGGATCTCCAGGGAAACAGGCATCTGCTGAGTGATTACGCCGGAAAAATCGTGGTTCTTGAGTGGTCCAGTCCCGAGTGTCCCTACTCCCGCCGCTATTACGATAACGGTACGCTGGATTCACTGTATGAATACGCCGCGAAAAATGGTGTCGCATGGATCAATATAGTACCAAAGCTGCAAAAGCTGACCCCGGAACAGGCCCTGGGGAATTTTGACACATCAAAAAAAATAGTCATCCTGGATATGGCGCTCGATATCTCCACCGACTATAGCGCAACAACGACACCTCAGATCTTTATCATCGACAGGCAGGGAATCCTTGCCTATTCCGGTGCCATAGACTCCAACGCCATGTTGAAAAAAACCACTGGGAAGTTGGTTCCCTATACCCAAAACGCGCTGGATGATCTGCTTGCAGGCCGGCAGGTCCGCAAAAAGATAACCCGGGCATATGGCTGCTACGTCAAGAACAAGACACAACCCGCAGACGGACTGCCGCAGATTATTGCGCCCGATTCGCAGTAATGGAGGCCATTACCATTACCTCATCGCCCATGCGTCGTATGCCAACCCTGTCGAGACCGTAGACAATCCCGAAATCAGAACGCTTGAAAGTACCATACGAGGAAAAAGCGGCTATCATCCTGCCTTTACTGGTCTGCCCCGTCTTGTCATGAAACGTGACCTCCATCTCGAAGGGATGCGTCATTCCAACCAGCGTCAGGTCACCTTTAACGATGGCGGTAATCACACTGGATTTCTCTCCATATGCATCAAACTGCTGTGCATTCGTACGTTTTATTTCGGTACTCTTAAAGCTGACCAATGGGAATTTTGCCGCATTGAGCAACTTGGCGCCCATGACGATTGTTTCAATATGATCACTTCGATGATATTCGTGATCAAAGAGTGCGGAAACTGCAGTTACCGTGATATTGACACTGGAATTCTCCAGATTCTCTTCATCCAGGAATATCTCCCCTGAGACGTTGCCAAACTCACCTTTCAGCAGATCAGGCTCGCACATCTTGGCTGCAATACGGACAAATGACTGCTCCCCATCCACTACATAACGTTCCGCCGAGAAAACTGTGGGGGAAGAGAAAAGACCACAAAGAACGACCAAAAGGTAACCGAAAAATCCAGATAGTTTAGGCATCATCCATCCTTCAGCATATTGAATCAGTATCGAATACATTACTTTCGACAGCGTACCACAATAATTGCTGTCATTTAGTGGCGTACCAAGGAACACCCAGGGCCACCGCATTAAAATCAGCTTGAAAACACCACCTTAGTGCGGTAACGGTCATTCCACGCAGCTTTTCTCTTTTTCTTAGCGAGACTGAGTGAAGAGGACTCCTGCTG
>JAESPE010000006.1 GCA_016756835.1 gamma proteobacterium endosymbiont of Lamellibrachia anaximandri | reverse complement strand
CGCTCGGATGCCTACTTTGCTTCCCCTCTGGCGCAAGGCACGCCGGGTAAGCAGTGCGGCCTCGCGGCTACCGGGGACTACCAGCCTTCGCTTCGCTCTCCATGGCTGGCAGCGAGTGAGACCAGTGTCACCACGCTGCCGACGGCAACTCCTCTGGCCACTCCTCCGCTGACATATCCTGCCAATACCACCCAGTTCGGCACAGGCGCCACCAGCATCTCATCCACATAGTGCTGAAATTTTGCGCTGTAGAAGGATGAGACCACATTGGCGTAGGAGTTCTGTATCACCGACATCAGGATCAAACCCGGTACGATAAAATCGATGTAGCGGAACCCATCCATCTCCCCGATGCGATCACCGATCAGCGTGCCGAAGATAACGAAGTAGAGGCTGGTGGTGATCGCCGGCGGCAGTATGGTCTGGATCCAGATGCGGCTGAAACGCAGCACTTCTTTGATGACAATGGTGCGATAGGCGGTAGTGTAGCGGCCCCAGCAGGTCACGCTTTGCCCTCCACACTGCGGCTGCGATCCCGGTCCACCATATTGATGAACATCTGTTCCAGACGGTTCTGCTTGTTGCGCATGCTGACAACCTCGATGCCGTTGCGGGAGAGGGTTTCGAAGAGACCGTTAACGGTCTGCTCACGGGAGAGTTCAACCTCCAATGTAGTCTCATCCACACGTTCCAGAACATATCCGTCCAGTTCAGGCAAACGTGCGAGTTCCTCACGCAGGTTGAGTACAAAAGTCTCCGTGTGCAGACGGCTCAACAGTCCCGTGAGCGAAGACTGCTCCACGATCCGGCCGTGGTTGATGATGGCGATGTTGCGACAGAGGCTCTCCGCCTCTTCGAGATAGTGGGTGGTAAGAATGATGGTGGTGCCCTGAGCGTTGATCTCACGCAGGAACGCCCACATGGATCGGCGGATCTCGATATCCACCCCGGCAGTGGGTTCATCGAGGATCAACAACTGCGGCCGATGCACCAACGCACGGGCGATCATCAGGCGGCGCTTCATGCCGCCGGAGAGCGAACGGGCCTGTGCGCTGCGCCGATCCCAGAGATCGAGCCGTTTCAGACTCTTCTCCGCTCGCAGATAGGCCTCGCCTCGGGGTATGCCGTAGTAACCCGCCTGATTGACCAGGATCTCCACCACCGGTTCCCACTGATTGAAATTGAACTCCTGAGGTACCAGACCAATAAACTGCTTGGCGGCCTCACGCTGCCTGTCGATATCATGGCCAAATACCGCCACCTGCCCGGAAGATTTGTTGACCAGGGAGGCGATGATACCGATGGCAGTCGACTTTCCTGCACCATTAGGACCCAGCAGTGCAAAAAAGTCCCCCTCTTCTACATCGAGGTCGATACCTTTCAGCGCTTCAAAGCCGTTGTTGTATCTCTTGTACAGATTTCGAATGGAGAGGGCGTTCACGGCAGGACTACAGCAGATGGATGATGACCTCCTATTCTACAGATAATCGGTCAGCAGGGGTCAGTGTCAAACCGGACAGCGCGGCAGGTAATTGAGATTGAGTTGAGTCGTTTGACCCCCGCCGCTTCGCAGCAAGATACCGGAATAGCGATTAATCCGGAATTCCATTGAGTCGCTGTTTCGTCTCCGCCCACAATGCCTCGTAGGCCTGTGCTGCGGGTCCTCGCAGAGCATACTCAGCTACAGGCATGCGGAATATACCCATCCGCTCCACATCACTGGCATAGGGAATACGGGTCTCCAGCACTTCGCTGTGCGAGGCAGGCAGGTTCTTCATGACATCGAGATGCATCCGCTTGCGCCGGTCCACCATGGAAAAGAATGGCATCAGCTCCAGCCCGTCTATACGATGGCCATCAAGAAAATCGAGCAATTGGTCAAAGGTCCGGAGGGAGAGGGTAGTCGGAATCAGGGGCAACATCAGGCCATCGGCGGCACGAAAGATGTTTTCCGAGACCAGCGATATACTGGGCGGACAGTCGAGAAAAACATAATCATAGGCACGGGAGAGTGGACGCAGCAGTCTCAGCAGCTGTTTGGTGGGCTTACTGGCAGTCTCCAATCTCAGATCCATATTCCGATAGGAGAAATCCGCCGGCAGAATGTCAAGGTTGTCAAAGTCGGTGGCCTTGACCAGCGAGTCGAGATCGAGCTTGCCTTTCACCAGGCGTTTACTGCCGCCTTTTACCTTCGGTTTGACACGAAAATAGAAGGTCGCTGCAGCCTGGGGATCAAGATCCCAGATCAGGGTGCGGTAGCCCTCCTTCGCCGCCAGGTAGGCAAGATTCACTGCCGTGGCGGTCTTGCCCACCCCACCCTTGATGTTGTAGATGCCGATGATCTTCATGCAGCCCCCTTGCCACCAAAGAGTTTCCTGAATGTGTCGCGGTTGTCCTGCGCGGCAAAGTCGGTAAACAGGGCCGCGAACTCAGCCCGGGCCTGCTGTTGTTTCGCCAGCAGATCACCCACCAGGATGCCCATCGCAATCACCGGTCGGGCGCCGCTTCCCTCTTTCAGCATCTGCTCACCAAAATCCTCCAGGCTCTCGGCCTGCACCTGCAGATCCTGAAAGTCGCCGAGATTATCCAGCAGGATCTTCATCGCCTTGATCACCTTGCGAATATCGCGCTTGGGATAGACACTCTGAAAGAACTCCATGAGATAGCGCAGTTTCTTGCACGATTTGCGCAGATCGTGAAGCGCTTCCGCCGGGGAGTCCGGCGTAATCGCCAACCCCTCTTTCAACACCCGATGGTAGATCTTGCGAATGCGCAGATCCGCCACCGTCGCCGCCGGCTTCCGGGCATTGGCCTCAGCCGGAGCCTCCGGCAGTGGCGACTCCAGCCAGCTACGCCAATCCTTCATCAATTTCCGGAAGTGAGGCGAGTTGATCTTGCGCACCAGAGCACGCTGCGCACCCTGATGATGATTCACCAGGAAGTCGTGAAAGGGATCGAGATCGGCTTGCACCACCGTCGGCAGACTCGCCTGAAGATCAGCGAATTTCAGCAGATAGACATCCAGGTCGCGAGTCGGCCCGGTGATCTGTCCGATCCACCCTAAACCCTTTTTGAAACGTTCGATATCGGTGTCGGCAAAGATGCTCTTGACTTGCCCCAGCAACGAACGACTGCGGCGCACCGCGACCCGTAAATCGTGGAGAAATTCCGAATCAACATTTGCCCGGGTACCGGAAATGTTCACTTCCATGGTATCCAACAGACCCAGCAGTATCTTTCTACCAGCAGCATCAGCGCGCTGTTCAGGGTCGAGCCGATAGTTGAGTTTGGATGAGTAGTCCCAGGGTCGCCGGCCAATTCCGTCGAGCGCACCGATGAACGGCGTCTGAGCCGCCACCTCCAACCCCAGATTCTCCAGATCCGCCTGCACACGCAGGAACGGTTTTTGGTAGCCTTTAAGCGGTAACAGGGTGAGGGTCGGTTCCAACGGCCCCTGCTGTTTGCCATCCTGGGAGCTGTAGCGGTTCTCTTCCAGCACAATCCGAACGACCGTCTTCTCCTCCCTGTCGAGCACCCGCAAGGTTCGCATATGACGATCCACCCTGACCAGAGGTAACAGTGTACGCATTTCGAGTATCGGGGAGAGTCGCTCACGCATCTCGCCGACCGGCAGGGAATCGCTGAATCCAGGGATCTGCTGCAGCGCCTCACACGCCACTTGCTCCCCGCTACGATGTTCAATCCAGCAGAGACGGCCACCCGCCGATGACTTTTCGAAGGTCAGCTCCGCACCAGCCTGCCAAACCCGCCAATCGAAACTGTCGAGAAAGACCAGGCTATCTTCACTTTTGGGAGCTTTCAGGAAACGGAGGGATTGGGCCAGCGCAGACTCGACGCCGTCCAGTCCCAAGTCGTCAGGCAGAGTGTATTTGATCGGCTGCAGCAACATCGCTTTGATTCCAAGACACAGAGGGTTGGAAGAGTAACCGACACACTATGTGGCAGGCAATCTCAATTGGTGCATTCATCTCTGCATTTTTTTCAGCATCGTTTCCGGACGGACAGCCGGTAGGAGCTGCGCCCCCGCCGCGATGACTCCATAGACAGATAAAACGCGGCGGGGGCGCCGCTCCTGCATTTAAGGCAATTAAACCCGAATAGTGCTTGAATCAGTGGGTAACCGGGATGCGGCGCGGCTGCAGTGCAGCTCTCTTCTTGATCACCACTTCCAGTACACCATGACTGGTAGCCGCGCTGATCTCTGTATCGTCGGCCGTTTCGGGCAATTTGAAACTGCGGCTAAACGCCCCTTGAAACCGTTCACGGCGACTGTAGTCCCGCTTTTCGTTCTCGGCATCCACCACCTTACGTTCACCGGAGATCTCCAGCACGCCATCCTCCATGGAGACCTCGATCTCTTCCGGTGCAACACCGGGGATATCCACTGTCAAACGATAGTGATCCTCAGCCTCATGAATATCCACCGCCGGCGTCCAGGCAGATGCGGCTGCGGTAACCTGTTGCTGTTTGCGCGCCTGCATCAGGCGGTCCATCTCGCGGCCAAAGTCATGCAACTGGATCCAGGGCTCATTGTGAAAAATACTCATTTTTTCGTTCTCCAGAAATTGTGTTTTGCTGTTGTCTGAAGAGATTGGGACACACCATTTTTTTTCAAGTGCTGATATGAAAAACGCGATAATCCCGAAGTAAAAAGCGGTTGTTGTTCCTTGAAGCGGGCTCTATACGCAACTTATACTCGCATCCAACATCGACTTAACGAATACAGATGCCGGTTTCCACGGCTCCCTACAGGCAGCGACGCTATGAACACACCTATCTTCAATCCCCCCATCCGTACCCTCATGGGCCCCGGCCCCTCCGATGTGCATCCGCGCATTCTGGAAGCCCTCTCCCGTCCGACCATCGGCCATCTGGATCCAGCTTTCGTCGGCATGATGGAGCAGACCAAGGCGCTTCTGCAGTACGCTTTCCAAACCGAAAACGCGCTGACCATGCCGGTCTCGGCCCCCGGTTCCGCCGGTATGGAGACGTGCTTCGCCAATCTGGTCGAACCGGGTGACAAGGTCATCGTCTGCCAGAACGGCGTCTTCGGCGGCCGCATGAAAGAGAACGTGGAACGTTGCGGCGGCACTCCGGTGATGGTGGAAGACGACTGGGGCACCTCGGTCGATCTGCAGAAGGTCGAGGAAACGCTGGAAACCAATCCCGACGCCAAAATTCTCGCCTTCGTACATGCTGAGACCTCCACCGGCGCCCAGTCCGATGTCAAAGAGCTGGTGGCACTGGCCCATGCCCACAACTGCCTGACCATCGTCGATGCGGTGACTTCCCTCGGCGGCACCCCGGTAAAGGTGGACGAATGGGAGATCGACAGCATCTACTCCGGTACTCAGAAGTGTCTCTCCTGCACCCCCGGTATCTCACCAATCAGTTTCAGCGAACGCGCCCTGGAGAAGGTGCGTAACCGTTCAGGCAAAGTGCAGAGCTGGTTCCTCGACCTCAACCTGGTGATGGGTTACTGGGGTAGCGGGCAGAAGCGTGCCTATCACCACACCGCGCCGGTGAACGCACTCTACGGCCTGCATGAATCGCTGCGCATCCTTGAGGAAGAGGGACTGGAGAACGCCTGGGCAAGACACCGGAAGATGCATCTGGCACTGAAGGCTGGGCTTGAGGCAATGGGACTCACCTTCATCGTCGACGAGGCACACCGTCTGCCCCAGCTCAACGCCGTATCCATTCCTGAAGGAGTTGACGACGCTGCCGTCCGCGGACGCCTGCTCAACGAATACAATCTGGAGATCGGCGCTGGTCTCGGCGCACTGACCGGAAAGGTCTGGCGTGTCGGCCTCATGGGGCACAGCGCCCGGGCTGAGAACGTCCTGCTCTGCGTTGGCGCTCTGGAAGCGGTCCTGAGCGACATGGGGGCACCAATCAATACCGGCGTGGCCCTGGCTGCGGTACAGAAAGCGTTGCAGGCTTAAGGAGCTTCTGATTTTCAAGCAGGAAGAGACATGATCGGCAGACCCGGTCCAAAGCAACGCCGTGCGGTTTTCTTCCTGCTGGCGATTTCCGTATTCGCTATCAGCTACTATGTGGGCAACCGCAATAAAACCGGTGATGCAGTCCCAATCTCCGGTGTGGTGATGCGTCCTCCAACCCCGGCCCCGGAGTTTCAGCTTTTCGATCAGTCAGACGAGCCCTTTTCGCAACAGCGGCTTCAGGGAAGCTGGAATCTGCTGGTGCTGGACCCTCAGTCCGGCACTGCCTCCCCTGCTTTCTTTCGCATGGTTCAGGTCTACAATCGTCTGGCCATCGAATCGGAGCTGCAAGGTCAGACCCACTTCATCTACATTCCCAGAGAGAGCAGTGACGACATCAAGGCTGGCGCCGGCAGACTCGGCCCCAACTTTCTCACGCTGCATGGCACAGAGAAGAGTGTCGATGAAACTTTCTCTCGTTTCGGTGTGTCAGATATCACTGACAGCTTCACCCTCTACCTCATTGACCCTGAGGCGCGGATTCATGCACTGTTTACCGACGTGCAGGATGCGGCTACCATCGCAGCTGATCTAAAGGCAATCATCAGCAACCAAAATCCATGAAAAACTCTCCTGCTGCCCGGCACGGCGCCCCTGAAACCATTGGCAACAAACTTTTTGTGGGTCTCCAATACCTGCTGCCGCACCACCTTTTATCGGCAATCATGTACCGCATCACCCGCTCGGAGTGGAAACCCTTCAAG
This sequence comes from gamma proteobacterium endosymbiont of Lamellibrachia anaximandri, assembly GCA_016756835.1. GTDB lineage: Bacteria > Pseudomonadota > Gammaproteobacteria > Chromatiales > Chromatiaceae > QGON01. Next base: position 66,917 of record JAESPE010000006.1, on the reverse strand, counting down.
GATCTGCTGATCCGCAAGGCCATTGAGTGGTATCGGGTGGATATGGATCTGGCGCTGGAGTCGGATCCGGCGGTCTATCGCAGCTTCAACGACTTCTTCACCCGCGTCCTGCGACCGGATGCGAGACCCGTCGCTGCGGAACAGGATGCCATCACCTCCCCCGCCGACGGCACACTGAGTCAGGCAGGGGATATCGAGAGCGGCTATCTGTTCCAGGCCAAAGGGCACGACTACTCCCTGCTGGAACTGCTGGGTGGCGATATCGAGTGGAGCCGCCGTTTCGAAGAGGGCAGTTTTGCCACAATCTACCTCTCGCCAAGAGACTATCATCGTGTGCACATGCCGCTTTCCGGCACGCTGAAAAAGATGATCCACGTGCCGGGACGCCTGTTCAGCGTCAACAACACCACTGCCCGTATGGTGCCCAATCTCTTTGCCCGCAACGAACGGGTTGTCTCTCTCTTCGAAACCGAGGCTGGACCCATGGCCGTCATCCTGGTGGGCGCGATCTTTGTCTCCAGCATGGATACCGTCTGGTCGGGCACAGTGACCCCTGCTTCAAAACAGGTACGCGAATGGCACTACGCAGAACAGCCGGCGCCTACGGAGATCACTCTTGAAAAAGGAGAGGAGATGGGGCGTTTCAATATGGGTTCCACTGTGGTCCTGCTGTTCGGCCAGGATGCCATGGACTGGATGGATGAGCTGACGCCGGAGATGCCGCTGAAGATGGGTGAACAGATCGGTCAGGCGCAGGCAATATTGTAGGCTTTATCTCTTATTGGGCCACCGCCCCGAAGCAAATTGGAGCGGTGGTGGTACACCGGCACCTCATCGCCGCGGGGCCTACAGACAAACCCGTCGCTTTAGCAGGCTGTTAGAACCGAACCATTATCTCCTCTGAGTATCCCGACTCAATGCCCGCATTATCGATTGCGGTTACCGCCAGATACCAGACTCCGGCACTGGGTAGCGTAACAACGTGGGATATCATACTGTCCGCCACTTCCCAATACTCGTAGCCACCTGGTTCCTGGCCGTAATAGACACGATACGATTGAACACTCCCGCCCTCACTGGGTGTCCAGGAAATCTGCACCCGATTGCTGACTGCCTCGCATGAAGTGATGCAGGTGACGTCCACACTAACGGTGGCGGTGGCACTGTCACCATCGAGATCGGTAACCTCGTAGACAAAGCTGTACCTGCCTGAATAACCGGCAGCTGCCAGATAGATAACCTCATTATCTGCGGTGAGGCTCAACTCCCCTTTGGTCGGGGATTGCAGGATGCGCAAACTGATCGGCCCATCCTGCAGACCGGTATCATTGGCCAGCACAGCGACCAAAACAGATTCACCTGCGACGACTGCGGCCAGATCATCGACGGCTACCGGCTGATGGTTGAGTCCTGTGACCAGAATGGAAAATGGCGTCAGCCGGCTCGTAACCGTTCCATCGCTCACGGAGATGGCAACTTCCGTATACTCACCGATATCAGACTCAGCAGGTGTGCCGCTCAAGGTGCCGGTCACGCGATCAAAGTTCAACCAGGTTGGTTTTCCATTGACGGTAAAGGTCATACTGTCGCCGTCAGCATCAGAGGCACTGGGGATAAAACTATACGCTTTGCCTACAGAGACCTCGGCCGCGGGTTCACCGCCGATCACAGGCGCTCTGTTGACATTACTGACTACCAGGGTGAAGGGGGAAAGTGCAGCACTCGCCTTTCCATCCGTTACCGATACACTGATATCCGAATAACTGCCTGCGCCATCGTAGCCGGGAGTACCGGAGATGTTTCCAGTTGCGGAATCAAAACTTGCCCAAGCAGGCAGATTACTAACACTGAAGATCAGTTTATCCCCATCAGCATCGGCAGCTGCGGGGGCAAAATGGTAGGGGCTATTTTCCGCCACAACCAATACGGGTTCACCGGTAATTGTCGGCGCCTGATTCGGCAGCTGTGGATCTGTAGTGCCGGCATGCTCAAACGCCCCCATATCCGGTGCCGTACCGTTGTATTTCAAGGCCACGCCCTGACCTGCATTCCAGCTCAACGCACGATCGAGGGTGATGGTGTGGTTGGCATAGTTGATCTCAACGATACGTGCGGTCTCGTTACTGCCCTGTAGCTGGATCTCATCACCGGCCTCACCGGCGATGCCGAAGCCGTCGTAGAAGTAACCGGCATCATCGACCACCAGGGTGGTGCCGCTGCCGCTGCCCACGGTGGTGGTGAGGAAACGTCCGGCATCGATCATCGGGCTCGTGGGTTCGAGGGTGAAGACGTGGTTGACCTCATCCACAAACTGCGGGTCCCGCTCCAGGTTGTTTACATAGAACTTTGGTTGGGTGCTCTGCGCTTGGGCGAGCGTGATGCCGGTGCTGCCCCAGTGTCCGATCACATTATCTCCCACGTTGCCGGAGAAGAAGTTGTTGCTGTCGAACTGATAACCCGACATGTCATTGCGGTAGACGTGCTGGTAGGGAGCGTCGGGTCTTTCGCAGTCCGTATTCCTGTTGAGGATGTTGTTGGCGAAGAGGTTGTCCTCAAAGCCTCCCACTGAAGAGTCCATTGTGGTGATGCCGCCACAGAGGTTTTTGTGGAAGACATTGTTGTAGACCCGGTTATGGGTGTTGAAGCGGGCCTCCTGGCTGTAATTCTGCATGCCGAGGCCGGTATTGTTCGCATAAAAAACATTCTGGCGAATGATGCCGTTTTGACCTGCATATTGGATACCGTTGCCGCCGGAGGTGCTGTAATACGAGCTGGTTTTGGCAAAGGTATTGCCTTCCACCAGATTGTACTTGGTGGCGTCGTGAAGGGTGAACTCGTGATCGAAGCCCACATTGTCGCAGTCGTAGATCTCGCCGATCTTCTGTATTTCATTATCGAAATAGTTATCGCGGATCACGTTGAAGTTGCCGCACTTGATCACCCAGAGCGTGTGGCTGGCGCGCACAAAGGTGTTGCCCTCCACCAGATTGTAGTCCGATTTGATCAGGGCAAGGTTATCCTGGGAGGAGTCCTCGATGGTGTTGTTGAGTATCTTGTTATGTGTCGACTCCTGAAAGAACAGGCCGGTCTTGGCACTGGTGCTGCCGTGGTTTGCCCGCAGAAAACTGTTGTACTGCAGAATGTTGTGATGGGCGTTGAGGGCGTACATCCAGCGATAGACGTCCTGGACCCGCAATCCCTGCAGAATAAGGTATTCGCGATTGGAGATGTCGATGGCTGGGCTGAGATTGGTGCCGGTGATCGTCGCCTGCTCTGATTCGTAATTGCGATAGGTGATGTAGTTTCCGGGCGTGCCGGAACGTTGCGGAATCAGCTGTTCGTTATAGCTACCCTCGCGAATCAAAACGGTTTCACCGGCGACGGCAGCCGCGGCGGCCCCGCTCAGGTTGCGAAAAGCCGTGTCGGAACCCGCACCGCAGGCACGGCTGCCAACATCGTAATCGTTGCAACTCGACGCGCCGATGAGCGGGTCAACATAGAGGTTGTTACCCCCGCCTGGCGCGGGTGCGGTGACGATGATCTGGAAGGCGTTCAGTGTTGCGCTCTCAGTACCGTCGGAGACAGAGATGCCGATATTGCTATAGCTGCCGGCCGTGCCTGTGCCAAGTGTGCCGGAGAGCTGTCCGCTGGCGGTGTTGAAGCTGGCCCAGATTGGCTTGTTGCTAATGCTGAAGGTCAGTACATCGCCATCCGCATCAGATGCGCTGGGGGTGAAGCTGTAGGCCGAGCCTTCAGCGACACTACTGGCAGGTGACCCACTGATGACCGGTGTCTGGTTTGTGTTGCTGACGGTGATGGAAAAACTGGCCAGTGAGGCGCTATCCGTGCCGTCGGTCACGCTGATAAGGATATCGCTCCAGAGTCCGGCATCATTGTAGCCGGGGTTGCCGAACAGTCGACCGGTGGTGAGGTCGAAGCCGGCCCAGTTCGGTTTGTTGGTGATGCTGAAGCTCAGTGCATCACCGTCCGCATCGGAGGCACTCGGAGTGAAGGTATAAGTCGCTCTTTCGGCAATGCTTGTAGCCGGGGAGCCGGAAATGGTCGGTGCCTGATTATTATTGCTTGCGGTTACGGAAATGGTGAAGCTGGCCAACGAAGCACTGCCTGCGCTGTCGGTTACGCTGATGCTGATATTGTCATAGCTGCCTGCCGTTCCTGCACCAGGCGTACCCGTTAGATTTCCGGTCGCAGTGTTGAAGCCGGCCCAGACCGGCTTGTTGCTGATACGGAAGGCCAGTGCATCGCCATCCGCATCGGATGCGTTGGGGGTAAAGCTGTAGGTCGAGCCTTCAGTGATACTGCCACCAGGAGACCCGCTGATGGTCGGCAAGCGGTTTGTGTCGCTGACAGTGATGGAAAAACCAGCCAGCGTAGCGCTCTCCGTGCCGTCAGTTACACTGATGCTGATAAGGTCGTAGTTGCCTGCCGCATCAAAGCCGGGGGTACCGGAGATAATCCCGGTTGCAGGATCAAAACTTGCCCAAGCAGGCAGATTGCGAACACTAAAGTTCAGTTTATCGCCATCGGCATCTTCGGCTGCAGGCGCAAAATAGTAAGGCGTATTTTCTGCTACAACCGATGCAGGGAGACCGGAAATGGTCGGCGCATGATTCGGTAGCTGTGGATCTGTAGTGCCGCCGCCGTCGCTAGCCTGGTAGTTGATGACCAAAAGAGGGGCTTTATCTGCCTTGCCGTCAAAAGAAGAGGCCACACGGCGTCCGCTACCTTTTATGACCACCGCCAGATGATTCCCGGCTTGCCAATCCGGTTGGTCAACCGCAGCCTGTATCAGTGCGGAGATATCTGGCGTCCGTTGCCCAGCACCTGCTCTTCCCCTTTTTCTCCAAACTGATGGAGACCATGCAACAGACTTTGCAAAAAGCGTGCGTGATGAAACGTTATAACTGCTTTTCTGGAACGGCGCTGCATTGGACGCCTGTTCCACACCAATTTGAAGGCTGCTGTCACCGCGGGAAACCTTATCGACAGTAAACTGGAGGTTCGCCTCATCAATGCGGGCGCCCTGTGGCAGATCAACAGCGAAGCGAAGTCCGACAACCTGATACTCACCATCGTATATCAGTTCAATATCAGAACTATTGGCATAGATATTTCCATCCTCTTCCTCTTCCACATCATCAAGAGATGAGGAGATGCGACTGGTGAACTGTTTTGAAACTACAGGCTCTTCTATCACCGGCTCCTCGGGAACAGGAGCTGTCTCACTATTTGTGTATAAAACAGACAGCAGCGGCGCCTTATTCATTTCGCCGTCATAAGAGGATGCAGTACGCCGGCCACTGCCTTTAATCACAACTACTACATGGCTTCCGGATTTCCAGTCAGGTTGATCGACTGCCGCCTGTATCAGCGCTGAAATATCGGGCGTCTGCTGTGCTGTACCAGCTTCCCCTACACTCGTCCAATCCGCAGGAAGCCATGGCACGCTTTGACGAAAAAATGTGCGGGAGGAGACGTTATAACTCAGATTGCTGAATGGCTGCGCATCCAGACTATTTTCCAGATAAATCCCCAGGCTTGTCGGATCGGTTGAAACCTCATCAACGGTAAACTGAAGTTTTGCCTCGTCGACACGAACACCTTGTGGAATATTCAGAGCAAAGCGGAGTCCAATAACTTGATATTCACCATCGTATACCAGCTCCAGGTCTGAACTGTTAACGTAGATATTGCCACTCTCTTCCTCTTCCACGTCATCCATGGAGGCCGAGATTCTCTGCTCAATACGTGTTGACACAACACCTGCATCAGCGGCTTGCAAATCCGTGAAAATCGGCATCACGAAAAACACACATAGGATGATGATCAGAGAAAAAGAGAAACGCTTACAAAATAATTTTTCCAACAACATATTTATAATCCACAACACAACTCGTTATGGCTACATTGTTGGCAATCATAGGATGGATGAACAGCTCATAAAATCAAACATGTGACACAATTTTTCACACTGATTTCAATGTGTGATGCCTGCCGGATTTATGCATATATTTTAAGAACAAACAGATTGAATATATTTTTTTGTGAACGAAATCATTCAATAGAATATTTGTTCATTGACCTTCAGATAACCAGAAGATTAAACGTAAAAAGCGCAAGGTCGTAGAGTTGTTTCACTCTCTACGACCTTGCGCTTTTTGCGTTATTCGCGGATAAATCTCTTTCCCTATAGTAGCTGAGTTATAGGGGGTAATCAGAAAAGGGACTAAAAAGTTAAACTGACCTCATCAGCGAAACCGGACTCAACACCAAGACTGTCAACCGCAGTCACTGAGAAATACCAGGCACCACCACCAGGAACCGTCACATCATGGGAGGTCATAGTGTCAGCCACGACCCACTGGGTGTAAACACCCGACTGAGTTCCAAAGTGAACACGATATTCCTGAACTCCCACACCACTGCTTTGACTCCAGCTGATTCTGGCCATGTGTGTAGTGCATTCTCCCTCGCAAGTCACGCTGAGGGTTACGGTTGCCGTGGCACTCTCACCGTCAATATCCACAACCTGGTAGGTAAACGAATCCAAACCACTGTATCCAGCATCCGGGAGGTATGAAAAGGTATTATCCCCATTGATCGAGAGGCTCCCCTTCGTTGTATTCTGCAGCACGCTCAGAGTAATCGGCCCATCCTCAAGGCCGCTGTCGTTATTCAGCACAGCAATCGGCACCACCTGGCCCGCCGTTGCAGATACCAGATCATCATTCGCAACAGGTTGATGATTAATGCCCAGCACATTGATGGAAAATGCCGCGAGAGCTGCACTCGCCACTCCGTCGCTTACACTGATACGAATATCATTGTATTCACCAATGTAGTCCCCGGATGGAGTGCCACTGAGTCTGCCGTTTGCGCTGTTAAACACAGCCCAGGAAGGCATGTTGATAATAGAAAAAACAAGTGGGTTATTATCTGCATCGCCGGCAACGGGCGTAAATTGATATAGCGCGCCTTCAGTCACCTCATTCAATGGGGTACCACTGATCGTCGGCGCACTATTTGCCAAACTCACACTAATCGAAAAACCGGGCAACGCGACGTTGTATACGCCATCGGAAACGGCAATTCCGACATTCTCATAGTTTCCGGCATCTGCCACCGAAGGCGTTCCAAACAAACGACCCGTCGATGAATCGAAGGTTGCCCAAGCAGGTTTGCCCGTAATAGAGAATATCAACGCATCTCCATCCTGATCAACAGCACTCGGAGTAAACTGGTAGCTGCCACCTGCCACAACCTGGGTGGGTGCCAGGCCACTGATTACGGGCGCACGGTTCACATCAGTTACGGTGATGGAAAAAGGTGCGAGAGACACAGTCTCAGCCCCATCGGTTACGGATATACTGATGTTGGTATAAGTACCTGATTGATTGAAATCCGGCGTTCCAGACAGTCCGCCGTTTACCGCACTGAAGTTCGCCCATGAAGGCAAATTACTTATCGAGAATACCAATGCGTCATTATCGGCATCCACAGCTACTGGCGTGAAAACATAGCCCTCACCTTCCGCTACTGTAAGTGCTGGAGTTCCCGACAATTCAGGCGGCCGATTGGGCTGCACAGGATCTGTTCCGGTGCCGCCGGTATTCCCGCCATCGAAATAATCGACATTCAGTAAAGGCGCACTGGCTGCATCGCCATCATAAGATGACGCGGTTCTTCTTCCACTACCTCTGATGACCAGAACAAGATGATGCCCTGGCTGCCATTGAGGCTGATCCACTACCTTTTGAATCAATGCTGCAAGATCCGGGGTCTCCTGCTCATGACCGGACTCACCAACAACATTCCAGCTACCCGGTTTCCAGCTGACGGTTTCGGAAAAAGTTATCCGGGAAGAGACATTGTAATTACTGCTCGCGAAACTTTCCGCATCAATAGCGTGTTCTGCAAATATTTCCAGATCACCTGCTCCAGTGGAAACTTCGTCAACGGTAAACCGTACACTGGCTTTATCAATAACGGCACCCTGCGGTACATCCATCACAAACCGCATGCCAATTACCTGGTCTTGATCGTCGTTGATCAACTCCAGATCACTGCTGTTTGAGTAGATGGACCCACTAACCTCCTCTTCAACATCATCCATCGATGATGAGATACGATTTGCTGTCGTCTTCAGTACAGTACTTCCTGTTGTATCTGAAACAGATGATGTATCCCCTGATCCACTGCCACATGCAGCAAGTGAAAAAGCAGTAACCACAACAAATACAAGTTTTCCAATCTGCGCAAACATCTGCGTCAACCCATCGGTAATCAATTCAATGGGAGTGAGTCTAGCCGTTAGGAAAACAGAAAAAATCCGCCTTTCAAAAACATGTGAAACCCATCCATCACTACTGGTGAAAAATGTGACGACTCGCTAAATCCAATAATTATTAAACGAAATAAATGAGTATTTATCCAAATTGTGAACGTATTCCGAATTGCCTTACGGCATCTGATAATTGCACCAACCTGTGTCCATCCTGAAACAGCGACTCTCGCTAAGACGCTAAGATCGCAAAGTTATAACTTATTGTTATTCAACGCATAATAATTGTTTCTCGACGTTCTTTGCGCCTTTGCGAGAGTAATCTTGATGTTTATGGATGGGAATCAACTATGCGACCTGATGATATCGGATGCGCAGGAATAGGCGACGCAACTACTTAGCACAGTTTCATTGCGCTGCAAGCCCAGAGGAGAAGCGAATCTCACCGGTTGGACCCACAAATACCGCCTCAATACCCGACAGCCGCTCCACCAGCGCCATACCAGCCGATTCGCCCATAACGAATATCGCTGTGGCCAGCGCATCCGTAGTCACCGCCTCCGGCCCCACAATCGAGACACTACGCACCCCTTCGGCCGAGCGGCCCGATTTGGGATTCAGAATGTGGTGGTGGCGCACACCATCCAGCATAAAAAAACGCTCATAGTCGCCGGAGGTAGAGAGCGCGGATTCATTCAAAGGCAGCAACGCCTTGATGCCCTTCTTGTCATCCGGATCGCGGATACCCACCCGCCATGAACGGCCACGTCGGTCACCAAGAAAACGGCTATCGCCACCAGCACTCAGAGTAGCGTGTTCGATGCCGTGACGTCGCAGGATCGTTATGCTCCGATCAACCGCATAGCCTTTGGCTATTCCACCAAGATCGATACGCACCTGCGGTCGAGCAAACCGCACGCCGGACGGGTCCGCCTGGAGCAAAACATGATGATAATCGATGGCGGGCAACAGCCCTCCCAGTGTCGCGTCACTGGGTTTGATGCCACGACGATAGTCATAATGGTCACCGACGCTGGCAAAGGTGATGTCGAAGGCCCCGTCTGTCAATTCAGATATCTGCCGTGACTTCTCCAGCAACCTGAACAACTCACCACTGATCGCCACCACTCCCTGACCCGCCTCCCGGTTGACCCGTGACAATTCACTGTCAGAGCGAAACGGACTCATCGCTCGATCGATGCGGTGCATCTCCTTCAGCACAGCCTCTATGGCAGCCTCACCCTGCTCTGTAGATTCACACCACAGTTGCAACGTAATTCGGGTACCCATGATATCGGCGCTTCGCCATAACCACTGCGCCTCGGCACCGAAGCTGGCAAATCCCAGCAGCACCGCCAGCACCCGAACCATTACACCTCTCATGAGGGAAGAAAGTCGATCGGGTAGGAGACAACAGTGGTCTCCACCTCTTTGGAGCCAAAATCGAACATCCTTATTCTCGCGAGCAGCTTTCGCTCCAGTTTCCGGTTCTCCAGCTCAGAGGAGAGCAAACGACAGGTAGTCACCTTGCCCGAGGGTGCAATGGTAATCTCCAGCAGCATCTTTCCCATCAATGAGGGGTTCTTTCGCAGTGCCCGGTTGTAGATGGAGTAGAGCGCCCCTTTGTTGCGATCGAACACCAGTTGAACCTCCTCTTCAGTACGCTGGGCAGAGTAGTCTTTCGCCACCTTTTTAGCCCGGCTACCGCCACCTCCGTTGCCCTGCACTGCGGATCGCACCTGGGTCGTTTTTCGACCACTCAACCCTTGAGAGCCGGTATCCCGGCTTAGTTTCGCGGTGTTGATGCCGTCACTACCACGGGAGGCACCCGCAGTTACCAGCGAGCGCTCCACCCGATTTGCCTTGTTACCTGCTTTGGAGAGGCTGCGGGATGACGCCACGCTGCTCACCGCAGGTGCGGAACGCAGCTCCGCCAACTCGTCGGCAACAGCCAGCAGACCCGATTGTCTGGCCTTGCGTCTTGCTGCGGCCGGGTCGCTTTTTTTCTGCTTCTTCGCCACCTTGGAAGGTTGTCTTTTCGGCTTTTTTTTCACTACCGGCTTGGGCTTGGGTTTCGGCTTGGCAACCGGTTTTGGTTTAACCACGGGTATCTCGACTTCCGGCGGCTTACGCTCTACCGGTTTTATCGGACGGCGTTCCAGAATGAGTTTCGCCAGCCGTGGCGGGGTGACGCGTGTAAACCGTTCCTGTTGCGGCAGTTCCACCAGGGAGAGCACCATCCCAAGCAGCAGCGCTGCACCTACCATCACCAGTTGCAACCGGCGGAACTGCCGGTCTTCCCAGTGCGCACTGTTCCAGGGCAGTTCCAGCCGATGTGTCATCACACTCATAGCGCCACCTCTGACTCACCTTCCTCCGGGCGTCTCACTACTGCCAGGGAGATATTGCCGAACTCGCTCTCCGCACAGGTCAGCATCACCCGTTTCAGCAGGCTGTAAGGGACCTGCCTGTCCGCCATGATGGTGATTTCACCTATGCCATCAGCTTCCTTCCCCACAGCAGGAAGCGCTATCTTCAGCCGTTCATCCAGTGCCTGCCGCAGCGGCTCGATCATCTCCGTAGTGGAGTCTGCCAGCCGGTCGAGCTGCACCACAACCTCTCCCTGCAGCCGAATCTCCTCTGTATTGAGCATCACCACCATGGTCTCTTTTGCACGCTGCTCTGCGCTCGACTCAGGCAGCTTGAGGGCCTTGGCGTTGGGCAGCACCTGCACCTCTGAGGAGTTCACCAACAGGAAAAAGACCAGGATAGTGAATATATCCATCAGCGATACCAGGTTGATGCCGCCGCGTCACCGGTTGCGCTTGTGGTGCCGTTGCATGCGTTTCGCCCGGCGTGACATCTTCATGAGCCTTTGCCCCTGGTTGCCGCCCCTGACAGCGGAGGCGCATCGCCCAGGGAGATATCGGGAAACAGCTCCGCCTGCACCACCGAACCTGCCTGCACCAGATCGGTAATCCGCACCCGGTCCATCACCTGCACCAGATCGTCATATGAGACCTCCGGTTCCGACAGGATGTATACGTTGCGCTTTTCGGGATAACGCGCCTTGAGTGCCTGCAGCACCTGTGAAAGCTGCTGCAGATGTTGTCCCGACTCCTGCTGTTCGATGCGCTGAATCAGACCTCCACGACGATCGGCAATCTCGATGGCGTCGTGGCGCACAATAACCTCCAACTGGAGTTCTCCCTTGGCAGCACTGCTGCCCTCACTGGCCGGCGGCAGGTGGAGATCCAGCACTGCCATGCGAGAGAAGGTGGCGGTGATCAGGAGAAAGGGCACCAGTATCACCATCAGATTCATAAAGGCGGTGATATTCAGCTCCGCCTCTTCTGCATAACGACGCGACCTGCGTCTCATTTTGTGCTCCCGGCCCGCTCGGTGACGATATTGAGGAACTTCACAGAAACCATCTCCAGACTATCGACAACCTGGGTGGTACGGCTCTGCAGCAGCGTGTAGACAAGCAATAGCGGGATCGCCGCCATCAAACCGAAAGCGGTGGTATTCATCGCCACCGAGATGCTGGCGGAGAGCAGGTCCGCCTTCTCCGCAGGATCGGCAGCAGCGACTGCGGTGAAGGCGTTGATCAGACCGATAATGGTTCCCAAGAGGCCAAGAAGCGTGGCGATATTGGCCAGAGTGCTCAGATAGTGAGTGCGTTTCTCAAAACGTGGGATCTCCTCCATCAGCCCCTCTTCCATTGCCATCTCAATGTCTCCCCGGCGCCGTGCATTGTGTGTGCGGGACAGCCCGTAAACCAGGATGCGCCCCAGGGCGGTGCTGGAGTCGCTGGCCGATTGCAGCGCCTGTTTGAATTCACCTTCATTCAGCTGTGGCAGCACCCTCGCCCAGAAACGGCTGTTGCGCAGTTTCGCGCTTGCCAGGTAGACGTAACGCTCTACAGCTATCGCCAGGCCGAGGGCAAAAATCAGCAGGATCGGGTACATGAACACCCCTCCCTCTTGAAAAAATCGAATGATAAAAAGATAGTTGTCCATAATGGTTCCTCTGTAGCGATTATTCAGATTGATCTATTAATGACCTTGTTCTGCAGGTCGTACGGCGTTTCGTTCATGGTTGTTCATTGGCGGCACTGAAATAGTCGAGCTGCCGCCGAAACACCGCCCGCTCCAACGGGACCCGCAGATCGTCTCCGCTCTCCAACGGCGGCATGCCTAACGGATCACCCGGCCCCGATTTCCGCCAGGGCACCAGATAGAGCACCTGAGGGGACTCCCGGCTGCCAACTACCGCCGTACCGTCCAGTTCCATCCGCTGCTCTGCCTGGGCCATCCACGGATTCAGCAGCGTCGCCAGCAGCAGCGTCCATCGAAAAACACCTCTATTCCTACTCATTTTGCCCCTGCCGCCAGTTTTTCCCCGGTGCCGATGCGTCTTTTCAGCTCCATAATCCACATTTTTGTCTCCTGCTTGCCATCGGCGGAGAGCGCCGCAAACTGCTGGTAGTGGGCCAGTGCCTGGCGGGGTTCGTCGAGATAGAGGTCATAGAGGATGCCCAGGTTGCGGTGAGCCAGGGCATGGTCCGGTTTGCCCTCCAACAGTTTCCTGTATACCGTCAGCGCCTCCTGGAAACGTCCCTGGCGACGCATCAGAATAGCCAGCTGGTGTTGTGCCACCGAATTCTCCGCGTCGATCTGCAACACCTGGCGCAATGCCGTCTCCGCAGCCTCTGCCTGATTCCCCCTGAGCAGCAGGATGCCCAGGTTGAGCCGCGGCGAGACAAAACCGGGGAACTCATCCGCCAGCGCCCTCAGCAGTGGCTCGGCCTCCTCATCCCGGCTATCACGCATCGCAATGAGCGCCTGGCTCAGCTGCAAACGGGCTTGTTCCGGCAACTCAGGCGCACTCTCCCGCTCTGTTTTTTCCAACGGCGGCGACCCTGCTGTAGCAGGTGACGCCAGATCCCGGCGCGGTGCCTGATTAGCGCAGCCCGCCAGCAGCAACGAGCAAAAAAGGAGAACTGCAATCGGTCTAACGCATCTCATCGAACACCCGCTCCCCCTGTTCCTGTTTGGCGTAACGCGCCGGGTTCAATTGCGCCAGCTGACTGAAGCTCTGACGAACCCAGTCGTCGTAGACACCCTGTACCGCCCGCCGGGCGTTCAGCTCATGGGCCTCGATCGCCTTCTCCTCGAAGGGATATGCCTGCTCCTCCAGTAGCAGTTCATACTGTTCCAACTCTTCCGCCGAAAGCCCGGCGGGACGTTCCGAAGTCAGCAGGGACTCGCCGAAGAGCCGATAGATCTCAGCCAGGCGGAAGGTTGCCAGGGTGGTCACATCGGCCTGGGCAAAACCCGCCGCCAGGTCATAGGCATTGATGGCGCGTTGCATCTGGCGCTTTTTGCGCTTCAGACTGCGCGCCAGCGGCCGTTTCAGGGGAATTTTTACAAAGGCCGTGTATTCCGGTTCAGCCAGTCTCAGCGCCGCCTGGGCAGCGAGATAGCGGCTGCGCTCACTACCGGCGGCACCGGCCTTGCGCTCAACAGAAACGAGCTGGCGCAACCAGTAGTCGCGCTTGGCAGGTTCCTGCAGCCGTTGATAGAGCTCCACCAACTGCTGGCGGGCCTCCATCGCCGGTTCCAGAGGCTGGGGAAAACGTTTTACGTAGCGCTTGAATGCACTTACCGCCCGCTTGTCACTGCCCGCCTTCTGGTAGAGTTCCGCTGCCTGCCAGGCCGCCTGCTGCTGCACTTCCATCGCCAGAGGCGCAACTGCCACCCGCTCGAACACCACCGCCGCCTCCAGCGGCTGCCCATTTTGCAGATAGGCAAGGGCCAGTTTACGCTCGACATCGATCGTCAGCTCATGCTCGGGATAGCGCTGACGAAATCCCTCCAGCACCTCGGTAGCCGACGCCCATCGCCCCGCAGCAATCAGGCTGGCAGCGCCATCGTATTCAGCAGTGGTACGAATCGACGCGCCGGGCACCACCCGGCCCACGCGCAGATAGTGTTGGGCCGCTGCCGCTGCCTCACCCTTTTCACTCAGGATCCGCCCCTGCTGGTAGATAGCAGCCGCGAGCTTTTCCCGGATCGTCCCCTGACCCGTCTTGTCTCCCGCCGACAGTTGCAGCAGCTTGTTGTAGCCGGTTTCCGCTTCAGCATAGTCGGCCAGTTCGAAGGCAGCGTGGGCGGCCACTGCCCAACTCACCCTTTGGCCCTTTACATCCAGCCCGGTTTTCCCCTCCAGGCTGCGCTGCGCCACTTTTCTGGCCTGGCCATAATCCCCCAGTTGAAACAACTGTTGAGCGCTACGACTCAGCACCCCGGCGGTTCGTTTATCAGCGGGAAAACGGTCAGCAAAACGCAAACCGCTCTCTGCCGTCTGACGCTGCCACTCCGGGCGCTGGGCCTCAGGCAGGAGCGACTTCTGTCGGTCAAAGGCGAGCAGCGCAGCGTAACCCGCCTCGGCAGCGTCTTTGTGTGGTGGATAGTCGTAAGCAGTGCGCTGGTACTCCACTACCGCCTGGCCAAATTCACCCCGCTCAAACTGCAACTCCGCCAGTAGAAAGTTGATCCGACCGCTTTGTGCCTCGCCGGGAAAACGGCTCAGGTAGTGGCGATACCAGACAACCGCTTCGCTGAACCAGGTATCGCGCTGCCCCTTTTTCACCTTGCCGGGCTGTTGTGTCAGGGCATGATAATGGCTCGCCAGATCCCGCAGATACTTTCGCAGATGGGGGGTGAGGGCGAGCCGGCTCTCATGTTCCAGTCCCTTCCAGGCCTCACCATCCTGCCGGTAGCGTTGCGCCAGCGCTCTTTTCGCCGCCAGTGCCTGACCGGGAAAATCGTGAGTCTGGTAACTCTCGATTGCCAGCAGTTGGAGCGGCGGCGCCTGTGGATGGCTGGGACTCCGTCGCACGAATGAAAGATAGGCATCCGCCCCGTCAAGGACACGCTCCTGTTTGAGATAGAGGTCTCCAAGACTGCGATAGACCCGATGCAGCCAGGGACGTTCGCCATTTGACTGAAAATATCGGTCGATCCCTGCGGCACCCCCCTGCTGGGTAAAACAGAGGCTGGTAACCCGCAGGGTATCCTGCATCAGCTCCCGGTCACTAGGGGTCAGGGTGTTGCTGTCGAGGCGGCTGAGCGTATCCGCACGCAGATCGAGCAGGGCCACGAAGGCATCCAGAGCCGCATTGAATTGCTGTTGTTTGAACAGTGCCCAACCGAGTTTGAACAGGGCACGTTGGTGGAACGGCGAATCCCCACCCGCAGCCACGGCGGCGGCATAGGCTCGCTGGGCTGCGGCATAGTCAGCACGGGCGAACAACCACTCACCCCGTCGAAACTGAGCCTCCTGGAAATAGAGACTCTCCGGATGTTCGTGCACCAGACGATCAAGGGTCTGCTGCGACGCCTCCAACCGGCCGACCAGCACCTCGGCCCGAGCCAGCTGATAGTAGAGCCGGTCACGCCCGGTTATGTCGTCATTCTGCTCCAGCAGTTGCCGATAGAGTTTGATCGCACTGTCGAAGACAGCCTCCGCCGGCAAACCTTGGGTCTCCCCTGCGAGGCGCCGTTCACCCTGTCCCAGCTGCAGGTCCGCCAACCGCCGGGTCGCTTCATGGGTCAGCTCGGGAGGCGCAGGCTGTTGCAGCAGTGCCCGGTAGTCCTCCATCACCCTCTCCGGCGTCAATGCCTCGACCGGCTCTGCTTCCACCTCGCTTTCCCGGTTCGGCGGACTGGCCAGAGTGGGTGGCTCGGGTTGCCGCTGCAACCAGGAGACGCACCCCTGCAGCAGAGGCAGAAGCAGTATCAGGGTCAGAAACTTCATGGCCCCGCCTCATTGCGGGCAGCGGCCCGGTCCTGCAACTGAGCCAGCGCGAAGCGAGTGCGGACCTGCAGCGCTTCGAGGCCTTGCCGACGCTGCTGCAGTGATTCGCTGGCCATGAGATTCAGCGCTCCGGCCTGTGCCTTCAGGGTCACATTCACGCTAGCTTGCAGCTCTGCAATGCGCGCTTTCAGCGATTCGATTCGCCCCGAAAAACCTTCGAAACGGCTGGGCGCCTGCTCTAGCGCCACTTGTAGCCTTTCACACAATTGCCGGCTCTGCTCAAGCTCATCACCAGCCGAACGGAGTGATTTGCTGAACTGCCACAAGCGGGGTTTGAAGTCGGTCTCCACCTGCCAGTGCAGTATCCCCTTCATCAGCCTCAGCCGCTGGCGTTTGGCCTCAAGTTGAACAGCATCACCCATTTGATCCATTTTCGCTTCAATCGCCTGCATACGGGCCAGTTGGGCCTGTTCTTCGGCATTCGCCAACCGCAGTGGCAGACGGTTGTCAGCCAGCTCTTTTTGCCTCTCAAGCAACTTTTCACGACGCTGCCGCAAGCCCTGAAGACGCTGATCGGATAGCGCCGCCTCCACCCTCGGCAACTGCTCGGCATAGGCGGCCTGCCGCACCTCCAGCATGTGGTCGTAGGTCTCGATGGTGGAGGACCAGCGGTGGAGATTGGCACTGAGAAAACCCACATCGACATAGTCGTCGTAGGCCTGGCGGAAGCGGTGCTTTGCCAGCAGTCCCCGCAGACGACGGCGCTGATCCGGGTCGCTCGCCAACAGCAACCCGTCTGCTGCACCTCCTCCGTCGAACATAGACAGATCCGGCAGCAGCACACCCTTCGCCACTGCCTGTAACGATAGGCCCAGCTCGGCCAGCTCCGCCTGGTAAAATTTCAGCGCCTGGCGGTAGCGTTTGAGCGCCTCGGCTTCCGCCCCCAACTGCTGCAGCGCCTGGGGAGCCAGCAGCAGCCCCTGCTGTACTGCCGGATCGTCCGGGTCACGTAACGCCAACGCCATCCAGGGAGTCAGCGCCTCTTCAAACTGGTCTTGGCGAAAGGATGCCCAACCCAACGCCAACAGCGCCTGATTGGAGTGGAGACCCTGCAGCCGCACCTGCTGCAAGCGCTCCTGTGCCGCAGCATTCTCTCCGGCTTCAAGTAATAATTGTCCATGCAGGAGATTGGCGCGGTCGCGCAATGCGCGGTGCTCCTCATCATCGGCGTCGAGTCCGGCCAGCTGATCCAGCAGATCGCGGCCCTCCTGCTCACTGCCCTGACCAAGCTGGGCCAGTGCCCGGTTGAAGAGATGGAATCCCTGCCACGCTGACCTTCCATCGGGAGACATCAGCCGCTGCACAGCGAGCGGGTGATCACCCTGCGCCATTGCAATCAGACCGGCCAGCTCGCGCTGCTGTTCATGCAGAGTATCGGGCAGAGCATCGCCGATGCGCGCGAAGGCTGCGGCCGCCCGTTTAGGCCGACCCTGCTGCTGATGCAGCCGCGCCAGCTGGAACCAGGCCCGGTCACGTACTGCGGGTTTTGCCGCCTTTTCCAGCAGCCGCATGA
The DNA here is from genome assembly GCA_016756835.1 of gamma proteobacterium endosymbiont of Lamellibrachia anaximandri. Taxonomy (GTDB): domain Bacteria; phylum Pseudomonadota; class Gammaproteobacteria; order Chromatiales; family Chromatiaceae; genus QGON01. The sequence goes on along the minus strand of JAESPE010000006.1, from coordinate 49,218 downwards.
ACAGCTGTTCCGCCTCGTCGTAAAGACCGTAGGCGAGATAGAGTCCGCCCAGGACCAGCTCCGGCTCATCACCCTGGGCGGTCATCGCCCCCTTGGCCTGGGCCATTTGCAGATGGGTAATGGCAGTGAAGTTGCGCTGCTGGAAGAGCTGGAACAGTGCTTCGCCATAGTGGAGATCACGCACCCCGATCCCGGCCGGTACAGATCCACCCAGCGTCGCGCTGTTCAGCAAAGCCCCCAGCAGGCCAACACCCAGCCGCAAGATGAATCCTGCCTGGCTCACTCCCACTCCCGGACGTCAAACTCCGGCTGCTGCCTCGCTTCCAAATCGACGATCCGCAGCTCCAGCAACTTGGGGCTTACCCCCTTGGTGAACTTGAGGCTGGTAGCGCGACGATAGTCGCGGCCGGCGGGACCGATACCGGTAAAAAAGGCGACCAGCTCATGCTCACCGCTCTTCAGATTGCCGAGAAAGAGCCGCTGCACCCCGCCACGGCGTAACGCCGCCAGCTCCCGTTCGGTGTAGAGGTGGTTGGCCAACGCCTTGTCATCGATCTTCAACTGCACAGAGTCAAGGGTGAAGAACTCACCCAGGTCAAGGGAGAGGAAGACCGAGACTTGGGTGTGGCCGGGAAAAAGCAGCTCTTCCTCCAACAAAAAGAGATCCCGGTTTAGTGCTACCACCGCCTTCTTCAGCGACCGCACCTGGCTCTGCAGGTCGGCGGGTTCATCGGCCTGAGACTGGCCCACAATAGACAGGGATAGCAGCAACAGTGCCAACAACCGGAGGATTTTCGGCAGGCTGGTTTTCATCAGAGAGTTCCATTGACGATGGGTTGGAAGGCAGTGAGCTGGTCAAGCATCGCCGCATTACCCAGTCCGTGGCCGGGAAACCGCCCGCTGAAATCACCTTGTTCACCATGCAGTGCCATGTAGTTGAGCACCACTGTTTCCACCAGCAGATTGACGTTGTTGGCTGCGGGGGCGGCGCTGGTCTCCACCGAACCGTCACCGCGGAAGAAACCGATCTGCTGGTGCTGCGCCTGCTGTTCCGGGGTAGCGCCGAGCAAACCGGGACGGCCCGCCGGATTGTAGACCAGGAAGCAGGAGGCTGCGGTCGAACCATTGTCGCCGGTCCAGACCCCTTTCCCGCGCCCCTCGATGGAGTTGTCCACCGCGCCGTTACTGGCCACTGAGCCGTCACTGAAAACATAGAGCATCAACGGCACACCGAGCCGCGCTGCGTACTCCAGGCAGGCGCCCATGCAGCGTCCGGCGCGCAGATCACGTATCTCCCCCACCGACCGGTTGCCGGTGTGATAGTCAAAGCCGCCCATGGTGATGGTGCCGGCACCGGCATAACCGTTGAGCACCAGCTTCATCACAGAAGCGGTCTTGCGGAATTCACTGTCACCGTCGTACTCCGCCTCGCTGAATATCGGCCCGATGATGTCCGGATCGAGGGAGGGGTTGAGGGCGGCGGGATCACCGTAACGGTCCACCAGGTCGGCACTCTTCACATAACCGCAGCGCACCAGTTCCTTGATCACTGCGTCACTGCTGATACGGGTATCTACCCGGTCCAGCCGCATGTCGCTGATGCGCTGGATCGACTCCATCACCGCCACCGCATCCCCCTGGCTAAGCAGCCCTACCAGTTTGCCGGTGTCCACCAGCCCGGTGACATCACTGGGGCGATCGACCTTGGTGGGACGCAGGCTGGGGTCGATCATTCCCGCCGGCGCCACCGAATTGCCACCCGACTCGGAATTGCGTGAGCCGATCAGGGTCAACAACTCACCGTCGGCACCTGCGCGGTTGATGCCGTACATGGGGTTGTGGGGATTGTTGCCGGTATCGTTGTCGGAACGCGCCGGGATCACCGCACCGTTGATGTTGGCGGCGGTGGCGGGGGAGACACGCTCCAGGATACCGCGCAGAAAGGCGCTGTCGGAGTGAAAACCAAGCCCAAGCTCACTGTTGGTGAAATCACCGGATGCCGACTGGGGGTTGGCCAGCGGCGGGATCATATCGCCTGGCAGACCGAGGCGGCTATATCCGGCGGTTGTAAGGAAATCGAGTTGCCCACCCTGCTGGCCCACCAGCACGTTGGAGCCCGCAATATTGGCGCCACCGGCCAGGTCGAAGCAGATGAAGGGAATCTTGCCGGCTCCCTGAACAGCAATGCCGCAGGACTGTTTCAGGTTCTCCAGATCGCTGGAGAGGGCAGCACTGGCCTGGCGGGGATTGGCGAACAGGCCGAACAGCCCGGGCGCGGTCACCGCACCAAGCCCGGCGGCCAGCCCCTGACGGATGAAATCGCGCCGGCTGACGGGGCGCGGATGGTCCGGATAGAGCAGTGGCGCATCCGGGGAGAGGTTTCTGACTCGTCGTTTCATCGCTTTAATCCGTCTTATTGCAACAGCAGAACTGCACTGCCGAGCAGCGCGGCGCAGTTGGCTTTGACCACCACAGCGGTGCGACCCGGTTCACAACCGGCACCACAGGCGATCAGCAGGTCAGTGAGTTGATCCAACTCGACGCGCACATTTGTCTCACTGGGCTGATCAGCCAAGCCCCCGCCCAGCATCCGCGTCATCAAAGGGTCGAGCATCAAGTCCCGGCTAGTGGTAAAAGCGCTCTGCGGCTCGCTGTCGAAAGGGAAGCCGGGGAAGTAGCCACTGCGCAAGACAGGGTCGTCCACCAAAGCATTGCAGTATTCGATCGCCAGCTGCGACACCGCCACCTGATGGGCGGAGAGGAAACCCCCGATGGTCTCAATCGCCGGCAGTTGCTGTTTGACACTCTCGAAGGTGGTACTCACCTCCGGGCGGGTCGAACTGACACCGGTCAGCGCTGACATGCTGGCGTTGATCTCATCAAAAGTACGCAGTCCAATCACCGATTGCGGCTCGCCATCGGCAGGGGGTGGTGGGGCCAGCGGCAGCGGCTCGGTATAGACGTTACTCTGACTGCCAAGCCGTTCGAAACTGAGGAAGAATTCATCCCCCGCCACGCCCAACTCACTGGCGATCGCCGTTCCAAGTGGCGAAAGCAGTTGGCCCTGTTCAGCCGAATAGGCACTGCCTCCAATAGTGAGATCGAGATTGTTGTAAGTCTGGCCCACCTCCACCTCACGACCGTTCATACCGAGGCGCATACCGGCGAGGGGAAGACCCGTAGGCTGCACACCCGCATCCAAACTGATGAACCGGGGCTGGTTGAAGAGATAGCTGTAGCTATCGTACTGGGTGACTTCGAACAGGATGTAGCTCTCCGGCAAACCCACCAACTCACTCACGCTGAACAGCAGGAAGTACTTCTCTCCCACTCCGGCCACCAGGTTACGGTCGATCTGCTCAGGCGTCATGGCGCGATTGTGGATCGCCAGCATTCGAAGTTTGCCCTGCCAGGGACGGTTTCCCGAAACCTCGTTACCCAGCACCAGAGCGAAGGTGTCATCCCAATCGTTCAGGTTGCCCCCCGGAATCGGGTCGAGATCATCGGTGAAGCGGCCGTTGACGTAGATGCTACGACCATTCACCGGGTCGAAGGTGACTACCACATGCTGCTCTGTGGCCTGCAGGCGCTCGTCCGCATCTGCGGTGGAGAGGGCAGGTTCACCATTCGCTCCGGTCTGGTTGGAGCGCTGCAGAAAGTCGTAGTTATAGCGGGTCTGGCCCAGGGTGAAGTTGCGGGTATCTGTGCCGCCGGAATAACTGACGATACGGGCCGGCCCCTCCTGAGTTACATTGGCCGGCACCACCCAGGCCTCGATGCTGTATTCACCAGTGGCCTGAATCAGCTCATTCAACTTGCTGCTGGTGCCAGTGGACCCCTGTGCCTTGCCGCCGCTGAACTCCAGCCCCCAACCACCGACCCAGGCCACCTCACCACTAAGGGTAAGATTGAGTCCCGGCTCCACACCGCTGGTATCGTAGGCGACATCACCTTCACCGGTCTTGAATTCATAAAGGGCGATCTGATTTGTCTCGTGGCGGCTGCCACCGCTGGCGATCACTCCATCCGCCAGGTTGAGGGCTTTGCTCAACACCAACGCGGGATCGACCTGTGAGATCGGCACTTGGGCGGCAAAGGCGGCCACCTGTGCCTCCATGTCATCCGCATCCGCCAGGCATTCGCCGCTCCAGCAGTTGTGAAACTCAGTGCGCAACCGTACCACCAGGCGCGATGCCTCCGGCCGGTTCAGATCGAGCTTGGAAGCCACCGCTTCATAGGCCACCGCCACATCGGGACCGGCAAAGTAGGGAGCCTCCGGGGTGACGGCATTTTCGTTATGACACTCGGCACAGTGGCTGGTAAGCAGTGGATAGACGGTGACAGAGAAGAGACCGAAATCGTCCGGCAGGATGCGCGAGTCACCCACTTCCTTGATCGTCGGGGCATTGAGTTCAATCTGACGGCCACCACCAATGCCGCTGCTGTTGGCCCAGGCTTCGATATAGGCGGTGATAGTGTCTGCACAGGCAATATCACTGGCAAGCCAGCAATTGTGCCCACCACCTGTCTTGGTCACCAGACGTGAATCGCCGGGGCTGACCAGATCAACCAGCGAATTGGCCGCATTGTAGGCCAGATTGACATCATCGTTGCGCGCAAACAGGGGCGACTGGCCAGCTTCATCATGACAGTTGCCGCAACGGCTGGTGGAGCGCAGGTTCTCCCACAGACTGATCCGAAACGCCTGGACATCACTGGTACGCGCCGCCGGTCCCTTGTAGCTACTCTCCTCCTGAGCACTGGTGACAGGGTTTTCGCTGGTGCTGACCCCCTCCATGCAGCCGCTCAACGACACAGCGGCAAGTAGCCATAAGCCGCCAATCAACGCCATTTTCTGTTTAGCGACTACCATCTTTAGCCTCATATCTCCGCTGACCGCACGCACCGCTCAATCACCCCGGCAATAGACCGCCGATTCGGCGAACAGTCGTTTCATGCTGTAGTTATCGGACTTGAAGGAAGCGCTCATGATTTCGACCTGGGCATGATCGGCAGCGTCCACCGGTTCCCGCAGACAGACGCTCTTGAAAACCTTTTTTGCCTGACAGCTGGCGAATGCCTGGCTATTTGCCAGCTCCACGCCAAGGGATTTAGCACCGTTGCCTCCACCCGGCAGAGCCGGATCCCAGCCAAGCAGGGCGTTGGACCCTGTGCGCCAGTAGTTGTCCCAGCGATCGTCGGTCGTCACATAGCCGTATTTGAAGTTGTCGGCATTGATCAGGTACTTGGCTTGTACCACACCCGGCGTATAGACAAGGCGGTCGGCGCTTTCATCGAAGTCGTAGTAGGCATAGGCCTGGACCAGTGGATCCATGCCGGTGTGACAACCGATGCAGTTGTTGAGAAAGAGCCGGCTGTCACCGCCTGGACTGCGGGGAATATCCTGACGGATGCGGTCAGCGGAACGGGTGGTATCCTTGATCTGTTCCAGGTCGACACACAGATGATTCAGCAGGGTGAATCGGTACATGGATCTGTTGGTCCCGGCGGAAAAGAATGCCCTCGCCGCCTGCCGGGTGGTCACGACGCCAGCGGTGGCGGAGGCAGGCAAACCACCCAATTCCGACTGCTGTGACTCCACCAATCCTGCCTTGAGATCGATTCCGCGCTGTTCCAACGCCTCGTAGTGATCATTGTTTGCAGATGAATAGCCGGGCAGGCCCAAGGCCGGATCACCGATATAGAGCAGATCCGCCGACAACAACTGATTGAAGGGCACCTCGTCGCGCACCATGCCGATCACCGTGGCGGTGTAGTCGTTGAGCGGCACGAAACCGCTCTGCTCCTCATTGCTCCAGGGAGCGGCAAAATTCTTCAGGGTCACATTGTAGAAAGACGGGTTTTCCATGGCGATATAAGCCGCGGCAACCGGGTCGCCGTTGACGTTTATCTCCGTCTCCACTTGGTCCAACACCAATTGGCTCGGCGGCACCCCCGCAATGCGATCGTGCATCCGCCGGGCCTGTTCCTTTGCACCCGCCAACAATGGGTGGGAGATAACGAGGAATAGAACCAGACAACCCAGCATCAGCGCATCACTAACGGACAATCCCCTCCTCATATGTAGACCCATTTTTATCCCTACCTTGTATATATATCGATTGCCTTACGACAAAATATTTTATTCTTCGCAATAGACGGAACTGCTTTTTACTATTCAGGCCAACTACTTTGTACGGTGATATTTTTCGATTAACACCTGCCCTGCTTATCGAATTGATATTTTCATTTTACCAATGTTTTTATTGGTGGTTGCTTATTTTGTTATCAATAGCCTGAAGCACTTTTATCTTCAGAATAAGACCCGATAAATATCTCTTGAACTAAATAATGCAGACATGGATGAGTTGTTTCTGTGACTTGGATACGAATCCCACCACACCCAATGTGACCACCTTTGCAGTTTTTATACTGCTCTCCCATTCATAATGAACTCACTTGGTTGAGCACGAATAAAAAGAGACGAATGCAAAAAACAAAGCAGTGACAGATCTTTGTTACCAACCCGGAAAAACATTACTTTTGACATTTTTCTGCTCAACAGATCGAACCAATTCTTTCTTTAATGATGGATCATGGAAATCATCGACTGATGTTCTTGTTTACTTTTATTAAGAAACATCCGACGGCATGCCGATATCTTTCCGGCATCCTGGCTCCAATCTTATTGGTTGCTTGCGGTGGAGCCGAGCAGACAGCAGACCCCGTGGTAGTGGACCACCCGGTTGCCTATGTAAAACGTCCTGTCACCGGTATCGAACAGGAGGACATGCGCCGCCTGATCACCTTCAATCCCGGCGCCGATCTCTACTTGCGCGAACGCGCTTCACCCAGCGCAGATGAGCACAATCTCACCCATCAACTCACTGGTGGAGGGGGGGACGTTCGGGATCTGCAGGTCTCCTATGATGGCGAGCGACTGCTGTTCTCACTTCGCCTGCCTCTGATCGAAGGTCTGGACGAGGTAGATCAGCCGAGCTGGAACATCTGGGAGTACAACTATGCCGACAATAGTCTGCGCCGCGTCATCACCTCCGACACCCATGCTGAAGCGGGCCATGACATCGCCCCCCACTATCTGCCGGACGGCCGGATATTGTTCAGTTCCAGCCGGCAGAAGAGTGCCAAGGCGCTGCTGCTGGACGAAGGCAAGCCGCAGTACGCCGCGATCAACGAATCCGGCCAGGAGCCCATATTCGTGCTGCATGTGATGCAGGCGGACGGCAGCGACATCCAACAGATCTCCTTCAACCAGAGTCACGACCTGGACCCCACAGTGCTGAGCGACGGACGAGTGGTGTTTAGCCGCTGGGAACGCAGTGGAAACGAGGCAATCGACCTCTATCAGATGAATCCTGACGGCACCAATCTGCAGCTTCTCTACGGCGCCGACAGCCACGCCACCGGAACTGACGGCGCAGCGGTGCAGTTCCTGCGCCCCCGCGAACTGCCTGACGGCGGCTTGCTTGCCCTGTTACGACCCTTCAACAATCTGGATGGTGGCGATCTGGTGCGGATCGATATCGATAATTTCGTCGACCACAACCGTCCGCTCAGCGGCGGCGAAACCCTGCCGGGCACAGCCCAGCCGCCAGCCACGATAAACCTGGTGCGCACCGATAGCGCCCCTTCCACCGGTGGCCGCTACCGTGACGCCTTTCCGCTCCGGGACGGCACAGACCGGCTTCTGCTGAGCTGGAGTCAGTGCCGCCTGCGAATCGAGAACCTCACCCTGCCCTGCACAGAGGAAAATCTTACCGACCCCCGCGCCGTGGAAGCCCCCCCACTCTACGGTATCTACGTCTATGATCCGGCCGAGGCGACCCAGATGCCGGTGCTCAGCCCCACCGACGGGGTAGTCTACGAAGAGGTGGTGGCGTTACAGGCGCGCAAAGCCCCGGCCATAATCTTTGACAATATTCCCGATATTCTGCTGGCGGAAGAGGGCGTAGGACTGCTGCAGATCCGCAGCGTTTACGATCTGGACGGCCAGGACACTGCCGTTCCCGACCTTGTCAGCCTGGCAGATCCGGCGCTGACCACAGCCGACCAGCGTCCACTGCGTTTCCTGCGCCTGTTCAAACCGGTGGCACTCCCTCCCGACGATCTGTTGGATATACCCGGCAGCGCCTTCGGCCGCAACCGAAGCCTGGGAATGCGCGAGATCCTCGGTTACGCTCCCATCGAACCCGACGGCTCGGTGAATATCAAGGTTCCGGCCGACACCCCTTTCAGCTTCAGCCTGCTCGACCGGAATGGGCAACGGATCAGTGATCGCCATGACCACTGGCTGCATCTGCGTCCCGGAGAAACACTCACGTGCCACGGCTGTCACGACCCTGACGACACCGTACCTCACGGCCGCAAGGATGCCCTGCCGGTCGCAGTCAACGTCGGCGCTCTGGGGGACGGCCTGCCCTTTCCCAACAGCGATCCGGCGATCTGGGCCAACCAGGGCGAAACCATGGCCCAGGCCCGCGGCCGCATCATCTGCCAGAGTGACTGTGCCGCCCTCAGTCCCGACGTCGACCTGCTGTTTGAGGATCACTGGACCGACCCCGCTGTGCGGGCAAAGGATCCCGCTTTCAGCTATCGCTACGCCGACGTGAACGCTGCGGCTCCCACCACCGAGTCCTGCCAGCAGAACTGGTCCCGTCTTTGCCGCACGGTAATCCACTATGAACAACATATCCATCCTCTCTGGAATGTCCCACGTCCGCTGCTGGACGAAAACGGCCAGCTGATTGAAGATCGCCGCTGCAACCTGTGTCATGGAACCATCGACGAAAACGGCGCATTGCAGGTTTCCGCCGGTCAGCTTGACCTGAGTGACGGCCCTTCGGACGCTCAATCCGACCATTTCAAGGCATACCGGGAACTGCTCTTTTCCGACAATGTGCAGGAGATCATCAACGGTCTGTTGCTCGACCAGCTGGTGCAGGCAACCGATAATGCGGGTAACCTCCTGTTCGAAACCGACGCTGACGGTAATCTTATCCTCGACGCCGACGGCCTGCCGATCCCGACAATGGTGCCGATACGTGCCCCCGGTCCCTCGATGCGGGCCGGTTCCTCACAGACCAGCTATTTTTTTGACCGCTTCACGATGGGCGGCTCCCACGAAGGTTATCTGAGCCCGGCCGAACTGCGGCTGTTGTCCGAATGGCTCGACATCGGTGCCCAGTATTGGAACAACCCCTTCGACATTCCCGTCGAAGAATGAACCCGATGGCCTCTGCCCACCCGCACTTATCCCTGATCTACCTGCTTCCGCTCTGGCTGTTGAGTACGCTTGCAGCAGCGGAAGAGCGTTACCGGGAGGTGGAGATCAGTGCACCCTTCATTGAGTTACAGACCGGCCCGGGACGCGCCTTTCCCGCTATTCATGCCGTAGGGCGGGGCGAGCGGGTGGAGATCCTCAAACGCCGCACCGACTGGTTCAAACTGCGTACCCACAAAGGCGTTGAGGGTTGGGTCCATCTGGATCAACTCAGTGGAAACCTCGACCACCAGGGCGAGCCGCTGCGTCTGGATGCACCTCGACTGGACGACTTCAGCCGACGCCGCTGGGAAGCGGGCCTGCTGGGCGGCTATTTTGAAGGCGCCGCCCTGCTCAGCGCATACGGCGGCTTCGCTCTGTCGCAGAATCTCAGTGCCGAGCTCGCCTTCTCCCACGCCTTGGGGGACGTCTCAAGCCAACTGATGGCAGACATAAATCTTGTTGCCCAGCCTTTCCCTGAATGGAGAATCTCGCCTTTCTTCACCATCGGCACCGGCCTCATCCACACGCGTCCACGCAGCACCCTGGTGCAGAGCGAGGACCGCACTGACCAGACCGCGAACGTAGGACTCGGGGCGCGCCTCAACCTGGGGCGCCGTTTCATGTTGCGCGGTGAATACAAAAACCGACTGGTGTTCACCAGTCGTGACGACAACGAGGAGTACTCGGAATGGAAATTAGGTATCGCTTTCTTCTTCTGAAAAGCCGACCGATCAGACGATCTGTCGGCTTCTGGCTGCTGATAGCACTGCTGCCCTGGCAATCCCTGTCAGCAGCCGGGGGGATGGAGAGCGGCAGGGAGCCGGTGATTCTGCCCGACCTCGATCGGCGCGAGATCGTCGAGCCTGAGATCGATACCGAAGACTTCGAGATCAGCCTGTTTGCCGGTGCGCTCAGCATCGAGGACTTTGGCACCAACCCGGTCTACGGCGCGCGTCTCAACTACCACCTCAGCGAAGATTTTTTCCTGGAGGCGGATGCAGGCTACTCCCGCGCCAGCAAGACCAGCTACGAACTGTTAAGCGGTAGTGCACAGCTGCTCACCGACAGCGAACGCGATTTCACCTACTACAACCTCTCTTTGGGTTACAACCTGTTACCCGGAGAGGTATTTTTCGGCAAGGGGCGGACCTTCAACACCCATCTCTATCTGATCGGCGGCGCCGGCAACACCACCTTTGCCGGCGATGACCATTTCAGCATCAACCTCGGCCTGGGTTACCGTTTTCTGCTCACCGATGCCTTCGCTCTGCGTCTTGACGTGCGGGACCACATCTTCGACAGCGACCTGCTGGGAGAGGATAAGACCACCCACAACATCGAGTTGAGCGCTGGCCTGAGCCTGTTCTTTTGAAAACCCCGCCTGTAGGAGCGGCGCCCCGCCGCGATTGCTCCGTTGGCAGATTAATCGCGGCGAGGCGCCGCTCCTACCATCACTTCGCAACAAGATGCGGGGAATCAAACATAAAGGAATCAAGCATGATGACCACTGTCAGACGACATCCGATATTGCTCACCTTCCTGCTAACCATGACATTGCAGTTCACACCACTATGGGCGGCCACTCAGCTGGCCCCTGACTTCACCCTGAAGAGTCTGAGCGGCGAGAACCTGCGTCTCAGCGAACTGCGCGGAGAGGTGGTGATGATCAATTTCTGGGCAAGCTGGTGCGGCCCCTGCAGACAGGAGATGCCGCTGCTTGAAGCGCTCTATCAACGCTACCAGCCGCTCGGGTTTACCCTGCTGGGGATCAATGTGGAGCAGGATGATACCAAGGTACGCAAGCTGGCCAAGGAGCTGGGGGTGAGCTTTCCAATCCTGTTCGACAAAAACAACCGGGTCAGCAAAAGCTATGCCGTATCCGCCATGCCGACCACCCTGCTGATCGACCGGGATGGCAATCAACGATTCCTGCACCAAGGTTATCGGCCCGGTTACGAACAAGCCTATCAGGAGCAGATTCGGCAACTGGTGAAGGAGTAGACCATGCAAGTGATCACCCTCTCTGCGACGCTCCTGGTGCTGACGTCATTGGCCGGTTGCGCCGTGGAACCCTGGGTCAAACCCTACGAACGGGCAAAGCTGGCCGATCCGATCATGAGCTTCAGTCGCAACCCGGTGGCAGACAGCTACCTGAACCATGTCTATCAGGCACGAGAGGCTGCACGCGGCGCCGAAGTTGGTCAGGGAGGCGGCTGTGGCTGTAACTGAGATCGAAAAAACCAACCGACTGCTGCTGATCGGCAGCTTCGCCGTTGCCTTGCCGGTACTGGCGGCACAACTGCCAGAGGAGCGGGCGGATGCCATGTACCACCTCTACGACGGTGGCGGGGTGACAGTCAGCGGCCCCTCCATCCTGGTACGCAAACAGTTCGGCGAGAGCCTATCTGCCTCCGCCAACTACTATGTCGACGCCATCTCCAGTGCCTCCATTGACGTGGTGACCACCGCCAGCCCCTACACCGAAAATCGCACTGAAATCAGCGCATCGGTGGACTACCTGTATGGCGATTCGCAGATGAACCTCGGCTATACCAGCAGCGAGGAGAGCGACTACAGCGCCGATACAGTCCATTTCAGTATCGGACAGGATCTGCTTGGAGACCTCACCAACGTCACCCTGGGTTACAGCCGGGGCAGTGATGAAGTACGGCGCAATGGTGACGCCGACTTCAGCGACGAGGTGACGCGTAACAGCTTCAGTCTCGCCCTGAATCAGGTGGTCACCGCCAACACCCTGTTCGCCCTCTCCTGGGAGACCATCGCTGACGAGGGTTTTCTCAATAACCCCTACCGCTCGGTGCGTTACCTGGATGCATCCAGTCCGACAGGTTACAGCTTTGAATCCGAAGTCTACCCCCGAACCCGTACCAGCAATGCACTGTCGGCCCGCCTGCGCTACCATCTGCCATACCGCGCGGCGCTCTCGGGGGAGTATCGTTATTTTTCCGACACCTGGGGTATCACCGCCCACAATACCGAACTCGGCTACACTCACCCACTGGGAGACAAGTGGACCTTCGATCTCAGCTACCGCTATTACACGCAGAACGCCGCGGATTTCTACAGCGACCTCTTCCCGCGGATTCAGGCACAGAACTACCTGGCGCGTGACAAGGAGCTGAGCAGTTTCTCCAGCCACTCGCTCGGCTTCGGCATGAGTTACAAACTGCACCGGGAGAGCTGGAAACTGCTGGACAGCGCCAGCCTCAATCTCGCCTACAACTACCTCTATTTCAACTACCGGGATTTCCGTGATATCAGCCAGTCGGAAGCAGTAGGACAGGAACCACTTTACGAACTGTCCGCCAATGTGATGCGGCTCTATCTCTCGGTCTATTATTGATTACAGCAAGGGTAGAGTCGTTCAGAAACACACTATAAACCACCCTGCTGCAAGCAGGCATGGTATTAAATTGCAGGAACTGCGCTCTGCCGCGATGCGCCCATCTACGGAGTTATCGCGGCGGGGCGCCGCTCCTGCCAGTTACGGAAAATTACGCCGCCTCAGGCACGCAGATAGGGAAACGCCAACACCTCTTCGATAGACGCCACATCCGTCACTCGCATCAAGAGCCGGTCTATACCCAAAGCAACACCGGCGCAATCGGGCATCCCGGACGCCAGACCGGATAGTAAATTTCTGTCCATCGGCACTGTCGGCAAGCCCCTCTCTTCACGGATCGCATTCTCCTGCTCGAATCGACGCTGCTGCTCTTGGGCATCGGTCAGTTCATGGAAGCCGTTGGCAATCTCAATCCCCTCCAGATAGAACTCGAAACGTTCAGCCACGGCTGGCGTACCCGGACGCACCTTTGCCAATGCCGCCTGACTCGCCGGATAGTCGAATAGAAAGCTCAACCGCTCCCTGCCAAGGTGGGGCTCGATGCGCTGGGTCAGCAGCAGGTCGAGCCAGGCATCAGCATTATCCAGGGACAGGGTTTCAGCATCGGAGATGCCCGCGTCGATGGCGCATTGGCGCAAGCTTTCAGCCGAAGCGGCGTGCGGATCGATGCCAAGATAGCGCTGAAAAGCCTCCCCGTAGCTCACATGTTCCACCGGCAGGGAGGACGGTAGTACATCATTCACCAGGGATGCCACCTCATCCATCAGACCAAAGTGATCAAACCCCGGCCGATACCACTCGAGCAGGGTAAACTCCGGATTATGCCGGGTACCGAGTTCCCCTCCCCGGAATACCTTGCAGATCTGGTAGATAGGCCCGCTGCCAGCCGCCAGCAGACGTTTCATGGGGAATTCCGGAGAAGTGTGGAGATAGAGGGTTTCACCGTGTGCCGCAGCGGGACCGGTGTAACGGGTGGTGAAACTCTCTATGGAGGGGTCGGTCACCCCAAAGCGGGAGCAGACGGGGGTTTCGATCTCCAAGACCCCGGCCTGTCTGAAAAATGTCCGGATATCCGCCAGCAGCCCTGCACGTGCCCGCAGCATCTCCTGCGTGGCGACAGGACGCCAATCCGAATTTGCCGGATTGCCGGAGGTCAACCTTCCTTGACGCGGGAAACATACTCGCCGGTGCGAGTATCGACTTTGATCATCTCACCGATCTGTACAAAAAGCGGCACCCGAACCACGGCGCCGCTCTCAAGGGTCGCCGGTTTACCGCCACTGCCGGAGGTATCCCCCTTGAGGCCCGGGTCGGTATCTGTAACAGTCAGCACCACAAAGTTCGGCGGCGCAACGATGATGGGGGAACCGTTCCAAAGGGTAATGGTGCAGAGATCCTGCTCCTTCATCCACTTTATGGCATCACCGACGGCTTTTTCATCAGCACTGACTTGCTCGAAGCTCTCCGGATCCATAAAGTGCCAGAATTCACCATCAGCATAGAGATACTGCAGGTCAACCTCCATGACATCAGCCGCTTCCACCGACTCGCCGGATTTGAAGGTCTTCTCCAGCACCCTGCCAGTCTTCAGATTGCGGATCTTTACCCGGCTGAAGGCTTGGCCTTTGCCAGGTTTAACAAATTCGTTCTCAATGATGGAGCAGGGATCACCGTCCATCATGATCTTCAGACCGCCCTTAAACTCGCTGGTGCTGTAACTTGCCATGACTTCCTCACGAAACATATCGATTGCGGCGCATATCATACCTGAGAGTGGGTTAACTTTGCAGACTCCTCTTTGGCAGCAGGCGCTCAGCGAGGCATTTACCCAGCCAACGGCGCTGCTGGACTACCTCGGAATCGAACAAGAGAGCATTCCAGTGGAATTCAGCTCCGAATTCAGCATGCGCGTGCCCAGAGGTTTTGCGGACCTGATGAGGAGAGGCGACCCAGGGGATCCTCTCCTGCGTCAGGTCCTGCCACTTCAGAATGAGTCGGCGCATGTCCAGGGTTTCTCCCGCAATCCCGTCGGCGACCTGGAGGCCCATGCGGTTACCGGACTGCTGCACAAATACCATGGACGTGCGCTACTCATCACCACCGGCGCCTGCGCCATACACTGTCGTTACTGTTTTCGGCGCCACTATCCCTACGAAAACGGTAGTGCAACGCCTCGCCAGTGGGAAGCGTTGCTCGCCTACCTACGCGAACATCCAACAATCAACGAGGTCATTCTCAGCGGTGGCGACCCGCTGATGCTGGGCGATGAAAAGCTTGGCCGGTGGATGCAGCAACTCAGCGAAATCCCCCATTTGCAGCGTCTGCGTCTGCACAGCCGTCTGCCGGTCGTTCTTCCGGAACGCATCACCCCTGAACTACTCACCCATCTGCGGGAAAATCATCTCAAATCTGTTCTGGTGATACACGCCAACCACCCTCGTGAACTCTCCGGCAGAGTGGCCGGGAAGTTGAAGGCGTTGCAGAAGGCCGGCGTACTTTTACTGAACCAAAGCGTGTTGCTGCGTGGCGTCAATGATCAGACTGCGGTATTGGTGGAACTTAGTGAACGCCTGTTCGAAGCGGGGGTCATGCCCTATTA
This sequence comes from gamma proteobacterium endosymbiont of Lamellibrachia anaximandri, assembly GCA_016756835.1. Lineage (GTDB taxonomy): Bacteria > Pseudomonadota > Gammaproteobacteria > Chromatiales > Chromatiaceae > QGON01. Next base: position 33,972 of record JAESPE010000006.1, on the reverse strand, counting down.
TCTGCATCTGCTGGATCGAGTGGAGGGAGCCGCCCATTTCGAGGTCGAGCAGGCGCGTATCCATTCATTATACAGTGGCCTGCTATCCCAGCTGCCGGGGTATATGGTCCCCAAACTGGTGCGTGAAACCGCTGGAGAGGCATCGAAAAGACCAGAGGGGTTCGATCTATCGGAGCAAGCGAACGATATTAAGTCGTAGGAGCGGCGCCTCGCCGCAAACTGCGGGGAAACAGACCCGAAGAGGTTGGGAAGTTTCGAGACGAAAGAGAGATTCCGGCGAGGCAATATCCCGCTGGTGGGTTGTGTTGAATTGTAGAGAAGACCGGTCAGGTCAACCCTGGCCGGCCTTCCAAAAGGCTGTGGTGTAAAAAATTACAGCGGCGTTACGTCTTCAGCCTGGGGACCTTTTTTCCCTTCACCTACGGTGAACTGAACTGACTGTCCTTCCGCCAGGGTCCGGCGACCAGTCCCTACGATTGAGCGGAAATGAACGAAGAGATCGGCACCATTTTCCCTTTGGATAAATCCGTAACCCTTCTCATCATTGAACCATTTAACGGTGCCTGTTTGCTGTTCAGACATTTGAAGAACCTCTGTAATATTAGTAAAACAGCCCACTCAAACAGTAGACTAACGTTCTGATTGTAGTTTTTTGCGTACGGATTAGCAAAAAAATTGGCCTGCCAACTTTACCGACCGGGCAAATAGAACTTACAGGCACATGCGCCAAAAAAATATTATATTAATCACGGAGTTATCAATCTTCAGGCAACACGAAAACCACTTGGGTTTCTCTGCAGGTTTGGGGAGATCTCTAATCGGCCAGAACCACCCTACCCTTCCCAAGCTTCTTCGCCCGATACATGGATTTATCACACCGGCTAAGAAAGTTATTTGCGGATTCCCCCAACCTAAACGATGCAACACCCAATGAGGCAGAGACATCCACCAGCGTCTCACCAGTGCTCGGGCGCTTAAGAACCAGCTTTTTGATATTTTTGCGTAGATTTTCCGCCAGGCTAAAGGCGCTGGAGATACTCGTTTCCGGGAGCAGGAGCGCAAACTCATCCCCCCCAATACGGGCAGTGCTATCACTCCCCTTGGTGTGAGTTTTCAAAAGTTTCCCTATCGCGTTCAGTACCTTGTCGCCCACGAGATGCCCATGTGTATCATTGATCTCCTTGAACTGATCCAGATCCACCAGTATCAGCGAAAAGTCAGCTGCCTGTCGGCGCTCTGCATCAGCAATCAGATGATCCAGTGTTTGATCAAAACCCCGACGGTTAAAGACACCCGTCAGCACATCGACGTATGCTTCTTGCTTGGCAGACTCCAACTCATTCTTGAGTTTGTCCATCTCATTGGAAGAGGTCGTCAACTGCCTCTCCAACCGTTTGCTCTCCATCGCGAGAACACGAGTATCCGACATGATGTTAGTCACGACAGCAAGCACATCTTCAGCCTTCTGACTCTCGGCTAAACAGTTGATGTACTGTTCGAGTTTATCATTTGAGATAGCGGCTTTGCCTGCAATGTCCACCAGCACACCGATAGTCTGGGCGACAATGGCAAGCAGTTCCTCTCTTAGATCGTCCAGAACCACTTCATCACAACTATAGAGGAAACGCCGGAAGAGTTTATCCGCACCCTCTTGTGACCAATCTCCCTGACCTTCCAGAAAGCTGTCGAGTTTCTCCTTCAAACGGGCATCTCTTCCCGCCATATAGTTGTAGAAGAGGGAGAAGTTAACAGGGTTTATGGGAAGCTGATGTTTGGCGAGCAAAGGGATGGTCAAGCGAAAAAACTCACCTGACTGATCCGGCGTATCGGGGTGAAACAGCGCAGGGCTGGCACTTTCCTCTTTCTGTTCTTTCATACGAATAGTTTAGCTAAATGGAGAGAAATCAACCGACTTTAAAATACCATTATTAATGATTCAGGTTAAGAAGCAATGCTCTCGTATTTCATGCGTTCGGTAGGTTTCAGAAGGGTCATCCAGACAAACTATCCACTTGTCAGTTTGTGTCCATGCTTGTCAATAATACGGTCGATCTCCTTTCTGGCATAGCGACACAAACTGGCTTGAGCGTCACGTGATGCCGCCCTGCCTTCCTCTAAATCACCGATGATAATAATATTCTCATCGTTAAGTGTATTTGCGGGTTTCGTGTAGTTAAAGCTTCCGGCAATGATAACGCTGTCATCGATAACCATCAGCTTGTGGTGCAGCTTTCCGAGCCGCCCTGGACTCCAACCCCGCCCCTTTCGCGCCAGATAGACTTCGGCACCACTCTCGGCAAGTCCCTTGCTCGCTGCCCAGCGCTGATTGCCCTGCCCTGCATCAAAGATGCCTCTGATCGGAACCCCCCCCAACCGGCGTGCAATCATGGCATCATCAATACCGGAGGACTTGGAGAAGGTAAAAATCGCAAAATCGATCCGCTCTCGCGCCTTCAGCATCTGCTTCATGATCTCCATTTCGGGGGCGTGATCGGGGGCAAAGAGGACCTTGACCCTGACACCCGAAACATCGGTCTCCTTCGGCGCTTTACGGCTTTTGAAGTGACGTTTCCCAAAGGCACCACTCCAGATCTCACGGAATTCGACGGCATACTCCCTGGCGACTTTCTCATCCTGGATAGTAACAAGATGATTCAGGTTTTTTTGGGTACCGGTAGGGGTGAAGTTGGTGGAGCCTGTGAGTACAGCACTGCGATCCCGAACTATAAATTTCTGATGGAATATCCTGGGGTTATAGTCGAGTTTTGCATTGATTCCTGCGCGATGCAGGGCGTTTAGCATCGAACGGTTCTGCTCTTTTTCACCACAGCGGACGAACACGTCATCAAGATCTTCGCGCTCAATGAGATAGTCCCCCTCAAGCACAAGTCTGACGCTAACCCCATTTTGCGCTGCGTTAACCAAAGCCCGGGCTATCGGTTCAGACTCAAGTTCCTGAATGGCCACATCGAGCCTTTTTTGTGCCTGCTCGATAAACTCCACTATGGGAGATTCGAGATCATCCGGGCCGCCCAGTTCTTGCGGCCCCATATAGAAGCGGAGATCACCCAACTCAAGTGGCATTTACCTGACTCCTTTCAGTAATCATGAACCAGACACCCAGGGTACCGGAATAAGGAATTATTCTACTTTTAGCACTTAATCCTATAACCTGCCAGCACTCATCCAAGGAGATATCGACAAGCGAAAAGCGAGCCGCACCTTCAGGCAATAAAAAAGGCAGAACCCTCAGGCCCTGCCTTTTCCGGTCCTCAACCCCCAAAAGGGAGTGAGGCCTGCATTGCGTTCAATGCAATGCCAAATCGCAGCTCAACAACTTAGAGCGGTACGATGTTCTCTGCCTGGGGACCTTTCTGACCCTGGGTAACAGTGAACTCGACCTCCTGGCCTTCAACCAGGGTTTTGAAACCCGAGCCGGTGATGGCGCTGAAGTGTGCGAACACATCGGGGCCGGATTCCTGCTCGATAAAACCAAAACCTTTAGATTCGTTGAACCATTTAACGGTACCGGTGGTAGTAGACATAATCATATCCTATTAAATCAAGAGTAACTGAAGCCTTTTGAGGGGCCGTTTAACTGGAAGCTTTGCTATTACTTATGAAAAACAGGACGAGGTACTAAAGACTGTCATCGAAAAAGCGTGCATAAACATAAATATAAGACGTACTTTCAGGTACCTCAGATTATATATAGCTTTTTCCCATAGTCAACGGGTATTACCAAAAATATATAGGCGCTCAACCTCACGGATCCTAATTGAGCAAGCGCGGGGCATCCTTACCCGCTTTCCGGGGCTTGATGACGCAAGGCCGGAGGAGAGTACCGCTCAAACCCTCTGAAGCGGCATTTCAGATTAGGACACTGGGAACCAAAGAGGTCAAATCCTAAAAACAAAAAAGGCACAAACTGTATTCTGACGTTATGGCGCTTCAGCCAGCATAAGGATAGTCTATCCTGTCAACATGGAGGTATCCGACTATGCCTATTCAGTCTCAGGTGGAACAGAGTCTGGCGGAGATCGATTTTGCCGACCTTACCAACAAACGCAATTACTACCCCTCTCCCGCCGCCTGGGAGGATGAGCTACTCTATTTCCTCTTTATTGACCGCTTCTCCGACGGAAAGGAGTTCGGGAACTTCTCCAACATCAAGGGAGATCCGGTAACCCGGGACGGCAATCGCTCCACACCGCTTTTCAAGCTCCAACATGACGCTTTCAAGGCAGATTGGGATCGATGGTTTCAGGATGGTCGCGGTTGGTGCGGTGGTTCCATCTCCGGCCTGAAAGACAAACTGGGATATCTCAAGCGCCTCGGCATCAGCGCCGTCTGGCTGAGTCCGGTTTTCAGGCAGGTAACGGACAGTGACGACTACCACGGCTACGGCATTCAAAACTTTCTCGACGTGGATCCCCACTATGGAACCCGCGAGCAACTAAAAGCGTTCGTGGCAGCAGCCCATGAGAATGGTATCCGGGTGATTCTCGACATCATCCTTAATCATGCCGGGGATGTCTTTACCTACCGGGATAACCATACCTATTTCTATCACCAGGGGAGACGCTGGCCGGTTCAGGGTTACCGGAAAAGGCGGGGCGATCCCGGCAGTGTCCCATTCGAACATATGGAAACCCATCCCGACGCATGGCCGGACAGTGCCGTCTGGCCCAGCGAATTCCGCTCCCCTGAAAGCTGGGCTGCACAGGGACAGATCCGGAATTGGGATGCCTACCCTGAGTACCTGGACGGCGACTTCTTCAGCCTGAAGGAGCTTAATCATGGCCGGGCCAACAAAGATCCGGCCATCGCCTGGGACATTCAGCGTCGTATCCGGGAATTTCACCACTCTCCAACCCTGGAACAACTCTGCAAGGTCTACCAATTCTGGATCGCTTATGCCGATATCGACGGCTTCCGGCTGGATACCGTGAAACACATGGAGCCTGGCGCTGTGCGTTACTTCGCCAACGTTATCCACGAGTTCGCCCAGTCCCTCGGCAAGGAGAACTTCTACATCATCGGAGAGATCACCGGCGGGCGTGGTCACGCAGTGAATCTGGTCAACACAACCGGCATCGATGCCGCCCTGGGCATTAACGACATCCCGGACAAACTGGAATACCTGGCCAAAGGCTACCGCAGTCCGGGCAACCCTGATACCGACGAACATGAAGGCTACTTCGACCTGTTTCGCAACAGCCTTCTGGACGACAAACACACGCACCAATGGTACGCAAAGCACATCGTCACCATGTTCGATGACCACGATCAGGTGGGCACCAAGCATAAGTATCGCTTCTGTGGCGACCACCCGGAGAGTTACCGTTACCTTCCCCTGGCGCTGGGGTTGAATCTCACCACGGCGGGCATCCCCTGCATCTACTACGGCACCGAGCAGAACTTCAATGGTTCCGATCCACGCAAAGAGCAGGACGCCTACAGTGACGTCTTCCTGAGGGAGTGCATGTTTGGTGGTCCCTTCGGTTCGTTTCAGAGCACCGGCAGGCACTTCTTCAAAGAAAACCATGAAACCTATCAGTTCATCCAGCGCCTGAGTGAAGCCCGAAAAAAGCACATCGCTCTGCGCCGTGGCCGTCAATACCTGCGGCAGGTTTCGCAGGATGGAGAGCACTTCTACTACCCTGAACTTGTAGGTGAACAACTGAAATGGGTCGTGGCCTGGTCACGCATGTTCGCAGGCAGCGAATACCTCTGTGCCATCAACACTGCCGACAAGGATTTGGAAGTTTGGGTTACCCTCGACCACCCCACCCATCAAGCCGCCGGAGAACTCACCTGTATTGTCTCCACCGATTCGAGGCAACTAGGGCAGAAGACTTCGGTTCAGGCACGCAATGGATCAGCCATTCATGTTCGCGTGCCGGCTTTCGGTTTTGTTGTCTACGGGTGATAAATAAACGTTAAATTGAGGGTTAATACAACTGTACAGGGCATCATGACCGAGACTCATCCCCGTCTATTCCCGTTTCATCACCGGTGAATCCAGCACTTCTTGCATTGCTCCAAAACCTAAACAAGACACCTTTCAAATAATTTCTTTTTCCACTCTCTGTCACCTGACTGAAGCTCACATCTAACTTCAATCCAATTGATCATTGGGTATTACTCCCCATATAAGCTGTAGGTTAGCAGTGCAAGAATGTGAGCTATTCGATAGTCCGCGCGATATTAATACTTATATTCTGCGTGGAAATAGTCTTTTTTACACGGACTGACCATGACCCGAAAATGCGTTCTCATCGTGGACGATTCCCGCACTGCCAGGGAAGTCCTGAAAAAAAAGCTGATCTCGTACGATGTTGATATCGACAGCGTTGAATCTGCCGGAACCGCCGTTGATTATTTGGTAAAAAAACTTCCCGATGCCATTTTCATGGATTTCGAAATGCCGGGGATGGATGGCTACCAGACTTTGAGAGTGCTCAAGTCGAATGCCAGAACATCGAAAATCCCTGTAATGATGTACACCTCCCGAGAGGAGGGGCTGACAGTCAGCCAGGCACGCGCACTTGGCGCGGTTGGTGTGTTACCCAAACTGATGGGGAAAGAAGAGGTGCAAAGCGCAATGGAGCAACTCAATTTGCTCACGGCGCACGAGTCCACGGAAGTGGTTCTGGATCACGTGGAAGACTTCGATGTTGAAAACAGCGCCACGTATGAAGTCTCTGTGGGCGGCACAGGGTTGGTGGAGTCGGTCAATAGTGTTGAGTCAATCCGGAACCATGATCAGACAAGGAAGAGAATAGCGCGAATGCTGGCACATCAACATCGGTTGATTAATCAGGAATTCCAGGTTACATCGCAAGAGACCCAGCAAAACCTGTTACAGCGTTTTGATGATGTCGATGGGAAATTATCGGAAGCCAGACTCACGCTGGATAAAAAAGCCGGCCGGCTTTCGAATGGAGGATTGTTGGTACTGCTGCTGTTTTTCGGTGCACTGCTCTATTGGACCATCGGTAAAGAGAGCAATCTGGAGCAGATAAAATATGCCGGCCAACTGGCTGCGCTTGAACAGGAGCGAGGGAGACTTGCCAATCAGGTAAACATGCTTGAGAAGTTGACTGCCAAGCAAGAGAGTTTTGTATCCCAGCAGGTATTGCCACTGAATGCGGAGAATGCACAGGATAATAAAGCGCTTGTGCATGCACTGGAGTGGGCGATGAACCAAGAGGGTACATTTGCATATAATCACGTACCCTTTGGTGATAAGCGGGTTTCCTGGCTTTCACAGGTGCTGGATCATCTGACCGCAACTGGATTTCGGGGAACCCTTTCGTTGAGAGCGCATATGGGTAATTTTTGCCTGCAAAGAGGTGATCAGGAGTTACTGCATTTGGCAGATGCCGAGACAAAGATGAGCGAGTGTATTTTTTCTCGTGATTTATCGGCAACTGATGGCGTGCAAACCATTGTACAGACCATTGGGTTTAGCAATTATCTGGATACTGCTCCGTCCTTGGTGGATGGCGCTATAGAGGTGGAGGTTGGCCTCTCCGGATATGATGATCCAGTGGCGCCTTACACAAATCCATACCTAGTGGAAAACGCGGGGGTGTGGAATAAAGTGGCTGCACAGAACCAGCACATATCGGTAACATTAACCCAGTTTTAGTGAACTGCGATTGGGATTGTTAGAAATTCCGTGCCTTTTCAATTGCCGGATTGATTCAAAAAAAAACGCCGACTGACGTCGGCGTTAAAAAAGTGTAGACAACAATTTCCGCTAGAACGTGACGTTCACTCCAGCATAGAGTGAACGCCCCATGCCCGGAACCGGGACGCCCCAAGGAACGTCGGTTCCGGTCATAGTCTTGCCCTCACCAGTGTAGGCACCACCCAGCGGGTGGGCGTAGAACTTATCGAGAATGTTCTCGATTCCAAAATCAAAGCGGACCTGTTTCCACTGGTAGTTGCTCCGCAGGTGGAACAGGCCGTAGCCTATAGTCTGGAGTTCATTCCTGACCTGTGAGACACGGGTCTTCTCATCCACCAGCTCAAGCTCGATAATGTTGGTCAAGCCGCCCGTACGATGCTCTATTGCCAGTTGGGCATTCAGCGGCATGATGTTATAGAGGTTGTCATCGGTAGTCTGGTTCTTGCCGCGGACATAATTCAGCATGCCAGTTGCGGTGAAATCGCCGTACTGGGTGTTTTCCGCCAGAACCTGTTGACCGGAGATATCCACGCCATACATGTGCGCGGATTGATTGACGAACTGGAGGTAGACGAAGGCGTCGGTAGAGGTGTCGGCCGGGTCGATGCGACGGGCATCGATGTAATCATTGACGTAGGTGTAGTAAGGCGCCACCGTCAGACCCCACTCCTCCTGGGCAGCATCATGCCAATCAAAGGACGCGCTGACGGTATGGGCGGTTTCCGGCTCCAGGTCGAGGTTGCCGACATAGCCATTTCCGTCACCGGTCATGTTGATCATGCGCATGGCCATACCGCCGGTCGACCAAACGTAGCGCTCGTACAGATTGGGCGAACGAGTCTTCCGTGCATAGCCGAACTCGATGGTGCGGGTGGCATCCGGTGCGAAGCGAGCCAACGCGGTCAGATCGATATTGTCGTCGGACTTCTTGCGGTCGGCAGCATTAAAGGCATCGGCTTCAACCCCGTACTTATCTACGTTATACCCCTGCACCTCGCCCGTATCCATGTGGACTCTTTCGTAGCGTATACCGAGTTGCGTCAACAACTGCGGATTCCATTGAGCTTCCCATTCGGAAAAGGCCGCCAACCGGTCGCGTTCGCCGTTGTTGATGTTCCAGAAGGTATCTGGCCACATCCCTCTGCCGGACGGATCCCACCAGTCATCCAAGCGGTATTTCTGGGCTTCAGCACCCACCCTGAGCAGGTCACGCTCGGAAAGAACGATATTGCTCTTGACAACCAGGCCTGTGTTGTCGCCCTCTGTGTCCATAGGCATGCCAGCGGCGCAGCCCAACGGTCCTCCACTCGGTGTGCACGGGATGCCATCCAAGAGAGCCGTGGTTTTCGTATCGGAGCCATACCAGAAGAGCTTGTCATCGAAAAACTGCATCTTGTGACGCGTATGTTCACGATAGCCGCGCACATCCAAAGTACCCCAGTCGAATTCCCCTTCGTAGTGCAGATTGACTTGGTTGCTGTCGTTGCCGGTCATATCCATGCGCTGATTGGGCCAACCCTGGTAGGGGATATCTTGAACCCCAAACTTTAGTTCAAGCAGATGGTTTTCATGACGCATCCCAAAGTCAAGTGAGTGATTGGTCGACTTGTACATGCTGGAACCGACCTCGTCGCCATCCAGCCACTCCCGCCCAGCGGCCGCAGGCCCTGCCGGCTTGAAGTCTTCGCCCGCCTTGTAGTCGTCCGCCTTGGTCGTCGACCCACGATAGCTCACGCTAAATTTTTCGTTGGCGGCCGTCGCGGCGGCATTGCCGCTGATTGCATTGCCGTTGCTGCGAAAGGACATCCCGACTTCACCCTTGAATAGCGTGCCTTCGCCGGCCCAGGCGAACTCTGGAGCAGGGGAATCCACCAGGATCGTACTGCCGATGCTGTCACCACCCACACTGACCGGCGTGATGCCGGCGAAGACCGTGGCGCTGTCAACGCTGGTCGGATCGATGTAGGAGAGCGGAGGATTCATGTGGTTGCCGCAGGCTGAGATTAAATCCATGCCGTCAACCTTGATGCGCAGACGGTCATCGGCCATGCCGCGAATGACGGGGAGACTGGAAACGCCGCCCGCATTCTGGATGTTAACACCGGGAATGTTTTTCAGAAGACTGGCGGTGTCCGAGGTGGCAGGGCGCAGGGTTCGTAGCGCTTTCGCGTCAATATCCATGGCGTTCGGTAGCTGAGCATCGAGCGGCGACGACTCAGTGACCGTAATTGCCGGAAGCTGTACCTCCTCGGCGAATGCCGGGCCTTGGGCCACGGCGGCAACCAACGTGACGAGTAGGGGGCGCCGATAGTGGTGCATATACTGCTTCATGGGAACTCCATATTGATGGATTGTTTTTGTTAAGGACCAGATTATTAATACGCCTAGCCATACGAGCGCCTGAGCCAGGGGTGCAGATATTCGCGAGGTGCTTCGCTCTAGAGCATTAGTTGAAATTTATATATCAAGACGAACATTCACTTACAATGCTATTCGTTGATTTTTTCGACATTCGACTAAGTTAGGGTGTTTTTTGTGTCATTTAACGCAGTTGTGTGGGAAATAACGCATACTAAAACCAGCGCTCCTAGAGACGCTCACTTCAGCTAACAGGATCAAATAAGAAATCACCAGACTCATCTGTGGTGTCATTGCACACACGTGATCGTGATTTGCGCATAGGATTTTCCTTCAGCGCGTATTTATTGTGGAGAGCCTTTAAAAAGACTGGCGCTAATCTGGGGAGGTTTACACTCGCAACTCCCCACAGGGAAACCTAAGCTTTGGTTGCTGTAACGGAAATCGCGCTTTGATCCAGAGGAAAACCTCCTACCGGACATTACTCTTTTGACTTCCACCGCAAAGCATCTTTAGCCAAAATCGTTCCACGAACCTATACACTTTCTGCAAGGCACGCAGGTTACTGGCAATGCCGTAGTAGGCAAAGATGGAAGAAGGGCAACCCCACATGTTAGAGGTCATAAATCAACTGGCATATAGAAAAAAACGAATCGGCCCCGTTCGAAATCCACCTTCAGCTTGGCACCATGGTGAATACCATAGTCCACATAACCGGGCACCGCGCTATCCTGATGACACTCGCTGGAATGTTGAGGGGACTCAAAATCACGATCCCGGTCATACCAGGATATCAACATATAGTCTGCAAACCGCTTACCTGCAAAACTATCAGCCACCTTCATCGCCTCCAGATAGTCTTTCAACGGTTTCTCTGCAATAAATTCAATCACATGGATATCAGACATATCTGGTGGGCTCGGCACCGGACAACTCAAATCCAGGCCACTTTGTTTATCCTGCATCGTCATCAATCTCCTCTCTGAAATACAAATATCTTATCAGTAATCTATACTTCTATTTTATCCGTCATTTTCGGGAATTGGGCTATCTTTGACACTTCCCACGGGACTAAGAGCAGATGTTTTCAAGAGTGCGCTGATGCAGTGCAAATCACAGATCAGACAGGGCACGCGTGAGCGGTGAATCCAGTGAACGATCTCAAGTCCATCATAAACGATGCTTTCGAAAAACGCGCCGACATTACGCCGCTTTCCGCCGACACACTCATCAGAGACGCTGTTGATGAAATCATCAATCAACTCGACCATGGCACAATCCGCGTCGCGGAAAAAATCGATGGTGACTGGCAGGTCAATCACTGGATAAAAAAGGCGGTTCTACTCTCCTTCCGTTTTTCTAATAACGATTTTATAAAGGGAGGATTTACCAACTACTACGACAAAGTCTCCTCGAAATACGCCGATTACAACACCAGGGATTTCCGCAGTGACCATGTGCGCGTGGTCCCTCCCGCCAGTGCACGCCGGGGTGCCTATATCGCACCTTCCTGCATTCTCATGCCCGCCTACATCAACATCGGCGCCTATATCGATAGCGGCACTATGGTTGACACTTGGTCAACTATCGGATCCTGTGCCCAGATCGGCCAAAACGTCCACATTTCAGGTAATGTTGAGATCGGCGGTATGCTTGACCCCCTGCAGGCAACACCGACGATCATCGAGAACAACTGCTTCATCGGCTCACACTCCAACATTGTAGAGGGGGTAATCGTAGAAACGGGTTGTGTGATCTCCATGGGTGTCCACATCAGTCAGAGCACAAGAATCTACAACCGCCAAACGAAAGAGATCGTCTATGGCCGCGTCCCCGCCGGCTCCGTCGTGGTACCGGGCAATCTGCCAGCTGACGATGGCAGCCACAGTCTCTACTGCGCCGTAATCGTCAAGCAAGTTGACGAAAAGACCCGCTCCAGGATCAGCATCAATGAACTGTTAAGAGATATCTGAAGCCGTATGACAACCACCGGATTCTGCGTGTATAGTCCGGAATCCCAATCTCTAAATTTCACGAAAACAGATGACGACGATCTATGGCATTCCCAACTGCGATACCATGAAAAAAGCCCGCAAGTGGCTCGATGACCAGGGTATCGACTACCACTTCCACAATTTCAAAAAAGAGGGGCTGGACGAAACACTGTTGTTGCAGTGGATTGAAGCAGTCGGCTGGGAAAAACTGCTCAACAAACGAGGTATGATGTGGCGCAAGCTGGATCAGGAGGCAAGGGACAACATCGACGAAAGCAGCGCCATTCGCATCATGCTGGAGACACCGTCGATCATAAAACGTCCGGTTTTGGATGATGGCAATGAGATGCACGTTGGATTCAGTGAGGCAGGCTACCTGAGGATATTTTGTAAATAACTGAGTTTCACCAATACCCCTCCACACATCGGGTTTAGGGGAGTCCACCACCCCCCCCGATTTCCTGTATAATGGCGCGTTTTCGTTTTTCCGGGATTGCCGCATGATCAAAATCAACGAGAACTACAATAAACTCCAGGCCTCGTATCTGTTCTCCGATATCGCCAAACGGGTCACCGCCCACACTGAGGCGAACCCTGATCAGAGCATCATTCGCCTCGGTATCGGCGACGTCACCCGCGCCCTGCCGGACGCCTGCATCAAGGCGCTTCATGCCGCAGTGGACGAGATGGCCAGCGACAACTCTTTTCATGGCTATGGCCCGGAACAGGGATACGACTTCCTGCGCGAGGCCATCGCCAAAGGTGACTTCCAATCCCGTGGCGCTGATATCGAAGCCGAGGAGATCTTCGTCAGCGACGGAGCAAAATGCGACTCCGGTAACTTTCAGGAGATCTTCGCCACCGACGCCACCGTTGCCATCCCTGATCCCGTCTACCCTGTCTACGTCGATACCAACGTAATGGCCGGCCGTACCGGCGAGGCAAAAGATGGCCGCTACGAAGGACTGGTCTATCTGGACGCCACCAAGGAAAATGACTTCATCCCCGATCTGCCGAAAATGCCGGTCGATCTCATCTATCTCTGTTTCCCCAACAACCCGACCGGAGCCACTGCCACCAAGGCGCAGCTGAAGGCCTGGGTCGACTACGCCCGTGACAACAAGGCGCTGATCCTCTTCGATGCAGCCTACGAGGCCTTCGTGCAGGACGAGAGCCTGCCCCGCTCCATTTACGAAATAGAGGGCGCCAAAGAGGTAGCGATCGAATTCCGCAGCTTCTCCAAGACCGCTGGCTTCACCGGTACACGCTGTGCCTACACGGTAGTCCCAAAAGCCTGCATGGCCTACACCGAGTCCGGCGAGAAGGCCTCTGTTCATGCGCTCTGGAACCGTCGCCACACCACCAAGTTCAACAGCGTCTCCTACCCGGTGCAGCGCGCAGCCGAAGCGGTCTTCAGCCCGGAGGGGCAGGCCCAGGTGCAGGAACTGGTCTCCTACTACTTGAAGAACGCCAAATATATCCGTGAACAGATGGAGTCGCTGGGTTACGACTGCATGGGCGGCGAGAACTCACCCTACATCTGGATCGATGCCAAAGGCGACTCCTGGGAGCTCTTCGATAAACTGCTGAACAATACCGGCGTGGTCTGCACCCCCGGCGCCGGTTTCGGCAAATGCGGCGAGGGCTACATCCGCATCAGCGCCTTCAACAGTTTCGAAAACGTCCAGGAAGCGATGTCCCGGATCAAAGACGCGCTCTAATCCGTCGCCAGCAGGAAACCACGATGCCAATATCCCAAGATTTCAAGCACCGGCTCTCCCCTGTTCTGAAGAACATCGTCGAGCACTATGGCACCCCTTTTCATCTCTACGATGAGCAGGGCATTCTCGATACCGGAAAAACGCTGACCGAGGCGTTTTCCGGCATCGCGGGCTTCCGCGAGTACTTCGCAGTCAAGGCGCTGCCCAATCCCAGGATTATGCAGATCATGCAGTCGATGGGATTCGGCTTCGACTGCAGTTCCATCGCAGAACTGATCCTCAGCCGCGATATCGGCGCCTCCGGCGAGGACATCATGTTCACCTCAAACAACACCAGTCCGGCGGAGTTCGAGGCGGCAGCAGCCCAGGGTGGCTGCGTGCTCAATCTCGACGACATCTCCCTGATCGACAAAGTGCCGGAGATGCCTGAACTGGTCTGTTTTCGTTACAACCCAGGTGAACGCCGCACCGGCAACAGCATCATCGGCAACCCGGTGGAAGCCAAATACGGCGTCACCCATGACCAGCTGCTGGATGCCTACAAAGCAACCAAGGAACGCGGCGCCAAACGCTTTGGTCTGCACACCATGCTCGCATCCAACGAGCTGAACTACACCTACATGGTGGAGACCGCCCGCACCCTGCTGGAGCGGGTCGAGTGGATATCGTCGCAACTGGGCATCACCTTCGATTTCATCAATATCGGCGGTGGCCTGGGCATTCCCTACCGTCCTGAAGACGAAGCCCTCGACATCCAGTCCATGGGCCGGGAGATCACCGCGCTCTTTGATACCTTCAAGTCCCATAACGGTTATGCCCCCAAACTCTATGTTGAGAGCGGCCGTTACATGAGCGGCCCCCACGGCGTTCTGGTCACCCAGGCGATCAACCGCAAGGAGATCTACCGCACCTATGTCGGCGTGGATGCTTGCATGTCGGCCCTGATGCGTCCCGGCATGTATGGGGCCTACCATCATATCGACGTATTGGGTAAAAGCGGTGACGATGAGACGGTGGATGTAGCGGGCTCACTTTGCGAGAACAATGACAAGTTTGCCGTCCAGCGCAGTTTGCCGAAGATCGAGGACGGAGACATCCTCTACATTCACGACACCGGCGCACACGGCCAGGCAATGGGTTTCAACTACAACGGCAAGGTACGGCCAAAGGAGCTGCTGCTGAAGACCGACGGCAGCGTCGAACTGATCCGTCGCGAAGAGACGCTGGATGACTATTTCGCCACGCTGAATTTCGAGGCCGACCGCTTCGTTCCAGCATCTGGCTAGTTCGTAGGCATAATCAAGCGCTGCGGATCAGGCAAAGGTCCTGATTTAACCAACGGGTTTTGCCGGTTCCGCTGCGCTTGAACCGGCCTACAGATTACGGTTAGGCGTATTCGTCGATCCCCAGCAGGGCGCTAACATAGGCTCGCTCATCACTCCCTGCTGTGGATGCATAGGCACTGATCGCCCGATAGGAATGGGGCTCCAGATCGACTTGATAGGGGGTTTCTCTGGTTCTGGTCCTGAGTATCAAAGCCTCCGCCTCGATGACGGAAGGCACTTGGCGCGGCAGGGCCGTTTGCTGCGACTGAAGCATCTCCTCCATCCCACGAGGCACCGACGCCGACTCTCGCGTGAGTAAGCGCCGTTCAAGGGGAAGAGTGAGTGAACCTGAAATCTTCACTTGATTCGTCTTGGCCTATGTCCGAATGCAGATTATAGCCTACCAGGTCAAACCGTCTCTGCGCTGTAACCCGCATCCTTTACCGCAGCAACAAGCAGATCAACCGCAGCGGAGCCGGTAATCACCGCCTCACCTGCATCGAGGCTGACCTCGACAGTTTCCACGCCCCCGACGCCCTGCAAGGCCTTGGTAACATGATTCACGCAGTGGGGGCAGGTCATGCCGGTGACATTGAGTTTGATAGACACGGAACTCTCCATTCTCAGTGGTTGAAAAAAACGCAGCCGGTTGGCATTGAAAACCACCGTCACCGATGACAATGCCATGGCGGCGCTGGCGAACATCGGCGGCAGCAGCCAGCCGGTGACAGGGAACAGCACCCCGGCAGCCATGGGTATGCCGATCACATTATAGATAAAAGCGCCGAACAGATTCTGCTTGATATTACGAATCGTGGCGCTGGATATGGCAATCGCACTACTCACATCGGCCAGCGAGTCTCCCGCCAGGGTGATATCGGCGTTATCGATAGCGACATCGGCGCCACTACCGACAGCGAAACCGGTATCCGCCTGGGCCAGCGCAGGGGCGTCATTGATGCCGTCACCCACCATGCCGACCCGGCATCCCTGCCGCTGCAACGACTTCACCACGTCGAGCTTCTCTCCCGGCAGGCGTTCGCTGTGAACCTCGTCGATTTTCAGGTCGGCGGCTACCGCCTCTGCCGTCGCCCGGTTGTCTCCAGTGCACATCACGACCCTGACACCTTCACGCTGCAGGGCCTCCACAGCAGCAAAACTGTCGGTGCGAATCGGATCGTTCACTGCCAGCAATCCCGCAATCTGCGAATCCACTGCCAGCCAAACCGGCGTGGCCGCACTGGCGGCCTGCCGCGAAGCCTCCTTCAGCAAGGTTGGCGGGATGATGACACCCTGCTCCTCCATCAAATGATGATTACCAAGCAGAAGCCTGCGCCCCTCGGCCTGTCCTGAAACGCCCCTCCCCTCCAGGGCCTGAAAATCACTCACCCCCGCAATATCGAGACCACGACTTCTTGCAGCCTCAACCACGGCTTCGGCCAGGGGATGCTCCGAGCCTGTCTCGACCATTGCAGCAAGGCGGATCACTTCGCTCTCCAGAGTAGTCCCGGCGGGGTGGAGGCAGTCACCGCGGGACGCCCCTCAGTCAGGGTGCCGGTCTTGTCGACCACCAGATGGGTCAAACGGCTGGCGCTCTGCAGAGCGTCGCTGTTTCGGATCAGAATATTCAGCTGGGCGGCCCGGCCGGTACCGACCATAATCGCAATCGGCGTCGCCAGTCCCAAGGCGCAGGGGCAGGCAATCACCAGAACTGCGATACCCGCAGTCAGGGCGTAGGCAGCGCGGGGATCAGGCCCAATCTGATACCAGACAACAAAGGTCAGCAGCGCAATAACGATCACAATTGGGACAAAGACCGCCGCCACCCGATCCACCAAACGGCCGATGGGAGGCTTGCTCATCTGCGCACGCTTCACCATGGTGATGATGTGGGCCAGGGTCGTCTCCTCGCCCAACCGGGTAATGCGAAACAACAGCGTGCCGCTACGATTCATGGTGCCGCCGATCACCTGATCTCCCGGCTGTTTGGCCACCGGCATCGACTCGCCAGTCAACATCGATTCGTCGACGCTGGAACGCCCATCGATGACTTCGCCGTCGATAGGCATCCGTTCCCCCGGGCGCACCCGGACATGATCCCCGAGCCGCAACAGCGAAACCGGTATCTCCGCCTCGCCAAACTCCCGCTCGACAACTGCAGATTTTGGCGCCAGCCCCACCAGACTGCCGATCGCCTCGCTGGTGGTCCGTTTTGCCCCCGTCTCCAGCACATGACCGAACTGCAGAAAGGCGAGGATGAGCACCGAGGCGTCGAGATAGAGATGACCGCCGCCGGGAATAAAGTCCGGCCGGATGATGAGTATTACCGAAGAGAGCCAGGCAGCGCCGGTCCCCAGAGCCACCAGGGTATCCATGTTGGCGGCAAAATGTCTGGCCTGTTTCCATGCTCCACGATAGTAGTTACGCCCGCTGAACCACATCACGAACAGGCAGACCCCGGCGACCAGCCCCCAGAAGGCCTGACCGCTGAGTCCAATCGTACCATCGGCATCTGTCAGTGCAGGCAGCCAACCTGCAAGATTCGCCGCCATCAACCCACCACCGACAAGGGCTGCCAGCAGCGCCCGTTGCCGGGAGCGGCGGATCTCCTGCTGCGCCTCCAACCCCTGTTCTACATAGGGGTCGACAAACTGCTCCAACAGTTTGCTCTCATAGCCCGCCGAGTGCAGCGCAATCAGCAGATCGGCAGGATGCGAGGTGGTGGTCACGGAAAACGTTTCGCCTTCAATCGCCACTTTCGCAGTGACATCCAGGCTGTAGATGAGCGTTTCCAGGGCCGCGGGCGACACCGTTTCGCCGAGGCCCGGCACTGAGAACAGCAGGCTGTCGCTGACCTTGGGACGCACCAGCAACCGGGCGCTGTACCCCTGGTCTATTACAACGTTGACCACTGCCCCGGGATCACCACCCACGACCTGTGTCCGCTTCTCCACCAGATTCACAGAGGTCTCGCTGACGCCCGGAACCGATCGGATAGCGCGCTCCACGGCAGCCACACAGCTGGAGCAGGTCATGTCGCCGATGGCAATCTCATAATCGCCGGTGATCTGTTTTTCTGCTGCAGACGAAGGAACAGTGGGATCAGGAATGGGACAATCGGCTGGAATCTGCGGCAGAGGGCGGGCGGTGTAGCCCGCTTCCACTATCGCCGCTATGACCTTATGGGGCAGACCTCCGCTGACTTGAGCGAACTGCTTCTCCAGGTCGACCTCGACACTGGCAACATCCGCCACCGCTAACACCGATTTCTCCACCGCCGCCACGCAGTGGCCGCAACTCATGCCCTCAATGGCGATGAGATAGGAGTCCTCGCCCGTGTCTGCTGCCGGGGAGATCATGTCAGACCGGCCCAGGTCAACCAGGGGGCCAGCCCATCGGGCGCCCGCCCAACAGGTGCAGGTGGATGTGAAATACAGTCTGACCCGCCTCGGCGTTGCAGTTCAGCAGGGTGCGATAGCCAGCCTCGGCGATACCCTCTTTCCCGGCGATCCTGGCAGCAGTCAGGACAAGATTGCCCATCAAGGCCTCATCACCGGGTTCAAGGTCGTTCAGGGTGGAGATATGTCGCTTTGGAATCACCAGGATATGGGTCGGCGCCTGGGGGTTCAGATCCCGGAATGCCAGGACGTCATCATCCTCGTAAACCACATTCGGCTGGATGTCGCCGCTGACCATTTTACAGAACAGACAATCACTCATGGTTACTCCTTGCTCGGAACAGTGCCCGGTCAGTCAAACGGGCTTGGTGATGGTTGTTGGAATGGCTTGCCATTCAGGCACACTATGATGATAGACACCAATTGGAGCCGGTTGTCCCTCTCAAAATTCGGAACGGCCGGAAAAGGCGTGAGCGATGGTCGCCCCGTCGACATACTCCAGTTCACCCCCCATCGGGACGCCCTGGGCAATGCGCGTGGTACGGATGCCCCGGGCATTTGCCATATCGTGGATGTACTGGGCTGTCGCTTCGCCCTCCACCGTCGGATTGGTGGCGAGTATGACCTCCTTGACTTCTCCCTCTGCGAACCTTGCATCCAGCAGATCCAGGCCGATCTCGCGCGGCCCAATCCCGTCCAGGGGTGAGAGATGACCACCCAGCACAAAATAGAGTCCACGGTAGTCGATAGCCTGCTCAAGGATGGTCTGGTCTGCCGGCGTTTCCACCACACACAACTGGGCAGCGTCGCGGTGAGGATTGGTGCAGAGACGACAAACCTCCAACTCAGTCAAGGTCCGGCAGCGGCTGCAGCGGCCAATCCGCTCCATTGCCTCGGCCATGATGTGGGAGAGATGCCTACCCCCTTCACGGTCCCGCTCCAGCAGATAGTAGGCCATCCGCTGGGCAGTCTTTGAACCCACGCCGGGCAGGCAGCGCAACGCCCCTATCAGTTGGTCGAGCAGACTCTGTGAAGACATCGGTCGATCAGAATGGCAGTTTCATACCCGGCGGCAGCCCCATCCCGGCAGTCAGACCGGACATGCTCTCCTGCATCTTCTGGGAGACCCGCTGAGCCGCATCGTTCATGGCCGCTGCGATCAGATCTTCGAGCATCTCTTTGTCGTCCTCCATGAGAGCGTCATCGATAGAGACGCGACGCACCTCATGCTTGCCGTTCATGATCACTTTCACCATGCCACCACCGGACTCGCCGGTAATCTCTTCCTGCGCCAGCCGCTCCTGGGCCTGTTGCATCTCGGCCTGCATCTTCTGGGCCTGTTTCATCAGGTTGCCTATACCACCCTTCATTACCGAATCCTCATTAATCTTTTGGGTTTAATTCCCCGCAGCTTACGGCGGGGGACTTGATTCAATTCAATCTAGCGGTTTGACGGAGCCACTGACCACTCGCGCAGAGAGATGCTCTTCCAGCTCTCTCACCAGCGGATCTTCAGCCATGGAGGCCTCCGCTGCCTGCTGGCGCTCATTCAGGTTTCGTTTCTGCCGCATGGCGGGAGTCTCCTTGTCGGAGGTTTCCACCACAAAGTCGATTTTGACCTCTGCACCCAATACGGACCGGATACCGTCCAGCAGACGCTTCTCCGCCTGCCCACCCTTGAGTTGTCTGGAGGCAGGGTCAAGCTTGAGCTTGAGCACCTTCCCATCCCACCCGGAGAAGACACAATTATTGGCCAACTGGCTGGCAATGCCGCCAAGCCTGAGACCTGCCGCAAACTCATCCCAACGGCTGGGGTCGGTGACCTGCTCCCGCTTCTCCGTCTGTGCCGGTTGGGGTTTAGCCGCCTGAGCTGGCGCGCGCTCTCTTCTTACCTGTTTTCCGTCAACTGAAGCGGTCGCATTCGGCTGAGGTGATCCTGATGGCGCCTGAGTGCTTTTTCGCGCATTCGAACCAGATCCGGCAGTCTCCGGTCTGAAGGCCAGCATGCGCAACAGCAACATCTCGAAGCCACTGCGGGGATCCGGTGCGAGTGACAACTCCCGCTGCCCACTCAAACCGATCTGGTAGTAAAGCTGTACATCTTCCGGAGCGAGGCTCTGTGCAAGCCGCTTTACCTGGGCCGCATCGAATGCGTCATCCGGCTGAAAATCGGGCACCAACTGGCACAGGGCGATCTGATGCAGTAAGGCTAGAAGGTTCTGGGTGGCAGTGGCAAAATCAGCCGCCAATTCCGACATCTCAGCGATGCGCTGCAACAGGCCGGCGGCATCATTCCCGGCAAGTGCGTCCGCCAGCGCGTGAATCGAATCCCCGGCAATGGTACCGAGCATTGCCCCGACATCCGCAGCCTGCAGTGCTCCGCCGCCAAAGGCGATGGCCTGATCCAAAAGACTCAGTCCGTCACGCATACTGCCATCGGCCCCACGAGAGAGCAGTGAGAGCGACTCATCATCAAATCCAATCCGCTCCTGTCCCAGGATATGACTGAGCTGTCCGCCGATCTGTTCCCGGGAGAGACGCTTGAGATTGAACTGCAGACAGCGGGAGAGCACGGTCACCGGCACTTTCTGGGGATCAGTTGTTGCCAAAATAAATTTCACATGTGGAGGCGGTTCCTCAAGTGTTTTCAATAAGGCATTGAAACTACTGGCGGAAAACATGTGAACTTCATCAATCAGATAAACTTTGTAACGTCCTCTGACCGGCGCATAGGGAACGTTTTCCAACAGTTCTCTGGTCTGATCAACTTTGGTCCGGGAAGCCGCATCCACTTCCAACAGGTCGACAAACCGCCCTTCGTCTATCTCCCGACAGGCGGAGCAGACACCGCAGGGCGTTGAGCTGACCCCCTCCTCGCAGTTGAGCGATTTGGCAAAGATTCTTGCCAGGGTTGTCTTACCGACACCGCGGGTACCTGTAAACAGATAGGCATGGTGGAGCCGGTCATTATCGAGGGCATTGGCAAGCGCCCTGACGACATGTTCCTGCCCAACCAGCTGGCTGAACAGTTGAGGACGCCATTTTCGGGCAAGAACCTGATAGGACATGGAAGCCGGTACGTAATTCTATATGGATAGAGAGGCAATGAGTGTAACCCAAGATCTTGCCTGAATCATCGCCAATGCATAGGGTTCTTTTTAGGGCCTGTTAACACTCTGCGGATACCCATCGACAGAGTGTTAACAGGCCCTAGGAAAAGGGTGGCGGCCGACACCAGCCACACCCCGGCACACGAGTCCACTGCTGCCGCTGCTCCCTTCCGGGCCTGACGGGGTTCACAGCTTCACGTTGCGGGGGGACCGATATCAGCCACCATAGAAACAGTGATGAAGCGGCGTGATTATACGCCCTATCGGAATGAAAACAATGGAGGATGTGACCCGGAACCGGCAATCACCGGGATCAACTATCAGGTGTTAGAGAAGAACACGCGCTTCGGGGGAATAGGAGGACTCAATGCCGCTCAGGCTCACTGCCGTTACCGCGAAGTAGTGAGTGCCCAGACCGCTGACAGTGAACTCCGCCACCGTATCGCCATCGACCCAGACCTTCTCGTCATACTCGCCGGATACCTCTCCATGATAGACATAGTAACCGGAAACATCTGTATTGCTGCCTGCACTCCAGGAGAGTTGAATCGGATAGGTGCAGGAGATCGCGCCACAGTCCACAGAGATGGAAACCATCGCCATGGAGACCGCCCCGCTAAGGTCGGTAATTTGATAGAGAAACGAATCTGTGCCGGTGAATGAAGCATCAGGCACGTAGGTAATCATGTTGTCCAGGCCAATGAACAGGGCGCCGTGGGCAGCCTGTGTCAGGATAGAGACAGAAACCGCACTTATATCCTCGGCAGTGTCGTTATCCAGCACGCTGAAAACAACCTCCTGACCTTCGACGGTAGTGGCGGCATCAGGGTTCGCCACCGGCTCACGGGAGCTACCGACAGCCTCGGAAGTCGTATCGACAGTCACACTATCGTCTACACCACAGGCAACAAGCGTCAGACTTGCCAAAGCACAAGCCAGAAACCTAAGTATATTTGAAGTGTGGGAAGTCATAATGCAAAGACCTTGTTCAGCAATGGGCCATAGAATATCGTTCCACCCCGCAAAGCGCCATACCCAACAACGTGTATTTTATAGAACAACGTCACAAATTCGTAAAATCATTCTAAAACCCCACATCCGCACACAAGAATTAAATATTTTCTTGTTATTTTTCATGGAGTTATATATAGCATATAAATATTTAAATTCGCATTCAGTAACTTCATAACTGATTACAAAAACATTAATGCAGTGCTTAAAGAAATAGCTTCTTATATCGGCTCTAAATCACTGGTTTTAACTTTCAATACCAGTCACTGATTCATGGGCAATCAGGAACACTTGTCAACGGCATTCAGGGCCGATCACCGTGGCAGGGGAAATCCAGCTCAGAAAGCCCTTCATCGTCATCCTCTTTGAAAAAAGTGCATTTATCTTCTAAACATCACATTAGGACTCGTTCAGTTTCAAAGCATATGCATCCAGCAGGCACCATTGGTTCGTACAAACCAATAGGCTTTTCCAGGAAAAATATAAAGATCATCCTAACTCAGGAGTTACTATGCCCAGCGCCGCACGGTTGTTCATCAAATGCCTCGAAAATGAAGGTGTCGATACTATTTTCGGGATACCGGGAGAAGAGAACCTCGATGTCATGGATGCGCTGCTGGATAGCAGCATCAAGTTCGTCACCGTTCGACATGAACAGGGCGCCGCCTTTATGGCCGATGTCTACGGAAGGCTTACCGGCCGGGCGGGGGTTTGTCTCGCAACCCTCGGGCCTGGCGCGACCAACCTGATCACCGGCTTCGCGGATGCAAATATGGACCGGGCACCCATTGTCGCCATCGCCGGACAGGGCGCCACCACCCGGATGCACAAGGAGAGCCATCAGGTACTCGATCTGGTCAATCTATTTGCACCTATCTCCCAATACAGTACCGAAATCCTCGAACCCGGGGTCGTACCGGAGATCGTACGCAAGGCATTCAAAGACGCACAAACAGAGAAGCCCGGCGGCGCCTTCATCAGCTTTCCGGAAAATATTGCCGGCAGCCAGGTGAGTGAGGCGACCAAGCCACTCAGGGCTCAGGCCCCGACCCCCTCCTCTCCGCCTTATGAGAAGATCGGACAGGTGGCGGATCTGATTTCCGATGCCAAGGCACCGATCATCATGGCGGGCAACGGCGTGATCCGAAGCAATGCCAGTGATGCCCTGGTAAAATTTGCGGAGAACCTCAATATCCCGGTAGCCCAGACATTCATGGCAAAAGGGTGCATCCCCTTTTCCCATCCACTCAGTCTCGGCACCGTCGGCTTACAGGCCAATGACTATGTCGCCTGCGGCTTCAGCCGTGCCGACCTCATCCTCTGTATTGGTTTCGATATGGTGGAGTACCACCCCCATCTCTGGCATCCCAACGCTGACAAAAAGATTGTCCACATCGATCAGACCTATGCGGAGGTTGATGCACACTACGTCCTTGAAGCCGGTGTAATCGGAGACATCACCGAATCCCTGCAACGCATAGAGAAACTGGCAAAACCCCGCGATGTGGCGCCGACCAGCGCACTGCGGGAACTTATCATCAACGAGCTGGATCAGTATGCCGATGACGACAGTTACCCCGTCAAACCCCAGAAGATTCTCTACGATACACGGCAGGTGATGGGACCAGAGGATATTTTGATCTCCGATGTCGGCGCCCACAAGATGTGGATAGCCCGGCTCTACCGCTGTGAGCGGCCCAACACCTGCATCATCTCCAACGGATTCGCCTCCATGGGGATCGGCGTACCCGGTGCGATCTCGGCGAAGATGGTGTTTCCGCAACGCCGGGTGATGACGATTACCGGTGACGCAGGTTTCATGATGAACTCCCAGGAGATCGAGACTGCACTGCGGCACAACATCGCCATAGTGATCATGATCTGGCACGACAGTGAATATGGGCTGATCAAGTGGCATCAACAGCGCCACTTCGGACGCACCGGACATATCAGCTTCAACAACCCCGACTTCATGAAATACGCTGAATCCTTCGGCGCCAGGGGATACCGGGTGGAGAGTGCCGAATCACTCATTCCGACTTTGGAGCAGGCCTTTGCCGATGAGACCGTCGTAGTGGTTGATGTCCCGGTGGACTACTCGGAGAATATGAAATTGACCGAAAAACTGGGCAAACTGATCTGCCCGATTTAGGAGAAAGAGAATTTCACCCCATCCGTCTGACAGACAACCCGACCTCTGCGTGATCATTCCCACCCTCAATGAGGGGAGACAACTGCCGTCACTGCTCAATCAGTTGTTGGAGCAGGAGGCCATAGACCTTGAGATTATTGTGGCTGACGGAGGTTCGGACGATGACACTGTGGCGTTGGCAGCGCGTGCCGGCGCCAAGGTTGCTGAGACGACTCCCGGGCGGGGGCGACAGATGAACGGCGCACTCTCGCAGTGCAACGCACCCTACCTGCTGTTTCTGCACGCCGATTCCGAGCTAACCTCACGATCACAGCTGTCAGATGCGCTCAAGAGTTTGCAGCAACAGATTGCAGCAGCAGGACACCAGCGTATCGCAGGCCATTTCCGTCTGCGATTTCTGCGCGACAATCCAGGCCGAAATCTCACCTACCGCTATTACGAGGAGAAGAGCGCACTGAACCGGATGGAGTGCACCAACGGCGATCAGGGATTTCTGATGTCGCAGGAGTTCTTCAACCAGCTGGGCGGTTTCGATGAATCTCTCTGGTTTCTCGAAGATCAGCGTCTGGCGGAGACCATTCGCCTCAAGGGCTGTTGGATAACCCTGCCGGGAGAGTTGCAGACTTCTGCGCGCCGCTTCGAAAAGGAAGGACTCGGGCGCCGCATGATCCTCTCTGCCCTTATCATGAACTTCCACCAGATCGGATTTATCGAATTCTTTCAAAGAGCCGGCAAGGTCTATCGCAACCAAAATGAGACCGGTCCTTTGCAACTCTCACCGATATTCCAACTTATCGATAGGCTCAACAGAGAGGCGAAACCCGGGGTCGCCCGCAAGCGCTGGGTTGCCACCGGTCACTATGTGCTCGGCCATGCGTGGCAGCCCTTCTTCTATCTCGATATCACACTGCTCTATTTTTTTGGATTTAAAAAACGTCCGTTTTTAACCCTGCACGACCGAATATTCAAACCTCTGACCAACTTCGTCCTTTTCGACTATTTGACCGCAGGTTTGGTCTGGCTCTGGTTCAGGGCCTCCTGGCTGTTCTTTCGTTACCGGGAAAAAACCCAGCATTAAATACCGCCCCGCAGACTCGACTTCAAAAGCTCAAAAAATCTTCCTACCCCTCTTTAATCAGGAATAAAAGTCCCTACCGAAGCTAAGCATCAAGTAACTTAACAAAAATACCCCGCCGTTTTCTGCCGCTTCTGCGTAAATGATATATATTCCTACTACGGGGATCCCGATTGACTCATATCACTGAATTTGGCGAGAAGTGCCACTTTTATACAGCGCTTGCGGCTTGATTTCTCCCTGTCGCCAAGAGCGGTACAGATGAAAATGATGGAAGTACAGCCACACGGAGAGGGTCTTGAAAACAGGGCACACTGACAACAAACCCACACCTGTCACGGCGGCAGACTTTCAGCGACTCAACGTCGAGCGGCTCAAACTGCTCTATTCCATGGGGCATGTTGCCCTGCTGGCCAACCAAGCCACCGCACTGGTGGCAGTTGCAATTTTTTGGCGTCCCATCGAGCATTCGCTGCTGCTCTTCTGGTTTTTCGCCCTGGGCATCGTCAACTTCGCCCGTGAGTTCTTGCTGCGTTCCTTCCACAAACACAATGGGCGGCCGCTCCCGGGAATCAGCTGGCAGACCGCCTATATGGCAGGCGCCATCCTCTCCGGCATCCTTTGGGGACTTTTCGCTCTGTTTCTCGATTTCGGCTGGCCTCTGCCCTATCAAGTCGCCATGTTCCTGCTGCTGACCGGTCTGACTGCGGGCGCGATCCCCTCCAACGCCGTTGTTTTTCCTGTCTATCTGGGATTTTCTGCACCGGTCATCACCCCACTGTTGATACTGCTGCTCACCCGAGGGGATATCACCAACCAGGCCATGGCAGGCATGGTGATCATCTATCTGATCCTTGTCATTGTAACCGGCCGCAACTATGCACGCAGTATCTCGCGATCGCTCGCTCTGAGAATGGAAAACCGTGAACTGCCCAGAAGCATCACTTCAGCCAACGACGAACTCTCCTTCCAGGCCAGCCACGACCCTCTGACCGGTCTCAACAACCGGCGCGAGTTCGAACACCGCCTCGAACAGGCACTGGATAATGCACAACGGGAACACCGGCAACATGTCTGCATCTATATGGATCTGGATCAGTTTAAAATCGTTAACGACACCTGCGGTCACGCCGCAGGCGACGAACTGCTGCGCGAGCTTGCCGTGATACTGGAGCCAAAACTGCGCAGCTCAGACATTCTGGCGCGCTTGGGCGGGGATGAATTCGGCATCCTGCTGGACGGTTGTTCTCTGAATAAAGGGATGGAGATCGCCCACACCTTTCAGCAAACCGTGGAAGGGTTCCAATTTTTCTGGGAAGGCAAACGGTTCCAGGTCAACGCCAGTATCGGCGTAGTCTGCATCGACCAGGAGAGCGCCGGAGCCGACACCATACTCAGCGATGCGGACATGGCCTGTTACGCCGCCAAAGATCTCGGTCGCGGACGGGTACACCTCTATGAGAAGAGCGACAAGGAACTCGCACAGCGCCGCATCGAATACCACTGGGTTAGCCAGTTACGCGGTGCCTTGGATGAAGATCGATTTCTGATCTACAAACAGGATATCGTACCCTTCAACACAAGCACCAAAGAGAAGTGCCGGGCGGAGATCCTCCTGCGTCTGCAAGGAGAAAGGGGCGAAATCATACTTCCCGGGCAATTCCTGCCCGCAGCTGAACGCTACGGTCTGATGATGACCATCGACCGTTGGGTGATCGAACGTAGCCTGCGGTGGCTGATTGAAAGCAGAGAAACCGGCCTCTTGCTCAACGTCAATCTATCCGGCGTCTCCCTGGGGGAAGAAACCACCCTCACCGCTATCCGCAGAATGTTCGTCGACTACCCGGTGGATCCCGGCATCATCTGTTTTGAGGTAACTGAGACCGCGGCCATCGCAAATATGTCCACCGCCTCCCGGTTCATCGAAGAGATGCGGGGGATAGGTTGCAGCTTTGCGCTGGATGATTTTGGCAGTGGGCTCAGCTCTTTCGCCTACCTGAAACATCTGCCGGTGGACTTTCTCAAGATCGATGGCGATTTCGTGAAGGATGTACTCGATGACCCGGTAGACCGTGCAGTGGTGGAAGCGGTTATCACACTGAGTCGCAGCCTGGGTATCAGCACCATCGCAGAACATGTGGAGTCTGCTGCCATAAAAGAGGAGATGATCAAGCTGGGGGTCGACTACGGGCAGGGTTTCGCGCTCGCCCGCCCTGTCCCTCTCGACTGATATTCGTCTAGTCCTGAACCAGAGTGACCTTCGCTTCCGACGTGGTTTTATCGATAACGACTTCCACTTCACAATACTCCGGCTGTTCATCGACAGGCGTCGGATCATCAGAGCAGTTACAGCCCGCAATGATTCCGGCATAAAAAATACCGGCGTGTACCCGAACAGCCGTTGAGTCATCTGAAACGCCGATGATCATCAGACGAAAGGGCGTTTCGCCGACATAACTGCTATTTGCCAATCCCTGCTGCAGGGGGAGTTGTCCGGCATCCAATTGCTCGATTTCATCCTTGAGCACATCCCTGAACTCAGGTGTATTCCAACTGTTTATGGATCGGGTAAGTTTCAACATATTGAGATATCAGGGCTCTTTGAGTGCGCGCACCTGAATGTGCGCGCATATAACCTTTAACCAATTGATTTATATAACTTGTTCACCAGATAGTTTACACAGGGTTTATACCCACGGAAAGTCCTGCTGCATGAAGGAGCGGGAGTGGTTTATGCATTCCGGGCTGAATCCAGTTTTAATTCACAACCGAATCAATCCGGTAACCCGCATGACAGGAGATGCAGTTCTGCATCAGTTCAGTCAATGCGCCCAGGGTCTGTTCCTTGTCGCCGAACTGCTCGGCATCAAGAGCCAGGGAGTCGAATTTGGTATGGGTATCGAACCCCAGTTTCTTGAATTCGAGGGGCAGTTTCCCCATCAAAGAGACTGGCACGGCTTCCTGCGCCGCGCGGCCCACTTTGCGTGCGGCATCGGCAACCTTTTTCATGTCATCCTGAACAACGCCTTCATTGATCTGCTGCACGGTCACCAGAAAAGCGCGCATCTCCTCCATCACCAGATCCCTTTCGGCGGGTTCCAACTGCAGGCTCAAACGCCCGTCGGTAGCCTGTACAACACTACCCACGACGATAAATTTGTAGGCCATGCCCAGTATCACAGTCAGCATCAGAGCGAGTATGGTCCAGCAAGTCTTACACATGGTTGAATCTCTCCTTTTTTGGGTCAGTCCCAAGTTTACTTATCCGATTTTGCGCTGCCGCCATTTTAGCCTGCAACGCATGAAAATAACTGTCTCTTTTCGATTCGGGGCGTCTCTATAGGCGCCCCGAACGTTCATTTCAAGTAATCAACCCGAACAGGCTGTTCCGTCCGGCACCCCAAACTTTTTCAGGATACTGGAGAGCGGACAGATATTGGTGATACCACTCTGCATCAGGTTAGCGCCGACAAACAGTGTCAAAAACGCCCAGTAGGGATGGATATAGTGAGTCAGGGCCAGACTCAGCAGGATCATCATTCCCGCCATCAGGCGGACAATTCTATCAATAGTCATAATGTATTCCACTTAATATGGGATCGAATCAAAGTGCGTAGCTCAACTGCAGGTAGACGATGTTCTGCTCGATGGATATGGTATTGCCGGAGCCGGAGTTTGACGTTAACTCATTTTCAAAGGCGTGAGTATAGGAGAATGAGCCGGAGATCCGATCAGTAAGTTTACGCGTCAGCCCCATAGAGAGATGCAGTTCCGGAATCGCCACGGAGCCGAGATTGTTGTCCACATCCTCTTCACCAAAAGGCGCCTCCGCATAGTTGATGCCAAACCGCACAGTCGTCTTCGGGTTTATCTCTTTCTGCACGCCCAGGGCTATGACCAGTTGGTCATCCCAGCCGAAGTTGAGTGACGACGGCACCATCATTCCAAAATCTCCCGGTGTATAACCGGCAGGGTGACTGACATTCACCGATCCCATGGTATCGCTGAAGTTGATCCATTTGGCATCCAGTTCGACCAACATACCGTCGAGGGGACGGAAGGCAAAACCCAGTGCAAAAGTCTGGGGCATATCAATATCGACACCAAACTTCCCGGCGGCTGTATTGAATTCATGTTCACTTACGTCCGTCTTACTGACCCATGACGCACCGAGCTGCATCCTGTCATTGAGGTGATAGATCGCACCCAGTGTCACGCCAAAACCAAACTGCTGATTTTGCGCAAAGGTGAAACCGGGTGTACTCAGTGCCAGACTCTGGTAGCCGATATTGACAGAACCACCGAGTGAGAGCTTGTCATTGACCTTGTACGCAATCGATGGGGCCAACTTAAAAAATCCCTTGGTGGTCACGAACTGCTGATTGTTGGGCATTGGAAGGGCATCCGAAAAATCAACACCGAAACCCGAGATGGCTGCCATACCCAAACCAAAATAGAGTTGGTCGTTGATTTTGAACGCAGCGGTCCCGGACGGCATGAAAAAGAGGTTGGAATCACTCTCGTTGCCATTGACCTCTCTTGGGGGATTAAGAAATCCCGGACTCAGATCGAACCTGGCCTCTTCGATTCCGAGTTCGGCAATTCCCGCCGGATTGGTGAGCAGGGTACCGGTATCCTGTGGTGCTGCCACCACGGCTCCACCCATACCCCATTGGGTCGCGGTCACGCCCAACACCTGATCTCCGTTGGTCGCGTTCGCAGCCATTGGCAGGCTGCCGAGCAGCGCAATTGCCAGGATATTTTTTCCTCTATTCATCAACATTTTCTACTCCTCTGGATGTTTTATTTTCTATTTATAATTTTTGTATCAGCGCAATAAACTTGACTGACCAGGGACGCCACGAAACATGGCGTGGCAACCCACGCACCCTCCAGTGATGTCATCCATATAGGAGGCGGCCTTCCCCATGTCCCCCTGCTCCGCCGCATCGGCCAGACGCTTTGCCGTGCCTTCCACGCTGGCGTTGAAGCCATCGAGAGCCGCCAGGCTGTTGTCGCTGATCTGATCCAGATTCATGTAAGGCAGCAGGCCGCCTCTGGGAATACGATGGTTGGCGAGACGCCGGGCACTATCGGCAGCCTGTTCCGCATTGTCGGTCATGATGCCGGCTGCCATGCTCTGGTAGTCGGAAAGCACCTCGTGCATCACTTGACGCAACGTGACTTTGGTGCTGTGACGGGAGTGCTGCGCATAGATAGAGAGGAGCATCTTTTTGGTCTTGGGCGATAGCGCCTTGACCCGCTTCTGCAACTCCGGCTTCATCAGGCCAATCTGCTTTTTCATCAACTGCTGAACCTGTTTCATGTCAGGCGTCATCGGCTGCTGTTCGCCGGCAACCGTCACTCCGGCGCACAACAACATCGAGGCGGAAACATAGAGAAGTCCCAAACCCCTCCGCAGTGAGTGAATTCGAAATGTGTTATTCTTTCGCTGAACGCGTTGCATGTTTTCTTCTCCCAATAGTGTCTGAATCTCAGTCATGCTCCGTGTTGCAGGCAGCACCGCCCCAGAGCAATAAACGCAGTATGATGGGGTTATTTTCCGAGGCGTTAACCAGCCGGTAACAGGTTGTAACGAGTTGTTTCAGAAATATTTCAGCAGGTGAGCGCCCACAGCATGGCCAACAAAGAGACCCGTTATCGCCTTCTGGTGGTGGATGACGAAGCTGAGCTCCGATCGCTGTTGCAGCGGTATCTGACCAATGAGGGATATCAGGTAGCCGCAGTGGAAGACGGGGCCGCGATGACCCGCCACCTCAAGACGCACCATGTCGACCTGATCATCCTTGACCTGATGCTGCCGGGAGAGGACGGCCTGTCGCTTGCCCGCAATCTGCGCAGCCAGGGCAATCAACCCATCATCATCATTTCGGCCCGGGGAGAGGAGCTGGACAGAATCATCGGCCTCGAGGTCGGCGCTGACGACTATCTCCCCAAACCCTTCAACCCGAGAGAATTACTGGCACGAATTCGCGCTGTCCTGCGCCGCATAAATAACACGGATCGACCCGTGGCAACGGCAGAAGAATCCGCGCTGGAATTCGGCCCCTTTTCCCTCGACGTGGAAAAATACCGTCTCACCAGGGAGGGAGACGAGATACCCCTGACCCATGGAGAGTTCACTCTTCTGCGGGTTTTTCTCGAACACTCAGGCCGGGTACTCAGCCGGGATAAACTGATGGAGATCACCAAAGGTTATGAGCGCTCCCACCTGGACAGGAGCATCGACGTCTGCGTTAACCGACTACGACGAAAGATAGAGCCCAACCCCTCTGAACCCATCTTTTTACGCACGATTTGGGGTGCGGGCTACCTGTTCTCGCGTAGCGGAGAGTGATGGGACTGTTTCGATTTCACAGCCTGTTCGGCAGAACGCTGGCCACCATCGCCCTGGTCTCTGTCGGATTTCAGCTGCTGACCCTGAGTGTATTGGCCTTCTATGTATTGGTCCCTTTGGGAAAACGCGCCACCGACGATCTGGCGGCAGTGATAACGCACTCTGTTCAGCACTGGGACAAACTTTCTGGGCTTGAGCGCCCGGCATTTCGCAAGATTCTGAAAAAAAACCATGGCCTGACCCTGATGGTCACTGACAATCCTCTACCCGATAACACTGATTTTCTACCCTATTTCTATTTCCTCGAGCAGGCACTCGCCCGGCGCCTAGGCGATGATGTGCACCTCAAAACAAGCCGTGATGCCAGAGGCAATGAGTGGATCTGGGCTGAGATACCCGGCTATAGCCAAAAGCTTCGTCTGGGTTTTCCCCGTTCACGTATCGGCATCCAACCGCCGCTGGCATTATTGTTTCTCTTCTGCGTCGGCACGGCCCTTACTTTTTTTACTGCAGCACTCCTCGCGCGACGTCTCACCATCCCCCTTGAACGCGTTTCCCGGTCAGCGCGACTGATCGGAAAAGGCAGCTGGCCGAAACCGATAAGAGAAGAGGGGCCGGAGGAATTGCAGGTCCTGACGCAGACATTCAATCAGATGAGCCAGCAGGTCAAAGAGTTGTTGGCCAACAGGACACTGCTGTTGGCCGGTATCTCCCACGACCTCCGCACCCCGCTCACCCAGGTCCAATTAGCTTTGGAGATGCTGCCTGATGAAGGTGGTGACGTGGAATTGATGGCGGGGATCAAACGAGATCTCGCCACGATAAACCGACTGATCAGTGAAACCATGCAGGTCAGTATGGAACTCGAGAAGCAGGAGCAGGTAGAGACGGATATCGCCGAAATTTTGGATGCCATCATCCAGGCCGCACGCACCGATGACAGAGAGATCAAATGGAAGAACGGCCATTCCTGCATGAGGAAACTGAATCCACTGGCGCTGCGCCGTGTCATCAGCAATCTGTTGGGAAATGCAATCCGTTACGGGGACTCAAAGCCGATCAAGGTCGAGTTGGAGTGTAACGAGAGCTTGCTCAAAATCAGGATTCAGGATCAGGGACCGGGTATCCCTGCAGATCAACGGGAGTCGGTATTCCTCCCTTTCTATCGTTTGGAAAAATCCCGCAGCACCACCACCGGGGGCAGTGGTTTGGGCCTGGCCATCGTGCGCCAGCTGGCTGATGCAAACGGCTGGAGCGTTGAACTAATGGCAGCTCCCGGAAGCGGCACTGTCGCACTTGTCATTATTCCCAGGGGGGGATAACCGAGAGAATATTTTTATTCTTCTGATGGGGCGTTCAAAGTCAGCTTCCACTCACTTGCCTGACCACTATCAATATCGAACGTAATGATTCGATGATTATTGGTATCTGCAATCAATAGATTTCCCCCAAGTCGGGCCAGACCACCTGGCTCATTCAGCTTAAACATACTCGAATCACTACTCTCTCTGCCGGGTTTTCCGTCGCCAAGAATTGTGCTGACATGCCTTTTCTTCAAATCAATTGATTTAAGTTTATGGTTATAGGTATCCGCAATGAATACCTGGTCTGCGCCATAGGCTAAGACGCCTAACACATGCTGAAGCTTTGCATGATCCAACCTCCCATCCTTATCCAAGTGAGTCTTCGACCTCGTGAAAGATTTTGGGACATCCCAGTCCCCAAAATCGACTCGGCCTTCGACAGCCTGTTTGTGCCCCGGCCGTCCCGG
>JAESPE010000059.1 GCA_016756835.1 gamma proteobacterium endosymbiont of Lamellibrachia anaximandri | reverse complement strand
CCGAGGCAGGATGATGGATTCAAGGTGGAGCCAGAATAGGACGCGTCGTTTAGCCGACGCGTATCAGGACTTTCAGTCCGTAACAAAAACCCACCAGCTTTTAGCTGGTGGTTGTTGAGTAACTGTGATATTCCTGCCGGAAGTTGGTGGGACACTTGAATATTGACTGCGATGGAGGTCGCTTTCACCCATGTCTGTTGAAGCACAAAAAGAGACCCTGGAATTCCAGGCGGAAGTCAGTCAGGTATTGAACCTGGTTATACGATCTCTCTACAGCAACAAAGAGATCTTTCTGCGCGAATTGATCTCAAATGCCTCGGACGCGGCAGAGAAGCTGCGTTTCGAGTCGTTGACCGATGACGCACTCTTCGAGGATGATCCGGATCTGAAGATCCGCGTCACCTTCGATGAGGAGGCGGGAACACTTACCATCTCAGACAACGGTATCGGCATGAACCGGCATGAGGTGTCCGAGACCATTGGCACCATCGCCAGTTCCGGCACCAAGAAGTTCTTTGAATCGATGACCGGTGATCAGAGCAAGGACAGCGAGATGATCGGCCAGTTTGGTGTCGGTTTCTACTCCGCTTTTATCGTTGCCGACAAAGTGACCCTGGTTACCCGTCGCGCCGGTCTGGGTGAGGAGCACGGTGTGCGCTGGGAGTCGGACGGACAGGGCGCCTACAGCATTGAAAACGTCGACAAACCAAGCCGGGGTACCGATGTAATCCTCCATCTCAACGAAGATGAGAAGGAGTTCCTGGCGGGCTACCGTCTGCGCGGCATCATCTCCAAATTCTCCGACCACATCTCCATGCCGGTGGAGATGGAGAAAGAGTTCCACGGTGAGGATGAAGAGAAACCTGAGAGCCCCGAATTTGAACGGGTCAATACCGGTACCGCTTTGTGGATGCGCGCCAAATCCGAGATCACCGATGAGGAGTACAACGATTTCTACAAACACGTCTCCCACGATTTCGAAGCGCCGCTGGCCCATGCACATAACCGGGTGGAAGGAAATAACGAGTATTCCGCACTGCTATACATCCCGAGCCGTGCACCCTTCGATATGTGGGACCGGGATCAGAAACACGGGGTGAAACTCTTTGTGCGCCGTGTCTTCATCATGGACGAGGCGGAAAAACTGATGCCGCGCTACCTGCGCTTCGTTAAGGGAGTGGTCGATTCCGATGACCTGCCGCTCAACGTCTCCCGCGAGATCCTGCAGCATAACCGCAAGATCGATACCATCCGCCAGGCCAACACCAAACGCGTGCTGGGTGTGCTGGAGAAGATGGCGAAAAACGATGCGGAAAAGTATCAGACTTTCTGGGATCAGTTCGGCAAGGTTATGAAAGAGGGGCCCGCAGAGGACTTCGGCAGCAAAGATAAGATTGCTGCGCTGCTGCGTTTTGCCTCCACTCACAATGAAGGCGACGAGCAGAATGTTTCGCTGGATGATTACCTCTCCCGCATGCCTGAGGGACAGGATAAGGTCTACTATATTACCGCCGAAAGTGCTGCGGCAGCCCGTTTCAGTCCCCATCTTGAGGTTTTCAAGAAGAAGGGCATTGAAGTCCTGCTGCTCTCTGATCGCGTGGATGAGTGGTTGGTGTCCGGTCTTACCGAGTATGAAGGTAAGTCGCTACAGTCCGTAGCCAAGGGCGAACTCGACTTGGGTGACATGGATGACGAGGAAGAGAAGGCTTCTCAGGAGAAACAGGCGGAGGAGCACAAGGGCCTGTTGGAAAAGATGAAGGATGTGCTTGGCGAAGGTGTCAAAGAGGTGCGTATCAGCCACCGACTCACCGACTCCCCTGCCTGTTTGGTAGTGGAAGATCACGACATGAGCGCCAACCTTGCCCGGGTACTCAAGTCCGTGGGTCAGGACGCACCCGCCACCGCCCCAATCATAGAGATTAATCTGCAGCATCCGCTTGTGGAGCGTCTGGAAAATGAAGATGATGAGGCCCGTTTTGGCGATCTCACCCAGGTCCTTTTTGACCAGGCGCAACTGGCCGAGGGTGGGCAGTTGGACGACCCGGCCGCCTTCGTTCGGCGTCTGAATGGCCTGATGCTCAACCTGTCGGGTAAATAGCGTTTGTCTTGTCCAGAACCAAATTGTAGGAGCGGCGCCCCGCCGCGATTTCTCCGTAGATAGATATATCGCGGCGGGGCGCTGCTCCTACAAATGTTTTACCCGGTTCACTTACTGTGGGGTAATTTCCCCCTTTATCTCCATAAGACCCGTATATCCACCCATTGATAGCCTCGAATAGTCGGCCGGGTGGTGCTGTGTCAGACTCCGCCCACCATAAACAAACACCAGATGGAGCTTCATCATGCGCGTGATTCTGTTAGGCGGCCCCGGCGCCGGCAAAGGTACCCAGGCTAACTACATCAAGGAGAAGTACGGTATTCCCCAGATCTCCACCGGCGATATGCTGCGTGCTCACGTCAAAGCGGGCTCCGAGCTGGGCGTGGCTGCCAAGAAGATCATGGATGAAGGTGGTCTCGTCTCCGATGACATCATCATGGGCATGGTAAAAGAGCGCATCACCGAAAATGACTGCAAGGCAGGCTATCTGTTCGATGGTTTTCCCCGCACCATTCCTCAGGCGGAAGCTTTAAAGGAAGCGGGTGTGCCGATCGACGCTGTGGTTGAAATCGACGTGCCGGACGAAGAGATCGTCAAACGTATGGCAGGTCGTCGTGTGCATCTCGCTTCCGGTCGTACCTACCATCTCGTCTATAACCCGCCGAAAGTTGAGGGCAAAGACGACGAAACCGGCGAAGATCTGATTCAGCGTGACGACGATCAGGAAGATACCGTCAAGGCTCGCCTCAAGATCTATCACGATCAGACTGAACCGCTGATCGCTTTCTACGAAAAGGAAGACTGCAACTATGTGAAGATCAACGGTGTCGGTAGCGTTGATGGTATTCGCGACCAGATTTTTACCGGTCTGGGCTGAAGAGACAGGCCGGGAAACAGAGAGCCGGGGTCTTCCCGGCTTTTTTGTGAAGAAACTCAATCGAAGAATTAATGTAATGCCCGTCTGACAGACTAATGACTTTATTAGAACGTCCTGATATTATTCTGGCGGATTTCACTGGATTTTAAGAGGCTGCAACGTGGCTGTCGTAGAGCTGACCAAAGAAAATTTTGAAGAGACCATTTCCAACAACGATTTTGTGATTATCGATTTCTGGGCACCTTGGTGTGGTCCCTGCCGCTCCTTCGCGCCGACCTACGAGAAGGTTTCAGAGGATCACTCGGAGATCGTTTTTGCCAAGGTCAATACAGAGGATGAGCAGGAACTGGCGATGCAGTTTCAGGTTCGTTCCATTCCGACCCTGATGATTTTTCGCGAGCAGATTATCATCTTTTCCCAGCCCGGGGCGCTACCGGAGTCTGCTTTCAAGGAGCTGATTGGCCAGGCCGGTGGACTGGACATGGATGAGGTTCGCGCCCAGATCGAGGCGGAACAGAAGGGCGGGCAGAACGCCTGATAATTCCGTTGAATTGAAGAGAAAACCCCGGTAGTTCGGACTGCCGGGGTTTTTTTATGGGGCAGACAGCTAAAATTCATATGCATCGGTCACCGGTTTCAGGATCATGAGAGCACCTTACTATCCCTGGAGTTTGAGAAGTCTGCTGAGTGGGCGGCCAACGATTGGTGTGGTGATCGACCTCAGCGAAGAGAACTATACCCTGCTGATGCGCATGGCCCCGGAGCTGCACCTGATCAAAGGCGAGCTGCTCTCATGCCTTGACCACGGCATGGATCTGCATCTGGAGATCAAGGAGCAGACGCCATACACAACACTTCTCCATTTGACCTACTATTTTCCCCATGCCACCGGGCACTATCCCGACCCTGACGCAATGTTGCGTGTCTATCACGATTCAAGACAAGTGGATGTGATCGATATTCGCCAGTCGGCACTGCCTCTCAAACGCTGGGGCGACAACCCAACGCTCGAACAACGTTGGAAAATCAATCTCTTTCTCTCTAAATGGCTGGCTTATTGCGTGCTGCAGGGACACAGTTTCAACCCGGGAGGGGCTGAGTTTTCCGGGGTCCATGCCTTCGAAGCACTGTAGGCAATAACATTGTTTCTCAACTGTTAACAACACTGTAGAATTCCCGGGTGCTTTGGCAAGGGTGAATGCAAATGCGGGACGCAGCTTTTCAGTGTTTTATGGGGAATCTATGATTCGGGTATTGCTGGTTGACGATCATGAGTTGGTACGAACCGGTGTCAAGGGTATTCTCGAACGTGCCTCTGATATTGAAGTCGTGGCAGAGGCAGCCAACGGTGAAGATGCGCTGCAGATGGTCCAACAGGCCTCTCCCAATGTGGTTTTGATGGGTGTGAATATGCCGGGCATCGGTGGTATCGAGGCGACCCGGCGCATCCTGCGTATCAATCCTGCCCTGAAAGTCATAGCATTGACCGTACTCGATGACGATCCATTTCCCGCCCGGCTAAACGAGGTTGGGGCCGCAGGATACCTTACAAAAGGTTGTCCGGCGGACGAGATGATCAAAGCGGTCCGCACCGTCCACCGGGGCGAACCCTATGTATCGTCGGAGATGGCGAGAAAACATATTCTTACCGATTGGAAGCGTCAGTCCGCAACGCCTTTCCAGGAACTCTCATCACGGGAGATGCAGGTCATGCTGCTAATCCTGGAGGGTCAACGCAATCAGGAGATCTCGGACGGGCTTTGCCTGAGTCCGAAAACCGTCAGTACCTACCGTCAGCGCATCTACGAGAAACTCGGTGTGCGTAACGATGTGGAACTGACCCGTCTCGCCTATCGTTACGGTATCCTCAACGACAACGGTCAGAGCTGATGCCGTTCAATCTGGAGTGCCGCCTCTGCCCGAGGCTGGCGACCTTTCTCGATCAGGTCAAAGCCGACTACCCAGCCTACCATGCGAGTCCGGTAGCCCCGTTTGGCGCCTCTGATGCCCAACTGCTCATCGTTGGACTTGCGCCAGGTATGCACGGAGCGAATGCAACCGGCCGTCCATTTACCGGTGACCATGCCGGTATCCTGCTCTATGAAACGCTGCACAGGTTCGGTTTCGCCAGCGCCCCGGAATCCCGCGCCGCAGATGATGGACTGACACTGCACAACTGCCGCATCACCAACGCGGTGAAGTGTCTGCCGCCGCAGAACAAACCCGTGGGTGCGGAGATCAACGCCTGCAACGACTTTCTTCGTGATGAGTTGCAGATGCTTGCAGGGAACAGTGTGATCCTTGCGCTCGGTTCCATTGCCCATAAGGCGGTAGTGAAAGCCTGCGATGGCAGGCAGAAGGACTATTTGTTTGGTCATGCCGCAGAGCATCAACTACCCAACGGGTTGCGGCTGCTCGATTCCTACCACTGCAGCCGTTACAACACCCAGACAAAACGCCTTACCACCAAGATGTTTCAAGACGTCTTCGCCCGCGC
The DNA here is from genome assembly GCA_016756835.1 of gamma proteobacterium endosymbiont of Lamellibrachia anaximandri. Taxonomy (GTDB): domain Bacteria; phylum Pseudomonadota; class Gammaproteobacteria; order Chromatiales; family Chromatiaceae; genus QGON01. Next base: position 18,710 of record JAESPE010000059.1, on the reverse strand, counting down.
AAGAGACCTGCTCTAACCCGGTATACTACGCCGCATGAGTGAGACGCCGTCCAACCCCGGCTTTGATGCCAAGACTTTTCTCTCGACACTGACCACCCGTCCCGGTGTCTACCGTATGTTGGGCCGGGATGACAAACTCCTTTATGTCGGCAAAGCAAAGAACCTGAAAAAGCGGGTCAGCAGCTACTTCAGCCGCTCTCTGAACCGACGTATCCAGCTGATGGTCTCCCAGATCGAGGGCATCGAGGTGGTGGTGACCCATACCGAAGCGGAAGCGCTGATCCTGGAAAATAACCTGATCAAGTCGCTGAAGCCCAAGTACAACATTCTGCTGCGGGACGACAAGAGCTATCCCTACATCCATCTCTCCACTGACCAGAAGTTTCCCCGTCTGAGCTTTCGGCGTGGTGCCCGCACGGGTAAGGGGCGCTATTTTGGTCCCTATCCCAGCGCTGGTTCGACCCGCGAAACACTGCAGATTCTGCAAAAACTCTTCTCCGTGCGTCAGTGCGAGGAGAGTTTCTTCCGTAATCGCTCCCGGCCCTGCCTGCAGTATCAGATCAAACGGTGTGATGCCCCCTGCGTCGAGCTGGTTGATGAAGAGACCTACGCCAGAGATGTGCGACATGCGGTGCTTTTTCTGGAAGGCAAGGCCAACCGTGTGATCGATGAGCTGGTGGCGCGCATGGAGTCGGCCTCCCAGGCACAGGCGTTTGAAAAGGCGGCGCTCTACCGGGATCAGATCAAGCGGCTGCGGCGCATTCAGGAGCGGCAGTATGTCAGCGGGGAGGGCGGTGATCTCGATATCGTGGCGGTCTCCCTGATAGGAAGCAGTGCCTGTGTGCAGGTCTTTTTTATCCGCTCAGGACGCAATCTGGGCAATAAGAGTTTCTATCCGGGGATACCATCCGGGGCCAATGAAGCCAGTGTGCTGTCGGCGTTTGTTTCTCAATACTATCTCGACAAGCCGGTGCCTTCCGAGATCATTCTTAATGAGGAACCGACGGGCAGGGTCCTGCTGCAAGAGGTGTTAAGTAACCAGTCGGGGCACAAAGTGCGTATCAGTAGCCGGGTCAGAGGCGAGCGGGCTCGCTGGCTCAGGATGGCCGAAGGCAATGCGGCGCTGGCGCTCAAGGCCCGGTTAGCCAGTCGTATCGATATGGAGGGACGGCTGGAAGCACTGCAACAGGCATTGGACCTGCCGGAGCTGCCCGCACGCATGGAGTGTTTCGACATCAGCCATACCCGAGGAGAACTGACTGTGGCCTCCTGCGTGGTGTTCAACGAGCAGGGGCCGCTGAAGTCCGACTATCGCCGTTTCAATATTGAGGGGATCACACCGGGAGACGACTATGCCGCCATGCAGCAGGCGCTGGAACGCCGTTACACCCGTATCAAAAAAGGTGAGGTGCCGTTACCGGATATCCTCTTCATTGACGGCGGCAGAGGGCAGATCAGCGTAGTGGAGGAGAGTCTGCGGGAGTTGGGGGTTTCCGGATTGACTCTGGTGGGCGTGGCCAAGGGAGCGGATCGAAAAGCAGGAATGGAGCAGCTCTTCTTGTTAGGCAGCAGTACGCCGATTATACTGCCTGCGGATTCCCCCGCGCTGCATCTGGTTCAGCAGATTCGGGACGAGGCCCACCGCTTTGCCATCACCGCTCATCGACAGCGTCGAGAGCGTAAACGTAGAACCTCGGTGTTGGAGGAGATCCCCGGCATCGGTCCCAAGCGGCGCCAAAGGCTACTGAGACAGTTCGGTGGTCTGCAGGAGCTTGCCCGGGCCGGCATCGAGGATATATCGCGAGTGGAGGGCGTTAGCCAGAAACTGGCGGAACAGATTTACCAGACCTTTCATGGAGAAGATTAATATGTGGAACATCCCCAATCTTCTCACTCTGTTGCGGATCGTTCTGATACCAGTCTTCGTGCTGATTTTTTATCTGCCGGTTGAGTGGGCGCGGATAGGCTGCGCTGCTGTTTTTGCTCTGGCAGCAGTCACAGACTGGCTGGATGGATTTCTGGCCCGCCGCTGGGGACAGGTGTCGCCCTTTGGAGCCTTTCTCGATCCGGTTGCCGACAAGCTGATGGTAGCCGTTGCCCTGTTATTGCTGGTGCAGTCGGAACCCACCCCCTGGCTGGCGCTTCCCGCCGCCATCATTATCGGACGAGAGATCACCATATCGGCCCTGCGGGAGTGGATGGCCGCACTGGGAGCTCGGGCTCAGGTGGCGGTGTCTGTCATTGGAAAATTCAAAACTGCGGCTCAGATGCTGGCTATTCTGCTGCTGATTATTCAGCAAGACTTGTGGGGATTGCCGATCCATACAGTCGGTTTTGTTCTGCTCTATATCTCGGCGATTCTGACGCTTTGGTCGATGGTTATCTACCTGCGTGCAGCCTGGCCCAGTCTGATGGGCAAGGTTGTGGTTGAGGGTGAATTGGAAAAAGAGTGAGCAACCAGCTTATTCCACCCCATCCTGAAATGTAGCTTGGATCAAGCGTAGCGGTTCCGACATACGCTGTTTGTTCATAGCGCGTTTTGCCTGATCCTCTGTGCTTGATCAGGTCTACGGGCAGTTGGTATTTTCTGGTAGTCAATTTCACCTAGACTAAGGGTATGCCAACCAGCCGCAGGGTCTTTTCCGCTATCCTGATTATGGGCGCCTATTCCCAGATCGTGCAGGCTCTTCTGATCAGGGAGGGGCTGGTGGTCTTCTACGGCAATGAAGTCAGTCTGGGCGCCTTCTTCGGCAGCTGGCTCTTCTGGCTGGCGCTGGGTTCCCTGCTGGTGGTGCGTTGGCGGGAACGGCCTATGGTGCAGGATCCTCTGCCCTGGATCAGTCGTCTGTTGCTACTGCTACCTTTTGTGCTGATCCTGCAAGTGTTGATGTTGCGCACCGTGCGTCTGCTGTTGGATGTCTCCGCCAGCGAATTCGTACCATTGGGGGAGCTCTTTCTCTCCCTCTTTCTGATCGTTGCCCCCGGCGGCCTGCTGTTGGGTTTCGCCTTTCCGCTGGCCTGCAAAGCGTTGCGGGATTTTGCCGGTGGTGGGGGGAATCAGGAAACTGTCAGGGATATCTCCCGGCTCTACATTGCGGATGCACTGGGGGCCCTGCTGGGTGGGGTGCTCTTCACCTTTGTCTTTATACAGTGGTTGGGAATCACCGGTACGCTCGGGGTGACTACCCTGTTGCTGGCGGTTACAGCGCTGAAATTAAAACCAAGCAACGCCGGATCACACCGGCCAGCCATCCTGCTGGCAGTTCTCGGTTTAATCATTGCTTTACCTGTCGTCACTCCCTGGCTCGATCGGCAGATGGAGACCCTGCGTTTTTCCACCTTGCAGCCGGGTCTGGAGTTGTTCGACGCGACGGAGACTCGCTACGGGCATTTGGCTATTGCGGGCTTTGGCGAGCAGACGACGTTGGTGCATAACGGCCAGGTGGCAGAGAGTTTTCCCTTGCCGCTCGAGATTCGTCAGCAGGCTGCCTATCTCATGTCCCAGGCGGCAGGCGCAAAACGGATACTGCTGTTCGGTGGATTTGCCAGTGGCCTGGCGGTGGAGCTGTTGCACTATCCGGTCACCCGAATCGACGTGGTGGAGGAGGATGAGCAGGCCTTCCGGAAAGTCATGCCCTATCTGCCTGAGCCGAGCCGCAAGGCACTGGCCGATCCCCGTGTCCAACTCCACTTCATGGATGGTCGACGCTATCTCAACAGCTTACCGGTGGCCGAACACTACAATCTGGTGCTGGTGCTCAATGCGACGCCTTCCAGCGCCTACAGCAACCGCTATTTTACCTCGGAGTTCTATCAGGGCGTGCGGCATCAACTCGCGCCGGACGGAGTGTTTTGCACTCGTGTGAGTGGCGCCTCCAACTATCTCGGACGTACTATCCGCAGTTTCAGCGGGTCGGTCTTTCGTACGCTTAAGGAGGTGCTGCCAAATGTCGCAGTCGCACCCGGTGACAACTATCTCTTCTGTGCATCCAGCGCTGCCGGACGAGTGACTGAATCCGCGTCGGAGCTGGAATCGCGCTACCTGGATATCCCGCTCGAAGTTCATCGGTTCCCGGCGAAAGTCTTCTACACGATCTTGCCGGAAGATGAGGTGCGTTTTGTACGGGATCAGCTGGAGCAGCCCGGCAGTGAACGCAACAGCGATGCACGGCCCGTTACCTACTACCTGAACATGCTGTTGTGGGGACAGTTCAGCGCCTCTGGCTTTGCCGACTGGATGGAACAGTTGCGTAGTGTGGGGATTTGGGCTTATCTGCTGCCGATGCTGCTGTTTCTTATGCTCTGGCTGCTGCGCGCCTCACTTGAAGGTGGTCAACGCGCCGGTCGTCTGCGCAAGGCCTCCACGCTGATCCTCTTCGTGCTTGGATTGGTTGCGATGGCTGCGCAGCTTGCCGTGCTGTTCAGTTACCAGTCCCATGTCGGCTTTATGTTTGAGCGGGTGGCCCTGCTCAATGGGCTTTTTATGACTGGGCTGGCGCTAGGGGCAGGGGCGGGCAGTCTGCTGGCTTGTGCTGATCGTCCTGCCCTCTGCCTGGGGGGTGTACTGATTCTGGTGACCTTGGTTCTGACTGCGCTGCCTCATCTGTTGAATTGGTTTGGTCAATTGGCGATTGGCTGGCAGGAGTGGGGCTATCCTCTGATCTCGTTGCTGTTGGGCCTGTTGGTGGGCACAGGGTTTCCATTGGCAGTAAAGATCACCGAGTTGGAGCAGGCGGCGGTGGTGCGTAGCAGTGGCATTACCCAAGCGGCGGATAATCTGGGGGGTGCTGTTGGCGGACTGATGACAGGGGCGTTGATGGTGCCGCTGCTTGGTATCGAGTGGAGCAGCTATCTGTTGGCGATCTTCACCCTATTGATGCTCCTGCCTTTGTTGTTTACTGCACTAGTGCCACAAAGGATGACGCCACTACAGCTCAGGGGCAGACACGCCTTTCCCTGGCCCAATCTGGGATGGGGGCTGGTTTTTCTCGTGCTGCTGAGTCTTGCCTGGGCACAGTATCAGCAAGTCATAAAACCTGCGCCTCAACTCCACTTCAGTGATCAATTGCTGGCCGCGGTCAGTGAATCGAGCGTGTTTGAATTGAAGGAAAGGCCTTTCATTCACTATCTTGGGTCGGTTCCGAATGGCACGGCAGATACCGTTGCTCTGGCTACAATGGCGGTGGCGCCGGATGTATTGGGTTTTGCCGGGCCGCTCAACCTGCTGCTCTCCGTGGATGCAAGGGGGCGATTGCGGGGTGTGCGTTATATCGATTCCAATGAGACCCCCTCCTATATTTCCGGCATAGATGGTTGGCTTGCCGGGCTTGCAGGTACGGATCTCTCGGTTGGATCCTTATCGCTCTCCCGTGTTGATGCTCTCACCGGTGCGACCGTCAGTAGTGAGGCGGCATTGGCATCGATCAGTCAGGCAATCCGTGTGGCAGGTCAAACCGCGTTTGGCAAAAGTTTTGCCCTGATCGCATCACAGGAGGAGGCACAATCTGCTTGGTACTCTCCTGCGTTTGTGGTGACTGTGGGACTGTTGCTGCTGTTTTTCCCCGTTTATCTTTCAGGCAGCGAAAACGGCAGATTAATCTATCAGTTCGCTGCCTTGATGATTCTTGGGTTTTGGCTCAACAGCCAGGTGACTGAGGTGGATCTGGTCAACCTGGGTTTGGGTTTTTTCGCCTCTGTTGCCGATAATCCGCAACACTGGTTGCTGATCGGATTTGCGCTTGTTACGACAGTGATGTTTGGCCCTGTCTGGTGCGGCTATCTCTGTCCATTCGGGGCATTGCAGGAGTTTGTCTCCCGAATCGGGCATCGGCTGGGCTTGCGCAGCTATGCCAGCCGCCCGCTGGATTCCAGGCTGCGTTTTTTGAAGTATCTGCTGCTCGGTTTGCTGTTGATTGTGGTATGGGGTAGCGGTGATTCATCCTGGGCGCTATTCGATCCGATGCAGTATGTATTCGGTGAGCACTGGCCAGAATGGATGCTTGGAATACTGCTGTTGGTCTTGCTGGGGGCGCTTTTTCACTACCGCTTTTGGTGCCGTTATCTCTGCCCGCTGGGGGCGTTTTTGGCCTTCGGCAATAAATTTGCCCTGTTGCAGCGACTGGCGCCGGAGCGCCGTTTCAACCATTGTGACCTCGGGGTGCGGGAAACCTTCGACATCGACTGTATCCGTTGCAACCGCTGTCTTACCGGCAGGGATACCCATCTCAAGCCCCGTGGATTCGGTAAGGAGAGATAGTGGTAATCGGGTAAAACACAGGCCACCGGTTTCTGTCTAAACTGTTAGAAGAAAGCGGAAAATTCGGCCCATGATTTCCATGTTACAAGTGATCCGACATTGGCATAGCAGTGATTTCAGGCTCATCGGGCTGTTGAGCCTGACGTTGGTCGTGATTGCGTTGTTTTTGGTCGGGCAGCAAGAGGCGGAGATGACTGGCTCAAGCTGGCGGCGTATCGATATGGAAATCTTCCAGGAAAGACTGGATAGCGGCAAGTTGAGCGCTCATGAAGCTGAGTGGTTCCATGTCGCCAAACCAGCGGAGTTGCAGCTACGCAAGCCCGGGGGAACGCCATGAGAGAGGTGGTTTGCGAACTCTGTCCGCGCAAGTGTGTGATCCCCGAAGGGGGGGCAGGTGACTGCCGGGTGCGGGTTAATATTGGTGGCAAACTGCTGGCTTCTACCTACGGACGGCCCTCCGCGATGCATATCGATCCGATGGAGAAGAAACCGCTCTACCATTTTCATCCCGGTTCACCCGTGTTTTCCATTGCGACGGCAGGCTGCAACCTGCACTGCCTCAACTGCCAGAACTGGCAACTCTCCCAAAGTGGCGGGGAGGAGATAGAGGAGATCTTCAACGCTGACCCCGTGGATCTCATTGCCCTGGCCAGAGATCAGGGCTGTGAGAGCATCGCCTACACCTACTCCGATCCGGTGGTCTTCTACGAATATGTCTATGACAGCAGTATCCTGGCTCATGAGGCCGGAATGCAGAATGTGTTCATCACTGCCGGCTATATCAATACTGAGCCTCTGCGCCGTCTCTGCAAAGTGATCGACGCCACTAACACCGATCTGAAGGCATTCGACGACCGCTTCTACCGCAAAACAACCGGGGCAACGCTGCAGCCGGTATTGGATGCCCTGGTGACTTTCCGGGAGGAGGGGGTCTGGCTGGAGGTGACCAACCTGCTTATCCCGACGCTGAATGATGATCTCTCCATGATCCGGCGCATGGCGAAGTGGATCAGAAGTGAGTTGGGAGAAGGTACTCCCCTCCATTTCAGCCGTTTTCACCCCATGTACCGTATGCGCAACCTGCCGCCGACGCCGGGAGAGACCCTGGACCGTGCGCGTCAGGAGGCGATGGATGCTGGGTTGAAATATGTCTATATCGGCAATATCTCAGGGCATAAGGGCAATTCAACCTACTGTCCTGTCGATGGCACTCTGTTGATCAAGAGAGAGGGTTTCATGATCAGTGAATACAACCTGACCAGCGACGGTCATTGCCCGACCTGCAATGAGCCGGTCCCGGGAGTCTGGCAATGAGGCTGAGAGAGATGAGGAGAGACAACATGCCCTCCCGCAGACGTTTTCTGGGAGTGCTGGGCGGTATGCTCGCAGGTGTGATGACGTTCCCTTGGACGACTCGAAGAGCGCTGAAGGAGAAAGCTGCCATGCGTGAAGCAGACTACTATCGCTCCAGAGGACTGGATGAATAGGGGGAGAGAAGAATGAGACTCGGTCGATTTCAGCGATGGGAAATTGCCGTGCTGCTGGCGGGGCTGTTGCTGATATCCCAGTCCCTTGCGGGCGAAAAGAGCAGGGAGAGTGTGCTTGCAGGCTCCTGGTATCCGGAGAATCCGCTACAGCTGGCCAAGGTTGTGGATGGCTTTCTGGATAACCCTTCCGATGTCCGCCTCAAGGCGAAAAATCCTCTCAGGGCGCTGATCGTCCCCCACGCCGGTTACATGTACAGCGGATCCACCGCAGCCAAAGCATTCAGGCTGGTGCGCGGTATGGATTACAAACGGGTTCTGTTGCTGGCCCCCAGCCACTACAGCGCTTTCAATGGGCTCTCTATTGCAGATGTGGCTGCCTATCAGACTCCGCTGGGCTCAGTGCCGCTGGACCAGGTTGCAGTGCGGCAGTTGCGCAGATCTCCCCTTGTCAGCGCCCATACAGAGGCACATAAACAGGAACACAGCATCGAAATTGAACTGCCGCTGTTACAGCGAGTGCTGGAACCAGGCTGGAAACTGGTGCCAGTGTTAGTGGGGCAGATGGACGATAAGGTCTACCCGCAGGCGGCAGAGCTTCTGCGTGAACTGGTGGATGAGCAAACCCTGGTGGTGGTCTCCAGCGACTTTGCCCACTATGGCAAACGGTTTGGCTATACGCCGTTTCCACTGAATGATGAGACGCCTGCGAAAATCCAGCAACTGGATGAGGATGCGATTGAACGGATAGTGGCGGGGGATGCAAAGGGGTTTCTCGACTATCAACAGCGCACAGGAATCACCATCTGTGGATATCGTCCCATTGCACTACTGCTTCACATGCTGCCGGCCTCGGCTGAACTGGAGCAACTGGCCTATCAGACCAGTGGTCAACTGACCGGCAACTATGGAAATTCGGTCAGTTACGTGGTGATCGCAGCGAGTGCTCCGACAGCAATCGCAGGCAGCCAGGGTTCAGACAGGCATCTGAGTAGCGAGCAGCTCAAGAGATTGCACCAGATTGCCGTGGTCGGAGTCAGGCGTGCGGTACTGGATGACAAGCATGAAGGCGAGCAGTTGCTGCGCAATCTGCCGCCGGAACTTGAGCGGCCCTCCGGGGCATTCGTGACACTCAAGAAGGATGGTATGTTGCGCGGTTGCATCGGCTATATTCGACCACGAGACCCACTCTTCCAGGCTGTATTGAAGAATGGTGGCAATGCAGCGGTACGGGACCGCCGCTTTCCGCCGGTAACGCCGGAAGAGTTGAAGGGGCTTGAGATCGAGGTGAGTGTGCTGATGCCTCCGCGTCCCATTGCCCACTACGAAGCGTTTAAAGTGGGCCAACAGGGCATTATTTTAACAAAACAGGGTCGCAGTGCGGTTTTTCTTCCGGAGGTTGCGGTGGAGCAGGGCTGGAATCGGGAGCAGACGTTGACCTATCTGGCGAGAAAGGCGGGGTTGCCCGCTGATGCCTGGAAAGATGGGGCAGAGTTTGAAGTGTTCTACAGTGAGAAGTATGCAGCACCTTATGGCCCCAGCCATGAGACTGCAAAGGAGTAAAAGATGAAAAGGTTACTGACAATATTGAGTTTGGCTGCGTTGCTGAGTCTCGCCTTCCTGGTGAATGCCCAACCACCATACGGATACCCGGGATACATGGGATCGCCTTCCCAGACTTCCGGTTACCGCCATTTCCAACGTTTGAGAGTCGAGAAAAGCAGGAGTGAAGCGGGATATGTGGTAAGGATCCATACCCAAAACATCGATCCCCAAGCGGTTCAGGTGGATGTGAAGGGAAGATTTCTGATGATCAGTAATGATACCAGCCAGGAGGCAGAACGGAGCAATGATCGGGGTAGCTACAGTTACAGCCGCAGTTCGAGCAGTTTCAGTCAACGCATTTCGATTCCCAGGGATGCTGATGTGGAGAAAATGAAACGGACTGAAAGTGAGAATCTGGTTACTATTACCCTGCCGGTGCGTGAGGGTTTTCGTTACTGATTTCGCTTCTTGGAGAGGGAGTGGGCCTTAAATCCCCGTTTTCTTTTGTATGGAGGGGATAAAGGGTTGACAGTAGCACCTGTGTCGTTAAAATACGCCTCGTTCTTAAGTGACGCGGGAATAGCTCAGCTGGTAGAGCACAACCTTGCCAAGGTTGGGGTCGCGAGTTCGAATCTCGTTTCCCGCTCCAATTTTAAAGAGCCTCGGCTAAACCGAGGCTTTTTTGTTTCAAGATCTGCGCCTCAATGGTGGTAGAATCTGAGCCTCTCATAGGCTGAGTGGCAGAGTGGTTATGCAGCGGCCTGCAAAGCCGTGGACCTCGGTTCGATTCCGGGCTCAGCCTCCATATTATTACTCTATTAATCAATAGAATATAGTCATTATCTCTATATCACTTTAAGCGAAAAGTGGCGTTTTTTGTCACAAAAACCACTCCTGCCACTCGAAAAGCCAAAAAAAAGACACTCGTGTAACGGACAGAAAAGCCATAGATGGCAGTTATCTACTCCGTTACCTTGTATTTTTTCTGCTAGAAATTCATCGTCAAGTTCTGATACTGAAACTCATCAATCATACTGCTGATACAAGAGCCCCGGCGGGGTGGGGTGGCCTGATATACGGCTAATCGAGGAAAGTCCCGCTATCCTCTTCTCTGTATCCCATTGAGCGATAACCGACACGTCGTTTTTTATACATTCTCGCGAGCATGGGCACCTTGCTATCAACGTAGTCGACAATACGCACTTCGCGTTTACCAGGATGTAGCCGGTGCAGTCGCCCAGCATATTGTACGAGGGTACCTTTCCACGAAACCGGTAGCGAAAGAAACAGGGTATCCAGGCGTGCATCATCAAATCCTTCCCCGATGTATCTTCCGGTTGCCAGCAGGAGGCGCTCTTCTTCCATTGGAATAGAGGCGAGTTGTTCCTGGACTTTGCGCCGTTCTTTTGCCGATTGTCCTCCCTGCAGAACGACGATATGCCGGACAAAGCCTTTTAACCGTTGATGCAGATCCTCAAGGTGGTTTTTGCGTTCTGTCAGCAGAATCGGTGATCGACCTTCTTCCATAGCCAATAGTACATCGTCAATGATCCGCTCGTTGCGTTTTTTATCGGCTACCAGCAGGTTGTAGAGTTCCTGAATGGTTATATCGGATGCCTGCATAGGAGGTTCAAAGTCGGTTTCCCTAACTACAAGTCGATGTTCGAAGGGGCGTTGCGCTAACTGACTACGTGGATCGACCCTGAATCGAATCGGTCCGATCTGCATATGGGTGATGGGTTGGTGGCCGTCGCGGCGCTGCGGTGTGGCGGTCAACCCAACAACGTATCGTGCCTTTATCTCGGAGAGGACTCGTTCGAACGAAACCGCTGGCAGATGGTGGCATTCATCGATGATAACCTGCCCATACTTGGCTACGATGTCGTCCATGGTCTCTTTTCGGGACAGGCTCTGGATCATGGCCACGTCGATTTGCCCTGTCAGCTTGCGTTTCCCACCACCAATCTGACCGATTGATTTCGCATCCCGGTCAAGAAAGATGCCAATCTGCGATCTCCATTGTTCCAACAGCGGCTGTCTATGCACCAGGATCAAGGTGCTGCACATTCGCGCAGTGATCAGGTAGGTTCCAAGGACGGTTTTCCCGAAGCCAGGTGGCGCCACGATCACGCCGTTGTCGTGCTCGAGTGTGGCTTTCGCTGCTTGGTGCTGGGCATCGGTCAATTCACCGAAGAAGCTAACACCCACGGGATCGCCGAGGCTTCTCAGATCTTCCACCTCAAGGTGGCTTTTGTATTCCTGGAGCAATGCCTGTACGTCGTCGAGACACCCTCGTGGCAGACTGATGTGCTTTCCGCGATCTTCGGCGCAGGAGATTACTCGGGGAGTCAGTGCCGTGGAAAGTCGAAGATTTTGTTTCTTGTAGAACCCTGGGTTCTGGAATGCGGCAAACCGTTGAATCTGATTGATCAAGGGCGACGGTAGGCCGGCTTTCTCGACGTAAAGACGTTGGGATAAAATACCTCGAACCTGGTGTGGGATGGGATCGGTGATCGGAGTGCGCTTCGGTTTTCGTGAGGGTGGCCTCAGCCACGGGCTGGCATCAACAGCACCTTCTTCGGTAATGACAATCTGAAGACCAGTCACCTGGCCACGTTTTGTGGCTTCCATGGCGATCTTTTCAACCTTCTCTGCCTGAATCGGAACCAGCGATGTGAGAAATTCCCACTGATCTGGAAATGGCTCCAGTTCATCATTCAGAAAGAGGGTATTACCTTCCTGTCGCGGGTGATACTGAAGCGGAAGTGCGATGAGATTGCCGAAGCCACCGTTGGGCAAGGTGTCCTGGTTTGGGAAAAGCCGGTCATAGGACGTCATGCTGAGTTGATGTCGTCTGGCCATGGTTTCCGTAATCAGATAGCCGCCCATCTTCCTTGCCGTCGCTGCGGAAATCAGATTGCTGAAAAAGAACCAGACGTGTGCGCCGTCCCCGGAGCGGGAACGCTCGATAGCATAGGGAATGTCGGCATGCCGACAGGTTTCCGTAAAAGCCATAACGTCTTCACGCCAAGTTGTTTTGTCAAAGTCGGCTGCGAGAAACCGGCAAGTATCGTCCTTCAGCATGGGGTACGCGCCAATGACGTGGCGTCCCTGGAGATGGTCCAGAATCACCTCAGTTGTTACTGGCAAGAAGGCCTGATTGGGGCATTCACCACATTTTTCTCGGGGCTTTTCACATACTCCGCGAACCCATTCATTCGAACAGGCAGGCGAATAACCCTTCTTGCCCGTTTTTCGGTTCTGCCATAATTTCGGATATACATCTTTTCGGCCTTGAAAGAGGCGGAGAAAAAGTGCGATCTTCTCGTTTGGTGCAAGATTTGTAGCGGTAGAAACGGGAGCTTCTGCTGGATGTTTTGGTTTGTGCGTTGTTTCGTCGTCACCTAGTGCCAGGCATTCCCTCAGTGATCTGAGTATTGTCTCAGATTCTTCTTGCTGTTTTTGGAGACGGGTAATTTTCTGTTCAACTGCGGTGATTTTTCGAAGAATGATTTCGCGAGCAGAAATCTCCATAGTCAGGTCCAATTCAGATGTTCAGTCGGTTGCTCCAACACCACTCAGATTTTCCACGGACCACCGAGTTGCCACTGTCCGGTGAATGCTTGGTCATCTTCCAGAGCCTGTGTTGGCTGCATAAGAAATGTCTCGAGCAGATGGCAGACCTCCTCAATTGATGGGGGAGTGGAGGTGGAAAGCAGTATTCCCTTACTTAGAAACGCATTCCACTGCAGGTTTTTCTGCTTGTCATCGTAGAATGTTGAACTGAGGCCGGATGGTGTTTGTTTGGGTAAGGGCGTTTGGCGACGTGCAAAGGTGTTACGGACGGCTTCGGATAACGTGAGCCCGTCGAACTCAAACTGATGAGCCATTATCCAAAGGTCATAGAAGTCCTTCATCCGGCTGTTTGCCATACCCAGGTTGACCAGAGCTTGGTATTTTTCGGCCACCACAGTTTCCCGCGGGTAGACCCTCAAGCGAGGCGTCGGATATTCCAGTAGTGTGGGATACTCAACCTCTTCCGGTTCAGGCGTTACGACGTCGCCGAACCCAATATCAGCCTGGATTGGGATGCGGGCACCGGCCAGCTCACCGAGCAGTACCACGCGTGTGCCACCGTATTCAGTCGCATCGCGGATCGATTCAACTCTAACGCTGTCAGCAAGGAATACCAAACCGTCATCCTCAACAGGTAGGTCGCACAAGTTGCGAAAGATTTCTCGTAGTGCCGCTTCTCCGCTGTCGCCGAATCCGAGGAAGTCTACATCGCGGGTTGGGCGATGCATCTGGTCGTCCCACAGGGTGAAAAGCAGTGCGCCCTTCAGTATAAAGCGATTGCGGTACTCCGATTGGCTCAGCCGGTACAAAAGTCGTTCCAGCCCATAGCGGGTCAGGATCAACTGGAACTCCTCACCTCGCTGCCTTGCCAGTTTGAGCAACCGGTCCCGCACTGAGGCCGCGATGTTCCTCCCCCGTTTACCTATCATGTCGCAAGCGATTCCAGATAGGGTCGCATGACGTTCTGAACACGGCAAACCTTAGCGTATTGCCAGAGGTCATCCATGGTGCAGCGCCGCGACCGCCAGCATTCCCTGAGTGCCTCAATGGAAACATCCAGCCCAATTTTATTTCGATACTTGAAGCAATCGGCCACAGTCTTTGCTGGTGTGAATACGGGTACGATTACCCCCTCAATCCGGTGTTCCTCCACGCCAGCATCGAGCGCTGCCGAAGAGAAACGGACAATACGTAGAGGAGGGTGCTCCACACGTGGCCGCCAGGCCTTCTCAGCAATGGCCAGCCAGACTTCGAAGGGCGACTGTGTAGTGAGTTCGTGAAAACGCAGGGCGGATAGGAGGCAGATTACTCCTTTCGGTACGCGTTTACAGGCCTCGGCCAGAGAGCGGTGCTCGCTTACGTTGGTACCGGGAAGCACATAGAGTCCCCGGCCGATTCGTTGCAGCTTACCGGCTGCGTGGAGTCTACTGAGATAGATCCGTGGGATGCCGTAAGGATCGAGGTCCCGGGGACGCAGAACCCCTTCCTTTTGTACCAGCTCCAACACTTTGTCTGTCTGTGTCGTTTGAATCATTAGGTATGAATGTTACATTACATAGGGAAAAGTATACAAGTTCCGAGGAATTGTAACACAAGCTGGTAGAAAGACCGGGTGTGGTCATCGGTATAGTTAATAGGAGTTAAAGTTTAACTACTCCCTCATGACTTGTTTTGCATATTCATACGAGGGGGATACTCCTCTGGTGCCAGCGCAGAGGCATTCAGCTCGAAATCTTCATGCCTGCTGAGGTGGCAGCGTCGTTTGGCCTCGACTCACTGTCTCTCCTTGTTAGAGCCCTGTCGTTTCGATTTGGCCACGGGTGTTTTCCCGGTAAGTACTGAGTGTCAGTTTCGTTTAGTCTATTTTAGGACAGAAGCAGCCTGGGAAAGAAGGTCGTCACTTTGTTTGATTAGTTTACCCGCTTGAGCTTCATCCACCTCGGGTTGATCTTCCCGTAGACGGGCGACCAGAGACAAGGTTTCGGCTGGCAGCAGGCTCGCCTGTACCAGCGTTGACTCGATCAGTTCCTGGGCTGGCGGTTTTTCAGTGTCGTGACCCCGCCAAAAGAGCAGGGCGTACAAGGCCGTCTCCACGGCCTCACGCATAGGGACGAGTGCTTCCGTTGAAAAGCCACCTTCGGTGAGCACTTTCGCCATTCGCCGTTTATGTTCACTCTGGGCTAGGCGGTTGCGGGCCTCGGTCAGTTGTTTTGATTGTTCGTCATCTTTTGGCTTATCCGTGGCTGGGGCGCGGTACACCGTTTTGGCTGTATCCTGGTTAGTGTTCAAAACGCCGGCTTCGATCAGTTGCTGGATGGTCGCGAAGGCATCCCGGTCCAGCAGTTTCAATTGCGGCGTCTGCTCGGGGAACCGTTCTTGCAATTGCCGGGTAAGGGCACTCTGCAGAGCGTCACTCAGCCGGTCTGCCACCACCAGCAGAGTCTGCTGTGCTCCCTCGCCGTGTAGTTCCATCAGTTCCAGATGATGGCTCCACTGTGAAAGAATAGTGTCCCGCAGACGATCGAGTGGATCGGTGGGTGGCATTTGTGGTTCTTTTGACTCATCCGCTATCAGGGTATCGATTCGCTCCAAAAAAGCGGCTCGGCCGGAGGGGAGGTCCATTTCATTTTTGCCTTTACCATCCACCACACCTTCGGCCAGGGAACGCTTCTGCTCCAGCAGAGAGAGCATGCGGTGTTCGATGGAGCCTCTGGATACAAGATTGATTACCTGCACCGGGCGTTTCTGGTGTTTGCGCCAGGCACGGGCGATGCGTTGTTCCAGTTTTGCCGGATTCCAGGGCATATCCAGGTTGATCACTACATCGGCCACCTGAAGGTTGAGCCCTACGGAGCCTGAGTCGGTGGAGAGGAATAGTCGGCACTGGGGATCGTCCTTGAATCGCCGAATCTCGTCACGGCGTTTCGGCTGTGGGATCTTGCCGGTATGCAAAGCGTAGCCCAGTCCCATCTTCTCGGCCTGTGCCTGGACCAGCTGCAACATACGCTCCCACTCGGAAAAGATAATGATCTTGTGATCGCCATCCTCCATGATTTCCTTGAGGATGCTGCCAAGCTCCTTCAGCTTGGGTGAAATGCGGCAATCTTGGTCCAGAATATAGGGTGTGTCACAGAGCATACGCATGCAGGCCAGATAAAGTTGGAGCTGTTCCATCTCCTCTTTTTTCAGTGGCCGCTTTTTGGCCGTAGCGGCAAGGCGCGCCACTCTCGACTCATACTCCCCGTAGCGCAGCACCTGTTCTTTGTGCATGGGGACGAAATAGGTGTTTATCGTGCGACCCGGCAGCTGTCCCTCTACTTCCTCTTTACGTCGGCGCAGCATGATGGGCAGCAGTCTTTTATGCAATTGATCGAGGTTTCTGTAGCCAACGGCGCGCCCTTTCTCATCCAGTTTGTAAAAGTCGCGATTGAAGCGGAACAGGGGACCGAAGATATGTGGGTCGAGGAACTGAGCGATCGAATAAATCTCGTCAATGCGGTTCTCTATCGGTGTGCCGGTAAGCACAAAAGCGTAGGGGCTTTTCAGGCGCTTGATTGAGATAGCCGTCTTGGTCTGCCAGTTCTTGATGCGCTGAGCCTCATCCAGAATGATGACATCCGGTGCCAGGGTGGTGTTTATTTCCTCTACGTCAGATCGCATCTGTTCGTAGTTGGCAAGTGAGAAGAATGCAGGGTCTCCGTATTGGCGCAGACGCTTGGCACGCGTCCCCTGGATAATGCATGAAGGCAGGCTGGTGAATTTGTCGATCTGTTCCTCCCATTCGCCCTTGAGTGAAGCGGGGGAGACCACCAATACTCGCCGGATGCCCGAGGTACGGCGCAGCAGCTCACAGGCGGCGATTGCCTGCACCGTTTTGCCCAGCCCCATCTCGTCCGCCAGCAGGGCACGGCCGGTGAACGCCAGGTGCAGCATGCCCTCCTGCTGGTAAGGGTAGAGAGGGTGCTTGACAAGATCTAGGCTCGCATTTCCTGCTGCCACCTCGGTCTCGAAGTGTTGGCGGCTGCGGATCTGTTGTGCGTGCCGGTCCAGTGTATCGAGCCAGGTATTCAACTCATGTGACCACCGGATCCTGCGCCTGACAGCTGGGTGAGAGGCGTTAATTGTGCGTTGCATTGCAGGCAGTGTGTCGAGGGGATTGCCTGCCAGGATGTTGTCGTCGGAAAAGAAGGGGGTGATGAGATCCCGAGCCTTGGAACGGTGATGGCTACCTTCTGGCCAGCGTATCCGGACTTGGTGGTCCCGCCGGTCCAGAAATATTTCGATGTATGGACTGCCTTTGGCTGCAGCATTCTGGAAAGCGCGCTTGCGCCTGTACTGGAGCCGGTTCAGCGTTGCCTCGATATGCTTACAGGTACCCAGGCCATTGATACGGTGGTCGGGGCAATCGCAGCTATTGATGGGTTCTGCAAGTGAGCGAATCTCTACACGGTAGGTTTGCTCGTTGTTGGAGTCGACTTGGTAGACACCGAAAAAATTATCATCCTGCGCTTGGGATTCAATCCGTGATGGTTCATTCAGACCGCGCAAACGACGGCGTTCGATCTCATCGGCGTCACTGGTTGACCAGCCTGATGGCCGAGCCGGTCTTTGAGCGTTTTTATTACGTTTCTTTATTTTCGACATGACGGGAAGCTATTGTATGGATGGTTTACGAACTTAATATACCAACTATTCTACTGAAAATTTTCAACTATGGCATTTGACAAAGAACCCGTCAGATACGAGAAAACAGTGCTCTCTGTCTCCAGGGGAGCTGGCAGAACCTGCGTGATTCGGTAGTGGAACATGCAGGCTTTACCGGCTGGGAGCGTGCATTGCTGCATATCGACGAGGGTATGAGCTGGGAGTCGGTCAGAAACCTCCAGTATATGAGCAAATGTCTGCTCCTGGTGCGCAATATTCTTATACAAGAAAAAGCGCCAAAAGAGGTCTTTTTTTGGTTAGAGGAGGTGAACAGGATGATGGATGATACGCTCCTGGCACTCAGAAAAGGTGAGGTCGATTGAGCCACATCGTCAGAATCGATATCTGCCTGCATTTATGGTGGTGTAAAAACAGATCCAGGAATCACATATTTAATGTGGTGTTGGGGATCCTGGCGACGGTGAAGAACACGAACAACCTCTACTTGAGACTGTTGAAGTCGGTAGAACACGATATGACTGCCAACAGGAAAACTACGCATGCTGGGCATTAACTTTTCGCGTTCAATACCCATTTTTGGCTGTTTAGTCAGTCCCCAGAAATGCTCTTTGAGTTTTTCCAGGTAGCTTGATGCTTGTGTGGCACCCCAGTTGCTGACACCGTAATCATAAATACGTTTTAGGTCGTCCCGAGCAAGAGGCGCGATGAGCAAGTGATACGAATGCATTCGCGGTGCTTATCCCTTGATATCTTCAAACAAGCTATCCAAAGCCTCTTTAGATTCAATGGTGATACCTTCGTTACGATCCAGTTGCCCGACACCCACTTTCAGTTGCTCGCGAAGGCGTGCGACTTTGACTTCGTGAATCCAGTCTTCGTGAGTATCCATAAAGCGCAATGCCTCGCGGACAACTTCGCTGGCATTGTTGTATAGACCGCTTTCAACTTTGGCTTTAATGCGGGTTTCCAGTTCTGGGGTAAGGGAGACATGCATGGCTTTCTCCAGAGTTAATGAGCCTAAGGCTGAATATGGTGGAAGCTACAATGATTGTCAATGTTTGTATTGCGTGCTGCGTGGCAAATTCATACGCTGCCAGCCATGGAGAGCGAAGCGAAGGCTGGTAGTCCCCGGTAGCCGCGAGGCCGCACTGCTTACCCGGCGTGCCTTGCGCCAGAGGGGAAGC
>JAESPE010000058.1 GCA_016756835.1 gamma proteobacterium endosymbiont of Lamellibrachia anaximandri | reverse complement strand
TCCGGGTGGTTTTGTTGTTTGTCTTTGAACACAAACATTTTACCATGCGTGAGGCCTTCTTTCTTTTATATTCAGTTGGTTACACGATATATATTGCTAATTTTGAACTCCGAAACTTGAGTTACCAGCCTTGCACCAGATACTTGACCAAAATACCTTAACTTGTTTACAGTTCGGATTAAGCATTTATCGTCAGTCAGTCCAATAGTTATTGTATATCGACTGACGCACTCGCTCCTTGTAACGTGCCGTTGCTTCCGAGTAGCGTTGGCGCAACAGCCGTGTCCGGCAGTCAATGCGTTCCAACTCTGAGGCGAAAGGCACCAAGCAGCTGTCAACGCCGACCGCATACCACGACCCTACTTCTTCATCGCTCATGTGATTCCTGCTAACTCTATCCTGGCATCTTTTCACAGAGTGCACTGGTAAGTGAATTCGAACATCACGCTTACTTGCGGGCACTAAGATTTCTCGCTCGCAATCATCGACCACAATAGTGATCTCCTCTTGATCGATTGCGGTGTCATGTTTGCCTGCATCTTCAGCAACGGCAAAAGGCATAGCAAGGGTCCATGTCATGCAGACAGAAAAAAGCTTCCAAAACAGTACACTTCTTCGCAGACAAAAATTGCTGTTTATTCTCATGGCTCTGACTCCTTAGTAAAATTATCGGCTTGACATACTTGTCTATGGCAGGGCTTGGGAAATAATTTTAGCGGAAGTATGCGAATTGCCGAAAAAGAGTTGTTTGCCACCAATAATGACGTGCGCCCCGAACCAGAGATGGACGGGGCGCACCAGATGGAGGATTGAAATACCCGTCTCTTTACCTGAGGCGTGGTACGTCTTTCCCAGGACGCGGAGGGGCGTCATAGAGCTTGTCTATGAAGAACTCCCGGCGATCCCGAAGCATGACCTTGAACTGATCTTCAGGATATCCAGCTGCTAACAGCATGCGGTTCAGGCCACGGAACATGTCATTGGGACGTTTATAGCTCTCATAGTTGTACTTGAACACGGCGCTATCACCTTGAGGTGAACGGGCCTGAACATATCCATCAAACTCCGTCTCCATCACCTCAGTCATGGTCATGATCTCCAACAACGAGAAGTTCTTGAATTTAACCAGGTAACGATTCACCAGTTGGTTGTCATCCCGTCCACCTGACAGACGCTGGCCGCCGTCGCTGCGGGCAATATACGCGAGCTTTTTTCGTAACACATCACCGAGAGACGTTGCGAGGTCACGTGCATTGTCTCCTACAATTTCGGTAATGCACACACCGCTGCAGTTGCGCGGTGCAGGAAATTCCTTGGTTGGTACTTCCCATCCACCGAGATAAGCATTGGAGTCGATGTCATAGATATCCCCATTTATTCGAACCTGTGCCTTGGTGGCGAACCCCAAATTCTTTGCTGCAGCACGGATCTTTACAACCACCATAGCTCTAGGTGAAAGTGTTGCATCGCCACTCTTCATCGCCAAATCCACGAACTGGACTAGCTCTGTCTTGGGTCGTCGATCACGAACTTCCCACCCCATCTTGCCCGCAATGAACTCCTCGTCGATTACATAGTAGTCATAGCGTTGCATCTGGTCCTGAAGTTCTGTAATTACGCGTCGAAAGATATCGCTTGACCTTTTTACACTATTTTTGTCTGAATCCTCGGACATCACGACGATGGGAATCCCACGGCCACTTTGAGCTTCCGCTATGGTGGAGCATCCTGTAATACCAATCAGGATGGCGCTTATAGTGAAAAGTCTAATTAGATACTTCATCATCAATCTCCAGTTATTTTGATGTTTGTTGTCTGACATTACGTTCTATGGACGGTTTTAGTGAACTTTATCTGAGGTCAATTATATTAGGACTGCTCAAGGCCTTTCTCCCGGGGAGAGATATGCAAGTCTTTTATGCAGGTCATCACTCAATATTGCTGCTATTGACCTTGCTTCTCCTTCAAAGATTGTTGAGACACACACTGCGTTACACTCACGTGGTGCCAGGAACTCCCTGACAGGAAGTTCCCATTTACCAAGATATGCCTTGGACTTGACATCATAGATGCTTCCATTGAGTCGTATTTGTCCCATAGAAGCAAAGCCCATGCTTTTAACAGCACCCCGTATTTTTATGGTGATCATGGCACGCGGTGAAAGTGTTGCATCCCCATTCTTGCTGACCAGATCCACATAATGGACGAGCTCAGTCTTGGGGCGGCGATCTTGAACCACCCACCCCATCTTGCCAGCTATGAACTGCTCGCCGATTACATGATAGCCGTAGCGCTGCATTTGCTCCTGGAGCTCGGTGAGTACACTGCGAAAGATGTCACCAGACCGTATCACACTGTTGGGATCCGAATCCTCGGACATAACGACGATGGGAATCCCTCGGCTGCTTTGTTTTTCCGCTACGGTGGAGCACCCTATTATGCTAATCATGATGGAGCTTAGGATAAAAAGTCTGCTTAGACACTTCATCATCGATCACCTGTAGTTTTGACGTTTGTCGCCTGACATTATTTTCTATGGGTGGTTTTGGTTAATTTTTACTAAAAATCGCGTCGTCAGAAATATTCGTGGATAGTTTTCGGAATGGGTAAAGCATTAAATGATCTTCAGGGGCGCCGCAGGATTATAGGCGAGACGACTCGTATCATCATTTTTTAAGCACGGATTGTAGATAGATAAATCGAGTCTGGTTCAACCAGATGGTGTAGAGCAAATCCAAACGTGCCTGGGTGAAGTTGATCTAGATAATTAATCACTGACAGGATGGGTTGGTTCTTATCGTAAGGAATATGTCTGGGCATGTTGGTGCTCTTTTAGGGTTGGTTTTGGAATTTTTCTACAGGCTCAACGTGCACATCAGTGGCTCCCAAAAACGCAGGTTTTTTTTGCTATCGCAACAAAATCGTCACTTTTGATAGCCACTGATGTGCTTGTATATGGTTTTAATCAATTCGGCTCTTCAGGAAAATTTGTGGGTAGAAATATAGCGGATTCATTGCGATAGAGGAAATTTGTCTGGGATTTGAGGGTAGAGCATCCTGCCCCCGTTCTGAGAAGATGGAAGTTACGAAGCCACCATCAATTCAGAGAAAAAGGAACAGGATGCAGGTCAAGACTATCCTCAATCGCGTGCAGAAATTCAAATCATTTGTCTACGGAGCGGCTCGCTGGGTTGAAGGCGCCTCGGTTCCAACCCTTGAGGTTGAGATGCAGCCTCGCTTGAACAGCCGGCCGGAGTGCTCTGGCTGCGGGCAGCGAAGACCTGGTTATGACAGGCTGCCCGAGCGGCGCTTCGAGTTTATTCCGATGTGGGGCAACAAGGTGTTTTTTGTCTATACGCCCCGCCGGGTCGAGTGTCCAGACTGCGGTATTCGGGTAGAGCGGATGCCTTGGGTAGCCGGTAAACACCGACTGACCGAAGCCTATGCATGGTTTCTGTCCGGTTGGGCGAAGCGCCTGAGCTGGAAAGAAGTCGCCGAGGCATTCCGTACAAGCTGGGACCATGTATTTTGTTCGGTCGAGCGAGCTGTGACCTGGGGACGGGAGCATCAAGACCTGTCGGGTGTCAAGGCGATCGGTGTTGATGAGATCGCCTGGCAGCGAGGCCACCGCTATTTGACACTGGTTTACCAGATCGATGAGCACTGCAAGCGGCTGCTGTGGGTCGGAGAGAAGCGCACGGTCAAGACGCTGCTGCGATTCTTCCGTTGGTTTGGCAAGGAGCGCAGTCAGGCACTGAAGTTTGTCTGTAGTGATATGTGGAAGCCATATTTGAAAGTAATCGCCAAGAAAGCGGACAAGGCCATCAACATCCTGGACCGGTTCCATATCATGGCGCACCTGAGCAAAGCGATTGATGAGGTGCGTGCCGGCGAGGCGAGAGAACTGAAGGAGAAAGGCTATGAGCCTATACTGACGAAAACACGTTGGCTGTTGCTCAAACGACCGGAAAACCTGACGGACAAACAGGACATCAAATTGGCAGAGCTTCTCAAGTACAATCTGAGATCGATCAGGAGTTACCTTCTGAAGGAAGAGTTTCAGTTATTCTGGCAATACACCTCGCCGTACTGGGCGGGAATGTTTCTGGATAAATGGTGCACCAAGACCATGCGCTCGAAGATTGAACCGATGAAGAAAGTGGCCAGGATGCTGAGACGGCACCGCCCTCTATTACTGAACTGGTTCAGAGCTAAAAAGCAGTTCTCCAGCGGTATTGTGGAGGGCTTTAATACCAAAGCAAAACTGACTACCAGAAAAGCGTACGGATTTCGGACCTACCATGCTGCTGAAATTGCTTTATATCACGCGCTTGGGGCGTTACCCGTACCGGAAACTACCCACGAATTTTTCTGAGGAGGCTTATTTTTCAGCATGTGGCTATAGAAACGCTTACCGTCTTTCGCCTCACGGACCACAAATTCAACTTCATATCTTCTATCCCCAACATATACAGACGATCTATAGGTATGGACTGCCTTAATCTCGCTCCTACCTTTAATGTCAGGCTTTTCTGATACGTGAATACCTGTTTTTATGATGTCCGGAAGCGCGGTTACTGACAGCAGATGATCGCCCTTTTTGCCTTCTTTGGCTCGATGCCCAAGCGTTTTCTTTACCCCGCTTCTTGGAATTATTACGCTTGCGTCATCGCTTTTTATCTTTACTACAGAATCAATAAAGTTTTTGTCAGCAAACTCCCTGACTTTTTTACGCAGTTCAAGTGTATTGCCCCAATCGCCAATAGCATCTAAGTCGGCTTTTGCGGTTTCTTTTGCAGAAAACACCGCCTTCAGCCCGGCCTTACCTCGTTTTGCGGTATTTACCAAGGGTTGCTGCGCATTCATGCGCTTCCCGGCCAGAGTGATAATCTCGTCAACTTCAGCGTCAGAGAAAAACAGATTGGCGCCTGCTTTACGTAAGAACCGCCGAAAGGCGCGGCGAATAGACTGCAAGATGCGTGATAGAACTGGGTCAGATACACGGCGTTCCGCCATCACCGCGATGATTTCTATGGCTTCCAGGGACTTCCTTTCTTTTTCAGATAGCTTTGATTTTGGTCCAGCATTCACCCAGCGGGCGTGAACCTCTTTTTGTATCTCCAGAATGCGCCTGTTCTTCGCCTTGATAAGCTGCTGAATTCGCTTTTCGAGATCACTCCACGCTTTAGGATTGCTCCAGTTATCTGTTACCACCTCTTCAACGGCGAGATGACCAATACCTTCATGGACCACAAGGATCTTTGCTTGCCTGCTGCTTTTGATTTCATCCGCAAACAACCAGATAGTCTCTCCATCGAAAAAACCATCGATTACCATACCTTCCGCCACAGCATCACGCGCCTGTTTCGGGGCTTTGCTGTCTGAGGCGGAGGGTAATACCCGAACATCCAGGTCGGCAGGCCAGCCAAGCAACGTTGGCGCAATAGCTTTCTCTACCGCAGAAACAGAAATCCCGGCAACTTGGCCGGGATTCTTGGGGGAGGAGAAGGATGATCGCCCACCTAGCGACATAATTTGCTGGAAATCACCAAGGAACGCCTGCGCCTGCGCCTCCTCATCGAATACAAACCCAGGCTTTGCGCCGTTGCCCTTATAGGACGAGTAGTAACCTCCGTGCTTCTTGGCTGCCTCCTTGAGTTCGACAAAAGTTTCTCTGTCTGTGCGCGGCCCCTGAAGACGAACGCGCCAAATGTCCATCTCCTTCTTCTTGTGGTATGCCTTCTCTTTGATTGCAGCAGATAAACCGACAACTACAGAATCACCCGACACATCTGCGACTGGCCCCCCAGGCGTTGTCGCTACGCTCTCTTCCTTCACCATATCCGCCAGGGATTCAGGATCTCTCAGGTGCGCTACGATTTTCGCGGTAGGGTCGCTATCGTATTCCCAGTCTTTGCCTGCACTGTTCCAGGATCCACCAAGCTGCCGGAGGGCATTCTTGTGCTGCCAGGTTTTGCCGGCAACAATCCAGGTACTGTGCATCTGGTCGATGGTGATGCCGCTCTTGTTGAGGATTTCAGCACCAGTCATTTCAGATGCCTGACCTTCATCTACGTTGTTTTCTGCTGAACCTCACCTCTTACCGGAGCGTTGGTCACTTCGATCGCGTCGAAGAAGTTACCGACTGAAAAAGCTAGAAAGATGACTCCACGCAAACCAACTTTAGACTCAACTGTGTGGAAAGAGCAGACAGAAAATGTTGGTATATTTGTTGGCATATAGATATGTGGTTGTATTATTTTTCTTTATACTACAATGAGATATTTCATGAATTCGAGTCCGTCCCTCGTACCAGTTTAGAATCAAAGGGTTAGCTAATTTTAGCTAGCCCTTTTTCTTTTATTGGCTGGTTAGTATGGCACAATAAATCCGCGTTCGATGCGCCACAACTCCCCAAGTGGTCAGATACCTAATGGCCATTCTACTGATATGGTTACATGTACTATGGTTCAGTATATATGTCGGTTTTTTCGACAGAGTCAATAGTTCCATATGAGAAACGCCACTATGGGAAAACAGGAGCAGTTTCTACTCTTGGAATTCCAAGAACTCCAGGCGAGGTATCGGCAGTTAGTCGACGATACTGTCTGGCTACAACGATACGCGCTGATTTTTTCGGGTGCGGTTTGGGCTTGGATTTTTTCTGATTCGGCAAAGTCACCTCAGAATTTAGCCATTTGGGCGCCTTTTGTAATTACGGTATTGTTTTCTTTGAAGGCGGTCATCCTCCATTTGTACGCGCAGCGGATTCACAGTTATCTACATAGCGTCGAAGAGTGGATGGAGCTGGATAATCTAGGCTGGTCTGCTACCCAGAGTAAGATGGGATTTGCAAACTGGCTGTTGGTATTTTGGCTTGTCGTTGCGGTAGTTAATCTATCTCTAGCTTTGACCTACCCTCATCTGAAGACGTGAGAATCACCAAGGTGGAACGAGCCTCCGTTTAATGAGGGTCTTTTGGCTGAAGAGTTTGTTTGCAGACTAACCTGGGAGCTTTCCATGCCGACTACGCTGAATGCGGAGCTTACAAGGTTTGAGATTCGGCCTGAGGGGGTTTGCAAGCAGGATTTGGTCGCCAAAATTTATCGAGCACCACAGCCCCGCGTAGGCGGGGTTTTACGTTGTCATCAAATCGTCATAAAAGTCGTATACAATCTCTTTGCCTACTTTGGACAGGCAAGGAAAGTCAGTGATGACAGCCCCCCGCAAGGACGTGGGGGAACTTTATTTCAGGAAGGTAGATAGTTATCTTACTTATTAATCTTCCGGGCGGCAGATCATATGGCGGCTGACGGCACGCGCTGTTCTGTAGAGCAACATAATGATCAGCAGTGTCAGCAGAGTGACAAGCACCCAACTCAATCCCGCATGCACGACTGATCCGCTATGTTCATACACTACAAGGGTGGCAATGGTAATCGCAGCGATAGGGAAAGAGTAGGCCCACCATGTGAGGAAAAAGTTGATCCGGATAAAAAACCGGTATTGGGTTGTCAGCAGGAGCGTCAGAAAAAGCCCCACATAGTAGAGAATCCTGGCAAACGCGTCGAGGTCTCCCGTCAATTTTATATATGAGAGGAAACCCACCGCCGGCGGTGCAATAAGAATAAACAGGGTCGGCATCAGTTTTTCAGGCATCGGGCTATGAAACATGATCCGGTAAAAGATGATCGTCATCAGCACAATCCAGAAGACGATGCCAATACTGAAGAAAAACCACGAAACCTCTGTATATCCCAGTTGCATCCCTGCCACTGGCACCAGCACATTCCCAACCACTGGAATAAACCACGCAGGATTAATGTGATGAATCTCGAACTGATCATGATGAATCCAGACACTCATGATATAGAGCGTAAATCCAATATGCATCACAGTACCCATCAACCATAAAGGTTCGGCAGCCACAGGCATCGTATGCAGAGAGACAATGGAGAGCAGTATCAGGCTGATGGAGATACTGGGGAAGAAATTCATCTTCACAGGATGATGTAATTCCCGGATAACTGCATCACGAAAGCGGAGGATTTTTCTCACATAGAAGAAAAGCAACACCACAAACAGACCGGCAACGAACAGCGCCAGTGCTCCATCGACATTCAACCGCAAACCAAACGCGCGCTGAAACGTACTCCAGGCAATCGTAAACCCGCATAACCCCATCACAATGGAAAAGAAGGAGATGGGGAAATTCTCTAATCGGGATGGGTTAGACATTATGAATTCTCCGGTAAGCAGCTACTGCATTCAGCTCAACGGAGAGAACCTGTAACCGGTTTTTAAAGGCTACAGCATCCACAATTACCTGCGGGCATGCATTGCGTAAACGCAAATCCCGCAGTTTCTATAGGCTTGTTGATATTGATGTTGTTTGGCAGGAGCCGCGTATCATGGATGTGACTAGGTATGGGACAGCGCCTGATTTAGAGTGTTGTTGATGACCTCCAGCTTGGTTCGCTATTCAGCGGAAAACTGATAGAGCGCCTGTATCTCCTCTCGCCAGATCGTGTCATCGATCGTCTCCAGCACCATGGGAATATCGTCAAAACGTGGGTCCAGCATGATATAGCTGAAGGCATCCCAGCCGATCTTTCCCTGACCGAGACTATGGTGCCGGTCCACTCTGGCCCCCAGATCAGGCTTGCTATCGTTGAGGTGCATGCCACGCAGATAGTCGAAACCAACAATGCGTCCAAACTCACCGAAAGTCTGCTCACAGGCGTCACTGGTCCGCAGATCGTAGCCGGAGACGAAAGTGTGACAGGTATCGAGACAGACACCTACCCGACGCTTGTCCTCCACCCCTTCAATAATTCGGGCCAACTGCTCAAACCTGTAGCCCAGGGTGGAGCCTTGACCTGCAGTGTTTTCGATCACCGCTGTCACCCCTTCCGTCTGCTCCAGGGCGATATTGATCGACTCGGATACGCGGTCGAGGCTCTCCTCCTCTTCGATCTTTCGCAGGGTGGCGCCAGGATGGAAGTTAAGAAGTTTCAGACCGAGCTGTTCACAGCGATGCATCTCGTCGACAAAGGCGGCACGGGATTTCTCCAGTCCCTCGGTTTCCGGATGCCCGAGATTGATCAGATAACTGTCGTGGGGCAGCACATGTTCCGGGGCGATACCGACCTGTTCTAGATTTACTTTGAAACCCTCTATCGCCTCATCAGTCAGCGGCTTTGCCTTCCATTGACGTTGGTTCTTGGTGAATAGCGCAAAGGCCTTCGCACCAATTTTTTCAGCATTCAACGGGGCGTTCTGAACACCACCGGAAGCACTGACGTGAGCGCCTACAAACTTCATTGGTTCTGTCCTTTGGTTATTGATTCTCTAACTCTGTTAAAATCCAGCTTTTATCAAAACAGACCGAAGCAACATGGCAAACAATCCCCTCTCCGGCGTCGGCTATCTGCTGCGCGGCTTGAGCCTGATAAGTAAACCCGGGCTGAGACGTTTCGTACTCATCCCCCTGCTGATCAACATCCTGGTCTTCAGCCTGCTGGTGGGGTTAGGAATCAGCCAGTTCGATCTGCTGATGGATCATTTTCTGCCCGCTGACGACAGCTGGCTCTCCTACCTGCGCTGGCTGCTTTGGCCAATCTTCGCTCTGGCACTGTTGCTAATCATCTTCTACACCTTTACCGTCATCGCCAACCTGATCGCCGCGCCATTCAACGGCCTGCTGGCAGAGAAGGTGGAACTCTATCTCGGCGGCCGGTTGCAGGAGGAGAGTGGCGGCATCAAACAGGTGATGAAGGATATTCTTCCTGCCCTGTTTTCTGAACTGCGCAAGATACTCTATTTTTTGCTGCGGGCGATCCCCCTGCTGATTCTCTTCGCAATCCCGGTGCTCAACATAATTGCACCCTTTTTATGGATCGCCTTCGGTGCCTGGTTTCTCTCTATCGAGTATGGCGACTACCCGATGGGCAATCACAGCCTGCTCTTCAAGGACCAGCACAAACGTCTGAAAAAGGCCCGTTTTACTGCGATGGCATTTGGTGGCAGCGTCACGCTATTGATGATGGTGCCCATCCTGAATTTTGTCGCAATGCCGGCGGCAGTGGCCGGGGCCACTGTCTTCTGGAAAGAGCGTCTGGAGAGCACTGACGGCGACGCTTAGCTTTCTGGATATCTCCTACCGGATAAAATTCCGCAGCCGCGCCACTCCCTCTTCCAGGTTGGGCAGTGAGGTGGTGTAGGCGAACCGCAGATGCGCCTCTGGCCGGTTGAAGCCGAAGTCGCGGCCAGGCGTGACGGCCACTCCGGCCTCCTCCAGCAGCGCCTCTGCAAAGGCATGACTATCATCCGTTACCGTCTCGCAGTTTGCATAGAGATAGAAGGCTCCCTGCGGGGTGACGGGTAGTTCAAATCCCATCTCGCGCAGCGCGGGCAGCAGAAAATCCCGCCGCTGCAGATACTCGACCCGACGCGCTTCAAGTATCTCCAGCACCTCCGGCTCAAAGGCCTTCAGCGCGGCATGCTGGGACAGGGTGGGAGCGGCAAGAAAGATATTCTGGGCCAGACGGTCAAGAGGGTCGACGGCAGCCTCAGGCGCCACCAGCCAGCCGAGACGCCATCCGGTCATGCCGAAAAACTTGGAGAAGCTGTTGATAACGAAGATGTCATCGGCGATGGAGAGGGCGGTTCCTCCAACGGCATCGTAGATCAGTCCCTGATAGATCTCATCGACAATCAGCAGACCGCCCAGACGGCTGACTGTATCGTGCAACGCTGTGAGTGCCTCCAGTGTGAGCAGCGTCCCGGTGGGGTTGGCCGGCGTCGCCACCAGCACGGCCTTGGTATCCGGCCGCCATGCCGTCTCCACGATCTCCGCCGCGAGCTGATAACCCGTATCCGCGCCCACCGGCACACCCACTGGTTTGCCGTCAACCAGCTCCACGAAGTGGCGGTTACAGGGGTAACCGGGGTCGGCCATCAGGACGCTCTCTCCAGGATTGATCAGCACGCTCATCACCAGCTGCAGGGCACCGGATGCCCCTGGCGTTACGATGATGCGGGCAGGGTCGATATCCACCCCGTAGCTGCCGGCATAGAATCCGGCAATCGCTTCCCGCAGAGCGGGTAACCCCTTGGCGGGCGTGTAGTGGGTCTCACCCGCGGCAAGGGCCGCTTCTCCCGCATGGATGATGGGGGCTGGAGTGATGAAATCGGGTTCGCCGATCTCCATGTGGATGATCGAACGCCCCTCTGCCTCCAGCCTGCGCGCTTTTGCCAACAGGTCCATGACATAGAAGGGCTGGATGCGCGCCATCCTGTCGGCAATGGGGATCATCTTCCAAACTCCTTCAAGGTAATTTTGACGATGTATCAACCCCGGCCGTGAAAGGCTCTCAGCAGCGCAAGATCGACATAGCCAGCGTCACCTGCATCACCTGCGATCACGCAAAAATCATAATCCGGATCGCCAAGCTGGTCGAGTACCAACGCCGCACCATTGAAATCGTCATCCTCAGTGTAGTCATTGGTAGTGACCAATATTGAGCCGATACCGGCAGACGCAGCCGATTTCACACCGTTTTCCGAGTCTTCGAAGGCGATGCACTGCTCAGGGGATAGTTTCATCTGCTCAATAGCCCAGGTGTAGATATCCGGAGCAGGCTTCTTGGCCGGTACGATATCACCCGCAGCGATCACTTCGAACCAGTCTTCTGCAGCCGGATCCAGAGCATGCTGCAGCAGCGCGCTGACATTGGCCGGGGTAGTGGTGGTGGCGATGGCAAGCCGTAATCCTGCCTCCCGCACCTCAGTCAAGAGCCTCCTGACCCCGTTGCGCATGGGGATCGCACCTTCCGCCAACATACTGGTGTAGTGGGCGGTCTTCTGTTTGTGCAGCGCGGCAATAAAACCATCCAAGTCTGCAGGCCGCTCAAAATCGGTATTAAAACTATCCAGATAGTAGCGAATCCGCTCTTTGCCTCCGGTCACCGCCAGCAACTCTCCATAGAGCGCCACCGTCCACTCCCAGTCGAGTCCTGCGTCGGCAAATGCCCGATTGAATGCCACCCGATGACCATCCTTCTCGGTATCGGCCAAGGTGCCGTCCACATCGAATATCAGCGCTTCCAATTCAGCCATTACTTTACTCACTATTCAGTCAAATCGCGCTAGCTTACCCAAACCACCGCAACCTTGCACCCCCACGCAAAAAAGCGGAATTTTGAACTCGGGGAAAAGAATCGTCCTATTAATTGACTTAGCACATTAAGAAAATGGCAATCTGGACGATACTAGTAATGTCACGCAAACATTGATTGAAGGGACACCCGTATTGTTGTCTAGCAACTGGGTTTCTGGTATAGATAGTCCACTTCACTCAAGAGGTATTCAGGAGTCAGTGAATGGCCCAGAAGAAAGCCAAAAAAGATGTGAGTTCAGGACCGTTTGGTTTTGAGCCCTATCAGCCCGCTGAGGGCGAAGAGTACATGAACGAAGCGCAGGAGACGCATTTTCTCGCCATCCTGCGGGCCTGGAAGGCAGATTTGATGGAAGAGGTCGACCGAACCGTGCATCACATGCAGGACGAGGCGGCAAATTTCCCTGATCCAAACGACCGGGCCACACAGGAGTCGGAGTTCAGTCTGGAACTGCGTACCCGCGACCGTGAGCGTAAACTGATCAAAAAGATCGATTCAACGATCACCCAGATCGACAATCACGACTATGGATTCTGCGAGTCCTGCGGTGTGGAGATCGGCATCCGCCGCCTGGAGGCCAGGCCCACTGCCAGCCAGTGTATCGATTGCAAGACCCTGGATGAGATCAGGGAGAAGCAGATGGGTTGAAGCTGCCCACCCCTGCGTTTAAAAAAACCGGCGTAAGCCGGTTTTTTTAATTCTTGTCATGAACCAAGCCAAAAACAACCAGCCTCCATCCTACCGCGGCCGCTTTGCCCCCTCCCCAACCGGACCACTCCATTTCGGTTCACTGGTGGCGGCCCTCGGCAGCTATCTTGATGCCAGGGCTAACCAAGGTGAGTGGCTGGTACGGATGGAAGATCTCGATCAGACCCGTGAGATCAAAGGCTCTGCCGATGAGATATTGCGAACCCTTGACCACTTCGGCTTTGAGTGGGAAGGTGAGATCATTCGCCAAAGCCATCGCACCGATGCCTATGCCCACGTCCTCGATGCTCTGAACAGAGATGATCTTGCCTACCCCTGTGGCTGCACGCGTAAAGAGATCAGCATTGCCGCCCGCCCAGGCATCGAGTCCGCCGTCTACCCCGGCACCTGTCGCCAGGGACTACGGGCGGGCAGGAGAGCACGGGCTATCCGCCTGCGAACTTTTGATAATCCATCAGGGTTTGAAGACCTGATCCAGGGAGAAGTGACGCAAAACCTGGCCAGCGACATAGGGGACTTCATTATCCGCCGTGCAGACGGCTACCATGCCTACCAACTTGCTGTCGTGGTGGACGATGCCTGGCAGGACATCACTCACATCGTGCGCGGCGCCGACCTGCTGCTATCCACACCACGTCAGATCCATCTGCAACAACTGCTGGAACTGTCCACACCAGTCTATGCCCACCTGCCGCTTGCGGTGGATGCAAACGGGCGAAAGCTGAGCAAACAGTACAAGGATGCCCCGGTAGAGAATCGACATCCTCTACCGGCGCTGCTACAGGCACTGCACCATCTGGGCCAGCCTCTACCTGATGAAAGGCCTACCGGCATCGACGATTTCTGGGATTGGGCAATATCAAACTGGCAATTGGAAAATGTCCCGGCTAAACCAACACTTCAGCCCCATTGATTACTGCATAGCTACGGCCCAGCGTTGGCACGATCAAGCATAGCGGATCGGGCATTTCTGTCTGCACGGTTGGGATTGCCTGTTCCACTGTACTTGAACCAGCCTACCATTCAAGATTTCTATTCGCGTTACAGAAAATGTGTAAAAATGACTGACTGCACCACTCATTATCAGGGAAGCTATAAAAATGAAAACGACCTATCACTCACTCACTGCTTTGCCTCTTATTCTAATGTTGTCGGGAAATGCCTATGCACTTTCCGGGCAGGATTACCTCGACAAATGCAAGGAGGCCATCACAACCCCATTGGAAAAGGAGACAGCGCAACAGGCTGTCAACCGTGCACTCGATGCCGGATCCTGTGGAGGTTTTCTGGGCGGGACACTCGGCGGAATGAATCTGGTCGGCAATATGCTATTGTATAAGAAAGCACTGAAACGAAACTTCGTCTGCCTGGATGAGGGAAAACAGATCAACGAATTGCTGAAAGAGTTTCTGGTCTATCTTGAAGGGAAGCCGAAAAATATGGGGGCTCCGGTACAGATGCATATCTTCAACCATTTCTCCAGAAAGTATCACTGCAAACCCATCGAGAAGCAGTAAGCGCTTCCCTATAAATCCAGTAAGAGCGACACCCCGTCGCGTAACTCCGTAGATGTGCAGATCGCAGCGGAGGCGCCGCTCCCACTAACCGCAGGTAAACAATGCAATAGGGATTAAAAAAACCGCCGCTACTTTCGTAGCGGCGGCTTTTTTGTCTCCATCAGTCTACGACTGAATCAACTTTCAGGTCCGTTTTCTACGACGTACAAAACCTAAAGCACCAAGGCCAAAGCCGAATAGAATCAGCACAGAAGGCTCAGGGGCAGTTACCGGCGGTACAAACACCGTAATTGGATTCTGACTCATACCGACAGCGCCGGAACCGGTAAAGGTGAGTCCGGTGATGAAGGCAGTGGGATCCGTCGGGTCGAGCATCTCGGCAATTTCGATACCAAGGATACGAAAACGGTCGACACCACCAGCACCGAAATCATAGCTCGCGCCAGCTGCCCAACCTGCTGCCACAAGGACCCAGTCAGTACCATCCCAAGTATAGATATCAAACAGATCATCACCGATACTGGGCAGTAAAACTGTCTGAAATAGCGGCATGGTGGCCGGGTTGTCGACCTGGTAGTCATAACCCACAGCAACGTCGGGGTCGATAAAGATGGGTCGACCCACGACAACATTGAAGTCGAAGTCCCAACCATCCTGATTCTCAACCGGCATCAGCGGATTTTCTGGAGTATCACCAGGTGGTTCACCGTTGCGGATGGCGAATGTCCAGAGTCCGGGGGTATCGGGGCTGACGTTACTGGTGTTTTGCAGTTCCAGCACTTCGGGGCTGAAAGAACCTGGCAGTGCGAGGAAGTTGGTATTGTCGCCGGCATCAAAACCTGCCTGCGCCTCGGTGCCACCCAGACCGTCAGTGCCGCCACTGGCATCACCGGTGGTCCACTCCAGCTGGTCGTAACGGAACTCGATATCAAAATCGCCGTCAACGCCGGTCTCGGCCGATGCGTCCCTCAGCACCAGCTGAAAATTGTTGGTTTTGGAGGTATCGGAGGGAAAGAAACCGACCTGGTCCCAAGTGACAACTACGGTACTGTCGTTTGGTGAAGCAACCCAGACATTGTTCGGTTCATCATCGAAAGCGCCACCGGGGACGGGACCTTCCTCGAAAAAACCAGCCAGCTCCAAAGCATCATCCAAGAGGATGTAATCCACACCATCGAAGGTGGATACGGGTATGCCGATATCACCTGGAAAAATGGGGAGCTCGGAAACTGGAACAAATTCCTGGTCAAAACCATTGGGGTTGAATATTTCGGTCGGCAGCAAGTTCGGATCGAAACCATCACCGAATTGGCCATCACGACTGGTATCCACATCGCCCCACCAGGGCGCGATCATAGGCTGGTTCGCAACCGGGAAGGGATCAGGCGTGTAGGATGAGATGGGGTTATTGAATGAGACGTTACCGTTGTTGTTGATAAAGAAAGAGCTGAACTCATTCCCGTAGAAATTGATATTGAACGGAAGATCCAGCAGATTGCTGGAGCCGTCGTCATTTGGCAACATCGCCTGGTCACCATAACCGCGATTTCCACCCAGGCCATCGATCAATTCAATTGCCTGTACAGATGTGGTGATACCGAATGCCAGCAATCCTATTGCCAGTTTTCTAAGATGCATTTTTATTTTCTCCCTAGTACGCAGATAGACTAATTTTCAGCGTGTCCTGATTGTTTAAGCACTTCGAAGGAGAATCAGAAGCAAAAACCAGGCCAGGAATGATTTTCCTATATAGAACAGCAAGTAAAGTGAGTTCACAATTACAACATGTGAATAACTGTAAAGATTTTCGACGGCAAAACCTTCGAGAGTACTTAGGATAATTTGCAAGCTGCCGCTGAGTTGCAAGCAAGAGCATGCTCACCCAGGAGCATTCACTGGGAGATGAGTGGAAATTAATTAATTATTTGATTTAACAAGAAATTATTAATCAACAGATTCACATTGACGCTTTCAGCGCAACGAAGTTGAACGAGATGCTGGCGTGCAGAAGAACGCCTTTCCCTTTTTTTCAATATGAACTAACGAATGAGTTTCTGATGAACTCGCCTATAAAGATGTGTAAAAAAAACCGACAACTTTAAATCGCCTTAACGCTCTGCATGATCAAACCCCGGCAACTTCGCGCAGGTATTTGAAGAGCTTACGAAAAGCAGCCGGAGGCTTCTCTCTCTCCCGTTCCTTTTTCACCGCCTGGATCAACTGCCGCAGCTGTTGGCGGTCAGCAGTGGGATATTCAGCCAAAAACTCGCCAAAGACACTGCTGTCACCCGCAATCAGTCGATCGCGCCAACGTTCGAGATTATGGAAGCGCGCCACACCCGCCTGGTGTCTGTTATCGATCTCATCGATCACCTGCTCGATAGCATCGAGATCCTCGTGGCGTAGCAGCTTACCGAGTCGCCGCATGTGACGACGGCGGGCAATGTGAGATTTGATGCGTTTGGCTTCTTCCAACCCATCCAGCAAAACAGGACTCAGAGGCATCCGGTCCAACTCTTTTTTGGAGAGCAGAGTCAACCGTTCGCCCAACTTCTGCAGCGCCAGCATCTCCCGTTTGATCTCGCTCTTGCTGGGGCCGAGATCCTCTTCCTCATCAAAATCGTTCAACTCGTTAATTGGATATACTCCACTATCAGCTGGGGCGTTATCTGTCCCCGGTATTCGTTGACATCGAGCCGATACGCCAGCCGCACCTGCCCGGGCAATTCCCCCAAGTCTGCCTGATTGAAGGCGATAGCATCCAGACTCTCACGTCCGCCCATGGGAGCAAGACGCAGTTTCAGATGGCGTTCACCGACCACCCGCTGCTGCCGCACCTGAAAGGTTCCATCGAAGGTCGGCTCCGGAAAACCCTGTCCCCAGGGACCGGCGACCCTGAGTTGCTGCGCAAGATCCAGATTGAAATCCGTCACATCAAGCTCTCCGTCAGAAATCACCTCCCCCACCAGCCTGGAAGGGTCCAGCAAAGCTGCCGCTTCATGTTCGAAGGCCGCTTTGAAGCGCGGCAGGTTTTCCTGTTTCAGGCTCAGGCCCGCAGCCATGGCATGTCCACCAAAGCGATCGAGCAAGTCTGGATCGGCGGCGGCGATACGGTCGAGCAGATCACGGATATGCAGACCGGGCACTGAACGGGCCGAGCCTTTCAACATACCCCCACCGCCATCGGCAAAGGCGATCACCGGCCGATGATACTGCTCCTTGATACGGGAGGCCAGAATACCTATCACCCCCTGATGCCATTCGGAACGGAAGAGACAAAGTCCTGTGGGCAGTTCGCCCTCGGTGGAAAGATGGAGCTGTTCCAGCGCCTGCAACGCCTGTTCCTTCATCTCCTGCTCGATCTCGCGGCGGGTCTTGTTGAGCTGATCCAGTTCGACAGCCATTTGCCGGGCCAGATTGTGATCGTTGGTGAGCAGACACTCGATGCCCTGCCCCATATCTTCGAGGCGGCCTGCGGCGTTGAGACGGGGTCCCACGGCAAAGCCCATATCGGATGCCACTACACGATGCAGGGAACGGCCGGCAAGCTCCAGCAGCGCCTGAATTCCCGGTCGGCAGCGACCGGCGCGGATACGCCGCAGCCCCTGCTCCACCAGGATGCGGTTATTGCGGTCCAGGGGCACCAGATCCGCCACCGTACCCAGCGCCACCAGATCGAGCCACTCGGCCATGCTCGGTTCGGGCAGCCCCTTTGTTTTGAACCAATCCACTCCTCGCAGACGGCTGCGCAGGGCAGCCATCACATAGAAGATGACACCCACACCCGCCAGATTCTTACTGCCAAAACCGTCACCCGGCTGGTTGGGATTGACGATAGCGGCGGCGTCTGGCAACACTTTACCCGGCAGATGATGATCGGTCACCAATACCGGAATACCCAGTTCCGCCGCCCGTGCAACACCTTTCAGGCTGGAGATTCCATTGTCCACGGTGACAATCAGATCCGGCGACCTTTCAGCCGCCAGTTCAACGATTTCCGGCGTCAGGCCGTAGCCGTATTCGAACCGGTTTGGCACCAGATATGAGAGCCGCTGCCCGCCAAACGCTTGCAGCGCCAACAGGGAGAGCGCGGTACTGGTAGCACCGTCGGCATCGTAGTCACCCACAACGAGAATGTGTCCGCCCTTTTCCAGCTGCAGATGCAACAGCTCGACAGCCGCATCCACTCCGAGAAGAGGAGCCATCGGCAACAGCCGATCCAGACCCTGTTCAAGATCCATATCCGTGACCAGGCCTCTCACCTGATAGACCCGGCGCAAGACAGGATGAATGTTGGCGGACAGGTTACTGCTTTGGGAGACGGTGGGGCGACGAATGATCTTCACGGTGTAGAATAGTAGACGGTGAGAGCGGTAAGTATAAGTGAGAGAGGCGCATGGAGTCATCGTTATCGAACTCCGAACCACATTCCTGGTCTGAAAAACAAGAGCGGGAGTATGTTAAGCGCCGATGAACGCCGTAATACGCCTCTCCTGCGAGTCATCAACCAACACCTTTGAAATCATGATGCAGTTTCCATTTTTTCTCAGATATCCCCTTTACCGATGTGCCATTCTCATCCTGCTGCTGGCAGGCTGCTCGAACGCCTTTGGCGAAGTAACCGCACGTCTCTCCCGATCCACCATCTCGGCGGACGAGACCGTCTCGCTCACTATTCAGATTAAAGGGGAGAACGAAGCAAAACCCGATCTCTCCGTACTCGACGCCCAGTTCGAGATCCTGGGGCGTTCCCAGCAGCAGAGCATCAGTGTGATCAACGGCAATGTATCGCGCAGCCGTGGACTCAATCTGACCTTGCTGCCGAAAACCACCGGCACTCTGGAGATACCGCCGATTCCCGTCGGCAAGAAAGCCACGGCGTCACTGAGACTCCAGGTAAGCGAGGGAACGGGCGAAAGCAACGGCCTACCGGGTTCCGATGTCTTTATCGAACTGGAACTGAGTG
The DNA here is from genome assembly GCA_016756835.1 of gamma proteobacterium endosymbiont of Lamellibrachia anaximandri. Taxonomy (GTDB): domain Bacteria; phylum Pseudomonadota; class Gammaproteobacteria; order Chromatiales; family Chromatiaceae; genus QGON01. Next base: position 4,853 of record JAESPE010000058.1, on the reverse strand, counting down.
AAACCAGCGCCTATCTGCAGCAGGAGATCGTCCTGACCCTGCGGCTCTTCATGGGAGAGGGGGTGCGGGGTGAACAACTCTCCGATCCAAAACCCAATCTGCCGGACACCGTCATCCAGCGTATCTCTGAAACCCAGTATAAGACCCAACGGGCCGGAGAAAACTATCAGGTGGTGGAGCGGCGTTATGCGGTCTTCGCCTATCAAAGCGGCCAACTGAAACTCGATGGCGTGCGTTTCTCAGGACGCGGTGGCGGACGCGGCGGTTCCATCTATGATCTGCTCAACAGTCCGTTTGGCAACCAGAAGGTGGATCGGCAAATCTATCGCGCCGTCTCGGATGCGGTGAACATCGACATCAAACCGATCCCGGCGAACTTCAATGCCCGGCACTGGTTACCGGCGAGGAATCTGCAGCTTGTCGAGACAGGTTTGGCCCAGAATAACCAGCAGATCGCAGGTAAACCCCTGACCCGTACTATCATGCTCTTTGCCGACGGACTGACATCTGCTCAACTACCCGCCATTGATATGAATCTGCCGGAAGGCGTTAAGCAATACCCCGACAGGCCGGAAATGAAAGACAATCTTTCCGGCGCAGGCATCACTGGCAGTCGCCAGAACAAGGTAACATTGGTGGCAGCGAACCCCGGTGACTACGAACTGCCGGCCATCGAGATCCCCTGGTGGAACACCGAGACAGATCGGATGGAAACCGCCCGTCTGCCTGCTCGCAACATCGAGGTTCTGGGGGGCACTGCTTCAATTCCACGGCCACTCCCCAAACGAACCGGATCCTCAGCGACAGCAGGTGAAACAGCACCTGAAGCTGCCAACCTGCCGGCCACTCCAGAGTCAACCGACAACCAGTTGACCCACTGGCTCATTTGGGTACTGGCGCTAGGCTGGATCACCACCCTGGTGGTATGGCGCATGAGTCGTCACCGATCAAAACAACAGACTGCCGCACCTGCGGCAATCGATCCGGCAGAAGCCGTACGGCGTCAGTCGATCGAGCAGGCTATCGAAACACTGGAGGGCGCTTACCATGAGCAGGACCGGGATGCCGCAAGGGATGCCTGGCTGAGATGGGGGGAGCTGCGCTGGCCGGAGAAGGCGCCGAGCAATCTCAATCGTTTGTCACACCGCTGTCCCAAACGGGTTGCGGAGGCGATTCTCGCGCTGGATCTTACCTTTTACAGCCAGGACGAGCGTAGCGATTGGGTCAAGTTCGATCCCGGAGTTTTACGCAAGAAGAGCGTTCTCTCCACAAACATGATACGAGAACGGCAGACAGCCCTTACGCCGCTGAACCCCTGAGCAGATGGAAACTACTCTTCCTCCCAACCACCGTAATCGAAGGTGATCTCATCTCCGGTGTTGATATCTCTGAGCGCAAAGAGGTCGAAGCCGTCAAATTCTGCATTACCCTCATCTTCGTGATTCAGGTAACGCAACAGGTTGCGGCCGCTGCGGCCCACCGGTTCCTCGCCCTCTTCGAATACCCACAGTACATAGGTGCCGTCCCGCTTGGCAGTAGGACCTTCATAGGTGCCTATCTGCTGACCTTTGTTGATATCCACTTTGGCGAAAAGCCCTGTACCGTGGATCATTGAGGGTGCCTTAAAGACCAGGTTACCCAGTCGTTGTTGTTTGTTCCTGCCAGCCATCTGATTCTCTCTCGATTGGACAAGCATCGCCGTAAACTGCCATGATCGCTTCAAGCTATCTGCGTACGGCTTTGCGTGCAACTTCATCCAGATCACGGATCTCCGGCAACACCACGCCCTGGGTCAACAGTTTGATCTCCTCGCGCACGGCAACACACCCCTTCAGGCAGAGTTGCTCCACACAATCATCGATCTGCTGTCGCCCCATGTTCAGGTACCGTTAAGCCGCTACTGACGAGAATTATACCGAATCCCGTTCCAATACGCCTGAAATTCGGGAACAATAGTGCCGACTCACCCTCTAAAAATGTTGAATAACCCAAATTTACTCAATAACTCCAAATATCAAAGGTAAAACAATGCCCTGGATCAGAAGTCTGTTTTTTGTTTTTGCACTGCTCATGCTTCAAACCGTCTCCGCAGAATGGGGCGAGGGATGGGATCCAATTGAGCCACCGGTCCCCACTGCCGCACCTGAGGGCAAAATCGAGGTGGTGGAGTTCTTCTGGTATGGCTGCCCCCACTGCTATACCCTCGACCCGCTGATGGAGGAGTGGGTGGCCAAGAAACCGGACAACGTTGTGTTCAGGCATGTCCCCGCGCCACTGAATCCGAGCTGGACTGTTCACTCGCAATTCTTCTACGCTGCCGAGGCCTTGGGTGTGTCGGACAAACTGCATGTACCCCTGTTTGAAGCCCTTCACGACAAACGCCGCAAACTGTTCGATAAACAATCACTTATCGACTTTGCCGTAGAGCATGGCGTCGACCGCAAGATTTTTACCGAGGCCTGGAACTCATTCGGCGTCTTCGTGAAGGTTCAGCAGGCACGTAAACTCTCCCAACGCTTTCAGCTGGATGGCGTTCCCGCTGTGGGTATCAACGGTAAATACAAAACCAGCGCCACCCTTGCCGGCAGCTATCCGAAGATGTTCCAAGTAGTTGATGAACTGGTGAAGCAGGAGTCCCAGTCCAAGTAATGTGCCATACGGATAATTAGAGTCCGTCAAAAAGCACAGCTATTACCACGAAGAACGCGAAGGTGAAAAATTGATCAACAACGATTTTTCTTCGCATCCTTTGTGCTCTTCGTGGTTTGTCATGGGTTTTAAGAGCTGACGCTAAATCCCGGCCTGCTGCATCAGCCAGGATCCCTTGGCGGAAAAAAATGCGATATAACGCTCCCGAAAATCATCCACGAGCGACCCTTTCACAGAGGGTCTTGCCAACAGACGATCACTCCATGATTGCAATGGCTGCGGCAGTAGTCCTGCCAACTCAACCCGGGTTTCCGCAAGCAGTTTCTGGCGCATAAATAGTGGCGCATAAGCCGCATCCAGTAGAGAGAACACCCCATCTCCATCGAACACGCCTGCTTCAAGAGGCTCCAGCAGGAGTTTCAACTTGATTTCCAGCTGTGCCTGCCGTTCTTGAAAAGTGGCTTCATCTTTCGCCAATACCAGTTCCATCTGATCAACCAGCAACCCGGAACCGAATTCGATCCATGCCTTATGCTGTGCCCGCCGCAGTGGATCCATAGGGTGCAGGCGGGGCTGAAACGCCTCATCCAGATAGTCGATAATAACCGAAGACTCGAACAGGACCTGGCCTTCCACTTCCAATAGAGGCACTTTTCCCAGCGGGGAAATTGCCTGAAACCACTCGGGAGGATGGGCCAGGTCGATATAGGCCACCTCATATTCGACCGATTTCTCCCTGAGCGCGATAACTGCCCGCTGAACATAGGGACAAAGTACAAAACTGACTAACTTGATCATCATAGGAAAACCCCTGTACTTTCTGCTGGCCAACTTCGGGAACAGCGACCATCAAGGCAGTTTGGCAAAAGATCACGAAAACCGGACACGGACATAAAAACCCCCTTACAATCAAGCTCCTACTATAGTATCTTTTAGCAATATCACACTTTAAAATCGTTGAAGAATGAGTATTAATGGACGATATACAGGCTACAGTGCGCTAATCTCTTTTGAAGTGAGGCTACCTCACGGAAGTTACTGTGTCTGAGGATTGAGATTGATCATTCTGCCGTAAATTGGAATTACGGCAGAATTAGGCATTAAATTCGCGGCAGTTGGACAGGGAACGCTGACATCTGCCGCTTCACACTTTGAGTCAGTACGGTCGACAATGGCAACAGTAAGCCGCTTTGGTTTCCGTATCCCCGAACAGGTCCCGCCTAAAGGGGAGGCCTTCTTTTTGAGTGCAAAAGAGGTCAAGGCCTGGACTGATCGACTGCCTGTTGCCAATGTTGGCGAGACTTCCCGCCAAGTCTTCAAAGCGCTCGTCGAGTTCAACCGCTCCCTTGTCGCGGGAAAAAACCGACTGTTGAGCATCGAGGGCTTTCGGGAACCGGTCAACTACATCAGCGAAAATCTTGCCAAACACTTTATCGACGCAGGGCTCCCCCTCTCCGAAAAATCCCATAAAATCGCGATATTAAGCCGCGAGCTCGCCAACGAACTTGCAACTGCCTATAAATGCGTCGTTGAAGATCTGCTGCTGGAATCGCCCGAGAAGGTGGATCGAAAACTGCTGGCCATCTCCATCCATCGCGGCATCAACTACCTCTCCGGCGTGCTGTTACAGTCTGCCCTGATCTATGACACCTACCCTCACCAGACTTGGAAAGAACTGCACACGCTTCATCGACTGGCACAAAAATACAAAGTAAACAGCCTTACCGTCAGGGATGACATGGAGCAGCGTATCAAAACCTCTACCATCGACGGGGTCTACCGGCGCATTCTGCTCTATTCCTTGGCATCGCCCTACAAGATGCGGCAGCGGGATAATCTTACGGTTTATCGGAATCTGCTGGAGTGGAACCATTTTACCAAGCTCTATTCACAGCAGGAAGCGCCCCCAGAGGCCGTTTTCACCGTGCAGCAGGACAGTGACCATCCACCGTCTCACGAATCTCTGGCCGGGCAAGCCAACGAAAAACATCGTTTGAGACTCGATACACGCGAACTCATCGGCAAACTGCGGGAGCAGTTTGACGATACATCCGCTCCCGCTAAAGAGGGTGCCCCGCTAGTGGGTACCGAACAGATAAATAAGAATTTCAAGTGAGTCTTCGACCTCGTGAAAGATTTTGGGACATCCCAGTCCCCAAAATCGACTCGGCCTTCGACAGCCTGTTTGTGCCCCGGCCGTCCCG
>JAESPE010000057.1 GCA_016756835.1 gamma proteobacterium endosymbiont of Lamellibrachia anaximandri | reverse complement strand
ATGCCTACTTTGCTTCCCCTCTGGCGCAAGGCACGCCGGGTAAGCAGTGCGGCCTCGCGGCTACCGGGGACTACCAGCCTTCGCTTCGCTCTCCATGGCTGGCAGCGGATGAGTCACTTCAAACTCACAGCGAAACAGCTTGCGAGTGGCGGGGAGGCGACGCAGTGAATCTGCAGGATCTGAACGAACTCGATTTTAACAACATCGGCGTCTGGCCGGGACCGGTTAAATTTGTGCTGGTGCTCATTGTCTGCGCGCTGGTCGGTGTCGGCGGCTACTACCTGGATACAGAAAAGCAGCTTAAACAACTCGAAAGAGTAGAGATGAAAGAGGTTGAATTACGCAGGACCTTTCAGGAGAAACAGGCAAAAGCCGCCAATCTGGATGCGTATAAGAAGCAGTTGGAAGAGATGAAGCAGTCGTTTGGCGCCATGCTTCGGCAACTGCCCAACAAGACAGAAGTGGCCGAGTTGCTGGTTGATGTCTCCCAAACAGGTTTGGCCTCCGGTCTTGAGTTTGAGTTGTTCAAACCCCAGGGAGAAGTCCCCAGAGAATTTTATGCGGAGCTGCCGATAAAGCTGACCGTCACTGGTCAGTATCATGAGTTTGGCAATTTTATCAGCGGTCTTGCCGCACTTCCGCGCATTGTCACCATTCACGATATCAATATCAGTCCGAAAAAATCCAAGCGTGGCGGAAGCGATGGACTGGTGTTACAGGCGACGGCCAAGACCTATCGCTACCTGGATGAGGAGGGTGAGCAATGAGTCGTATCAGTAAAATGCTCCGGATGCTCGCCTGTGTGCTGCCGGTGCTGTTTGTCGTGGGTTGTGCCAAGCCGCAGATCAATGATCTGAAGAAGTTTGTGGCGCAAGAGAAAGCGGCAAGTCCGTCGCAGATTGAGCCGATTCCGGAGATTCGCCAGATCGAGACTTTTCTCTACGATCATCAAGACAGGCGCGATCCCTTTGCACCCTCTTCGGAGCAGCCGTCTGCTGAGCGAACCGTCGTTGAGAGCGGGGTAGCTCCCGATTTCAATCGGCGCAAAGAGGAGCTTGAATCCTACTCTCTCGATACCCTTCGAATGGTTGGTACCCTGGAGCAGAATGAGATCGCCTGGGCCTTGGTGCAGACGAGGGAGGGCACCATTCACAGGGTGCGTAATGGTAACCACATGGGCCGTAATTACGGGCGGATAACACAAATTTCGGAAGAGAAGATCGGTTTGACCGAAATTGTGCAGGATGGGCTGGGCGGCTATCGTGAACGCCCGGCATCGCTTGCGTTGACAGAATAGTTCTGAGGAATTGCGAGATGAACGTTATGCCTATGGCATTCTGGCGTAGAGGGGAGAATGCCTCAGTCGCTGCTAACCAAAAGAGACGCGGTCACGCTGTACTCTTTTTGTTCCTGTTGTGGACACTTCCCTCGCTGGTTTGGGGCGGGGTTTCACTTGAGAATATTGATTTCTCGGCGCTTCCCGGAGATCGGGTACAGATCACACTGGCCATGTCGGGCGATGTGCCTGAGCCGACCAGCTTCATTACTGAGTCCCCGGCTCGTATCTCCGTGGATTTTGCCGGTGTCAGCAGTGGCCTGGCATACAAAAGCAAGCAGATAGGTATCGGCGCTGCGCACAGTGTCAATGTCCTGGAAGCGGGAAACCGGTTGCGCGTGGTGGTCAATCTGTTGAATTCAGTGGCTCACCGGATTGAGATTCATGGTGGTAACGTTGTGATCACCCTTGCTGCCGGGGGCCGCGATACGGCGGAGTCTGCGGAACCGGTGGCTGCTGCAGGGAATGCCGGGCTTATGGCGCAGACCCCTGTGTCTACGGAGGCAGTGGCGGGTAAAGGGATCATTGGCGTTGATTTTCGTCGTGGCGAAACCGGTGAAGGCCGGGTGCTTGTCACGCTCGCAGATTCCGCTATCCCGGTCGACGTGCGTGAAGAAGGCAACCGCGTGGTGATGGAGTTCCTCGGAACCTCGGTTCCGGGGAGTCTGATCCAGAGTCTGGATGTGACGGATTTCGCCACGCCGGTGACGCTCGTCGAGACCAGGCCTCAGGGAAACAATGTGGTGATAGAGATCACGGCGACCGGCGAATACGATTACATGGCTTATCAGGCAGGCAATGTCTTCGCTGTTGAGTTACGGGGCCTGAGCAAGGCGGAAAAAGAGGCGCAGTTGAAAGAGCGTATGGTCTTCTCCGGTGAGCGTCTCTCACTCAATTTTCAGGATATCGAGGTGCGTTCCGTGCTGCAGTTGCTGGCGGATTTCACCGAACTCAATCTGGTTACCAGTGATACGGTCAGCGGCCGCATTACACTGCGTTTGAAGAATGTTCCCTGGGATCAGGCGTTGGATATCATCCTGAAATCCAAAGGTCTCTCCATGCGCAGTAATGAAAATGTGATCATGGTTGCGCCAACGGAAGAGATTGCGGCACGCGAGCTGTTGGAGTTGGAGTCGCAGCAGAAGATCGAAGAGCTGGCCCCACTGCGTTCCGAGTTTGTACAGGTCAATTATGCCAAGGCAGCAGACCTTGCGACGCTGCTGAAGTCCTCGGAGAATCGTCTGCTTTCCGAGCGTGGTAACGTGACGGTGGACAAGCGGACCAATACCCTGTTGCTGCAGGATACAGCGGCAAAACTGGAAGATATTCGCCGTTTGTTGCAGAGGCTGGATATCCCGGTGCGACAGGTATTGATCGAATCCAGGATCGTGATTGCCAACAACGACTTTGCCAAGGATCTGGGTGTTCGTTTCGGCGCCACGTTTAATGCGACTTCCGGTGACAGTGGTGGTTTGTTTGCCGGCGGTATGCCTGGCCACCTCACACCCGGCGCCGGTGTCACCGGCATCGAGAATCCCGCGGGTTCAGGTAATGAATCGCTGATTGTCAATCTACCGGCGACTGCGCCATCCGGGGCATTAAACTTGCTGGTGGGCAAGGTGGGCTCATACCTCCTGCAACTGGAGATCTCCGCGATGCAGAAAGAGGGTAAGGGCGAGGTCATCTCCAGTCCCCGGGTAATCACTTCCGATCAGAACAAGGCTTCCATCAAGCAGGGTGTCGAGATCCCCTATCAGGAGGCTACCTCCAGTGGCGCCACTTCTGTGAGCTTCAAGGAGGCGGTGCTGAAGCTGGATGTCACCCCGCATATCACGCCTGATGATCGGATCCGGATGGATCTGGCGATCAACAAAGACAGTCCTGACTTCTCTCGTTCTGTATTGGGTGTGCCGCCGCTCGATACCCGAAAGATAGAGACCACTGTATTGGTCGATAATGGCGAGACAGTGGTTCTGGGTGGTGTTTTCGAGCGCACCAAGACCAAGAACGTCGAGCAAGTTCCTCTCTTTGGTGATCTTCCCTACGTGGGTGCGCTGTTCAGGAAAAATGAGCAACGGGATGAGAACAAGGAGCTGCTGATTTTCGTCACGCCCAAGATTCTCAAAGATTCATTACGGGTTCGCTGATTTCGTCACCACTGTTTAGGTTAAGGTTAAAGGCGCGCCGAATGGCGCGCCTTTTTGTTTTTTTGGAAAGGATGACTTGCCGCTGCCGGTAAAATCTGGCATATCTGCTGATTATGAAACGAAATCAGAATCTTTTTCTTGTGGGACCGATGGGTGCCGGCAAAACGACCGTTGGCAAACAACTGGCGGAAGCCCTGGGTATGGCGTTCGAGGACAGTGATCGGGAGATCCAGCGTCGAACCGGCGTGGATATCCCCACGATCTTCGAGTTCGAGGGTGAGGAGGGCTTCCGTAACAGGGAGCGGGCCGTCATCGACGACCTCTCTGCGCAGGAAGGTGTCGTGCTGGCAACCGGAGGTGGCGCCATCCTGGATGCGGACAACCGGCGCAATCTCTCTTCCAGAGGCATAGTGGTCTATCTCTACTGTACGCCTGAGCAGCAGTACGACCGGACCTATCGTGATCGCAATCGACCGTTGTTGCAGACCGAGAATCCTCTGGCCAAACTGGAGAGTTTGATGGAGCAGCGGGACCCCCTCTACCGACAGACTGCGGATCTGGTGGTGATTACCGAACAACGTAACACTCAGTCTGTGGCTCGCGAGGTTCAGGAAAAACTGGAAGCGTTGGATTAGGGAGCCTCTGAACAAGTCATGGACCTACAGTTTGCGGCTGAAATGCACTGCTTCTTCGTTGGAAATCTTCGCAATAGCCTGCTATTACGTGCGATTTCCGCCTCAAATCAGCGCATTTCATCTCACAATCTGAACGGTCCAGACTTATTCAGAGGCTCCTTAGAAGGTAGCGGGTCTTTAGCGGCGATTGGGCCATCCGCGCGAACCTTCCCTTCAGGAGATCACCGTATCTCCTCTATAGAAAACTTCTTCTCCATCACTCGGGGATAGATAAGCGCATAGCCCAACATCTGCCAGTGGGCAATCTCAGTCATGGCAGAAGGCACTACCTGCACAAAATCCTGGAAGTCCTGAGCCTGATAGCCGTAATCGTGAGCGGCAAGGCCACAGACCTTGAACTCAACTCCCAGCTCTGAGTAGTAGCGCATGCGCTCCACCAAGTCCTTGTATTTTTCATAATTCCACTTCGCCAGCGTGACGATCTCCGCCCCATGGATGACTACCTTGAAAGAGAGTTCTTCCGGTGAGTAGCCATAGGGTGCGGCCATCAGGGGGTTCATTGTGGCACGTACCCAGTACAGAGCTGAGGCGAGATGTGCAGGATCGTTGTAATAGAACTCGAACAGAACCTTCTGGGCGGTGTAGGGTGTATTGACGATCTCCGCACCATCCTCCTCATCTGCCATAAGTGGCAGAACAAACAGGAATAAAGACAACATTATAATCTTCTTCATGGCCGCCTCCGGCGTGGAAATGGTTAACCACTCGATACTTTCATATTTAGCACCCTTTTCCCGGAAAACACCCTTTTCATCTTAGGCTTATTTTCTACGCCAACCCTGTTCAGCTCTGCAGTCCATTGATCACTCCCAGCAGCACCGCATAACGCGCCGCCTTGCCAATCGATATGTAGACCAGCGCCGGCAATATCCGCACACCACTCCAGCCCGCCGCCAGACAGAGTGGATCACCCACCACTGGCAGCCAGGAGAAAAGCAGAGCGGGACCGCCGTGCTTTGCTATCCGTGCCAGTGCCTTCTGTTGTTCCGCCTTCTTCAATCCCCGGCCAGGGAAACGTTTCGCCAGCCACCAGCCGATGAGCCAACTGCTGAGTCCTCCCAATGTATTGCCCAGGGTTACCACTGTCCAAAATAGAAATGCCGAGTCGGGCGTTTCGTGTACTGCAAATAGCAGCATCGCCTCCGAACCACCGGGCAGTAGAGTGGAGGCGAGAAAACTACCGATAAAAAGGGTGAGTGGCCCGGTTGGGTCCATCAGGCCTTGAACAGCCAGCAACGATGTGAGGTATGACGCTTGAAATCATCCGGAACGGTTTGGCGGGTGATATCTTCGGCATGCTCCGCAATCGCCGGATCAAGTTTGAACTTGCGCAGATTGTTGGAGAAGATGATCTCGCCGCCGGGATTAAGCAGTTGCACGCACCCCTCCAATAACTTGGGATGATCACGCTGCACATCCAGGATATCGCGCATCTTTTTTGAATTGGAGAAACTCGGCGGGTCGAGCATGATCATATCGAAACGTTCACGCTTTCTGGACAGATGCAGGTACTTGAAGACATCTTCGCGCACCAATTGATGCGCTTTACCCCTGAAGCCGTTCAGTTGCAGATTGCGCTGACTCCATGCCTGATAGGTATTAGAGAGATCGACAGTGACCGAGTCCTCGGCGCCACCCGCCGCTGCATAGACGGTAAAACTGCCGGTGTATGCAAACAGATTGAGGAAACGCCGCCCTGATGCACGCTCCCGCACCATGGCCCGTGTATTTCGGTGGTCAAGAAAGAGGCCGGTATCAAGATAGCTGTGCAGGTCGACCTCGAAGGCCAGTCCGCCCTCATGCACAATTTTTGGCCTGCCCCAGACCCGGCTCTTCTCATACTGCGCCGCACCTTTCTGCCGACGCCGGGTCTTGAACGCAAGCGCCTCGGAAGGCAATTCCAACACCTCGCAGATGGTATCCGCGATAGCCTTCTCCTGTACCTCGTCCAGATCATCTATTCCCTTGCGGGCAAACACCTGGGCATGCACCTGTCCCTCATACCAGTCGATGGCCAGGGGAAATTCTGGAATATCCCGATCGTAGATACGGTAACAGCTGACCTCCCGACGTTTGGCCCACTTGCTCCAGTGGCGAAAGTTTTTGCGCAGACGGTTGGCAAAGGGGATCAGATCAGACATTAGCCGATACGTCGCGCCGCCAGGGCGAGTGATATCCAACCGACGATAAATGCGGTGCCGCCAATGGGGGTGACCATGCCCCACGGATTCACCCCGGTGAGGGCGAGCAGATAGAGGCTGCCGGAGAAGAGCAGTATGCCGGTGATAAAAGACCAGCCGGAAATTGTTAATGCCGTCGAACGTGTGTGAAGCGCCAGCAAGCCCACTATCAACAGCGCCAGGCTGTGCACTCCCTGATAGTGGACACCCTTCTGGAAAACCAGCAGCATCTCTGGGGTGACCAGCTCTTTCAGACTGTGGGCCCCAAAAGCGCCGATGACTACAGTCAGGCAACCACTCACCGCGCCGATAAAAAGAAAGTTGCGTGCCATCAATGCTGCTCCAGCGACTTCAGTTCTTCCAGGATACCCAGCACCATCTCCTCGGTCGGCCCGTCGAGTTTCTTGCAGAGCTTGTCTGGATTCCTCTCACCATTGATCAGGGGACGAATTATCGACGCCAGTTGCGCCATGGGACCACCTGCCCTGCTCATCTGGTCCGCCATCTCCGCAATCAACTGCAGCGCCTGCACATTGCCGGTTGCAGCGGCATGGATCATCGAAGCCAGCCCCGGCGCCGCCTGGGCCGGATCGGGTTTGGCGTTGGGATCGGGCAGGGTGGAGGGATCCTGCAACCCCTTCAGGATCGCTTCAGCGATGACCTGGTCCTCCTCATCAAGGCCATTCAATATCTCTATATCCCGGCGACCGCCCATGATGCGCCGGATGGCCGCCACCAAGTTGGTCCACTCATTATTTTCAGCCGCCTTCAGCAGCTGCTCAAATTCGACTTTGCGCTCCGGGTCAGTGCCGCTCTTTACCACTTCGTTGATAAAAAGGGCGTGCACGCTGAGTATCTGTTCGCGTCGATCCATAAAAATTCCTGATTTGTTGTCATCGTAAAAACAGACGTAGGCCCGATCAAGCGTAGCGGATCGGGCATTCCTATGGAGAAAGCTCATTCAGAGAATCCGTCGCAATCTCTCTCACATCCGGGTGTTCATCCTGCTGTAATTTCCGCAGCACCGGAATAACCTCCGGGGTAGCGACCAGCCCAAGATAGTGGGCAATATCGGCGCGAATATTGGCCTCCGGGGAATCGGCCATTCGTACCAGGGCAGGCGCCGCAGACGACAGCAACTCATTGCCCTGCAGGTCTTCCATCACCACGCCGATGCCGATGCGTGCCGCCATCGGTGTGCCGCTGTCTTCGAGCAGTGCCAACAGGCTGATCAGGGATGCCGGATCACGCTCAATAACCTCCGCCACCTTGTGCGGGCGCTGGGTCTCAAGCAGGTGACTGAAATATTCACCAAAACCCTTGCCGGTGGCGGCCAGCTCGCACCAATGCGCCAGTTCAGACTGGCTGTGCATCCCTTCCAACTCAAACGGCCCAATGCGGGTCCAGGGAACACTGCGCGTCCCCACCGCTTTAGCCGCTTCAGGGTGCTCCACGATATTGATCGTCTCCAGACGCCCCAGATGCCCCTCTTCGAGCAGACGACTCAGCGCTTCGAGGACCGCAGGGCAGTGTGCGCAGCCGGTGGCAAACAGCAGCAGTGCATCAGGAGGTGTTTTGGACATGAGAATCCGGTGTATGGAGCAATTGAGCGTTGGCTCAGTAGTGCGGAGGCGGAGGCTCGTCGGTATGCCCTTCCAGAGGCGAAGGACTCAACGCCTGGAGACGCTGCCGCATATCTTCAATCTCCTGCTGCAGGCTGTCTATAATCTGTTGTTGATGCCCCACCGACTGGTTGAGCGACTGGATATTCTCCTCCTGAAACGCCAGCCGGGTCTCCAGTTCAATCAGCCGCGCATCCATCTTAGGACCTGGGGTAACGGTCATCGAGGTTGGCGGGGCAGAGCACATTGCGCATGATACCGATGAGATCCAGCAACTGAGGATTGCGAATACGGTAGTAGATTCGATTCGCCTCCTTGCGGGAGACCACAATATTCTTGTTGCGCAGCTGCTCCAGATGCTGGGAGATATTGCTTTGGGAGGTACCTGTCCTTTCAACGATCTCGCCGACGGAGAGTTCACTCTCGCCCAGAGAGCAGAGTATCTTCCATCGCAGCGGATGGGCCATCGCTTTCAAAGCGTTGGCGGTCAGGGCAGTATCTTCCTCGGTCGTTTGCGGTTCGTTCGGCTCGCTCATAACTAACTCCTAAGCTGCATCCTCATCACGGCTGTATCCGGTCATATCTTTTGCGATGCAGATAATATGGCTGATCTTACCATCTTGACCTTTGACTGCGGTACGGGCAAAAAGTATCGGTACACGACGTCCGTCCTTTGCGATGAAACGCGCCTCGATGCGGCTTATCGCCCCGGTGCGAATCAGCGCCTCGAGCCAGGTACCGAAAAACGCCCCGGCCTGCTCCTCTTCCGCCTCTTCGAATACGTCGCTGATCCACAGGCTCCGCAGATCACTCTCTGTATAGTCGAGCATCCGGCAGGCGGCGGGATTGGCGGATTCGATCCCACCCTCGGGATTCAGCACCAGCAGGGCCTCGCCCATGTAGGTGATGATATTTTCCAGATGCAGTTTGGCGGCAGCCAGTTCTGCGGTGCGCTCCGCCACCTTCTGCTCCAGCACCCGGTTCATCTGGCGCTCTTTCTCGATGAGACGGAAGTAGGTACTGATCTTGTTGATCAGCTGGTTATCGTCAATGGGCTTCAGTAAATAGTCCACGGCGCCCACCTCATAGCCTTTCTGCTGGAACTCTTCAGTCTTGAAGGCCGCAGTGAGAAAGATAATGGGAATATCTTTGGTCTTTTTGCGGATCTTCAGCATCGATGCGGTCTGAAATCCGTCCATCTCCGGCATCTGCACATCCAGAATGATCAGATCGATACCCGGCACCTTGACCGCAATATCCAGGGCCTGCTGGCCGGAGGTTGCCTCAAAGATTTCCACATCCATATGCCGCTCGACAAGGGTTCTGAGCGTAAACAGATTATGCTCATGATCATCGACGATCAGCAACTTGAACCCGGAGTAACGCTTCATCTCTCTTTAGTATGGTCTGTCTGCTGGTGTGAAACTGGTCCGTTACAACGGCAGGTGCCGGGCAATCAACACCTTCAACTCATCGGCATCGATCGGTTTTGGGATAAAGTCATCCGCACCTGCCTCTATACACCGCTCCCGGTCTAACGCCGTATTTTTTGCGGTGAGCGCGATTACGACCAGATCTCTGAAACGGCCATCTTCGCGGATATGCCTGATCGTATCATAGCCATCCATCTCCGGCATCATGATGTCCATCAGCACAATGGCAAATTCCGGATCCTCTTCAAGGGTCTCCAGCGCCTCCCGGCCATCCCCCGCTGCCGTAATCTCCAACCCCCAGCTTTCCAGCAGGGGCGTCAACGCCAGCAGATTGCGCAAGTCATCATCAACCAACAATACGCGCTTGCCATTGTAATCCGCCTCCCCGGCTGTTGCAGATTGCGGCATCGCCTCATCCTCCGGCTCTGTCGACGGTTCCGGCTGATGTTCCTGCAATCCTGGCGCCTCGGGCTCTACATGCTCCAGCCGCGCCTCGTCAATATCGGAGTGGTCGAACTCCAGCGGCAGGCAGAGGGTGAATACTGAACCCTCCCCCTCCTCACTCTCCAGCCTGATGTTGCCGTCCATCAGATGGGCAAGTTCCCGGCTGATACTCAGACCCAGGCCGGTGCCGCCAAAACGACGGCTGGTGGAGCCATCAGCCTGCTTGAACGCCTCAAAGATCTCCCCGAGCTTGTCGCCGGGGATTCCGATGCCGCTATCCTCCACCCCAATACAGACTGGACAGGCGCTATCTTCGCCCTCATAGGCATGTATCGTCACTCCACCACTTTTGGTGAATTTGACCGCATTGGAGAGAAAATTCTTCAGTATCTGCCGCACCTTTTCATGATCTGAGATAAAGAATTCCGGGGCGTTCGGGGCGATATCTGCCGTAAAAGAGAGGGATTTCGCATCGAACTGGGGCTTCACAAGCTCCATCAGCTCCTCGATCAAACGCCGTAGATCAATTCGTTCCAGGCTGAAACTGGCCTGCCCCGCCTCTATGCGCGAAAGATCGAGAATATTGTCGATCAGCGCTTTCAGATCTGCGCCTGCCTCATGGATCACCGAAACCTGTTTGCGTTGCGCTCCATGCAACGCCTCCGGCCCCTCTGTAAGCATTTTGGAGAGCAGCAAAATGGAATTCAGCGGGGTGCGCAGCTCATGGCTGACATTGGCCAGAAACTCCGACTTGTAGCGGTTCGACTCCTCCAGTTGGCGGGCATGCTGCCGCTGCTCTTCCGAATGGTGAGTATGCGCCTCGGCCAGTACCGTCAACTGCTCACCCAGTTCCCGTACCTCCCTGGGCCCCCGCCAATGGAAACGAACCGGCTCATCCTCACGCAATACCCGCCCGACCCCCTCCGTCAGGGTCTGGCCAAAACGGGAAACGGTCAAGGCAATCCACCTGGCTGATAACAACACCAGCAGCGAGACGACAAAGACAATGGTAAGTACGCGCATGACCAGCGTATTACGAAACTTGGAGAGCGGTGACGGATCCACCGCACGCCCAACCCAGAGCGGCCCCGAATCCTCTGTCATGAACAACGGCACCCAGATAACCTGCTGACCGGCATCTCCCTTCCAGAGGGCCAGCTTGCCCGCCGTAAAGATCTCTTTCAGACCGGCAAAATCGGTGAAGGCGCGGGGCGTCTGGCCACCGGAGATCTGCTCCTCCAGATAGACACCCTCATTGTTGACCCAGAGTGTATTCAGGTACGCCCTGGCCATGCCGCCGACATCGATATTGGCAACCACCGCCCCAACCGTTTTGCCGAAACCTTGGGGGCCACTACCTTCGATCGGGCTGATCATGCGCAGCGTCATGAAGCGTCTGGGGTCAGCGTGTGCTGCTGCGGGGTTCAGGCTGATCAGACTTACCGCAACGGTTCCAAGCTCTTGGCGCATGCCCGCCAGTCTCATCCCCAGATTCGGCAGATCGGGCTGAGTGGCTGTGGGTTCCCACCGCTGAGTTCGCGAATTCCGCTCCAGCCAGAAATAGGGTCTTGCCTGATCGTCCAAAAAGAGGATCTGGATGATATCAAACTGGTCCCGCAAAACCTTATTGATCCATCCGGTATAGCTCACCCGCGCCTCGTCGATGCGCGTCTCGTCTTCCACCCCGGATTCTCCCAACACACCGCCCGGTTCCGGCAGTTTGGCCAGCAGCCGCAGCATTTCATGGCGACTGGCCAGGTGCTCATCAAGATCCCTGAAATCAGCCCGCAGATTCTGCAGATGCGCTTTATGGTAGAAGAGTTCCAGCCGGTCCAGGACAAAAGGCAGATTAGAGACAACCATCACGGTCAGTGGGACCAGACCAAACAGGAAGAGAAACAGCAGAATCTGAGTGCGCAGTTTCATTCACACATCCTGCGCCAATCCAATGATGCCGGTGGTCAGAGAGGGAGCGTTCGCTGACCTGCACTGCATCAAAATCACGATCAGAGCGACTCGACCAACTGTAAAACCTTCCCGGCATGCCCCTTGGGTTTTACGTCGTAGAGCGCTTCACGCACCACGCCCGATTTATCAATGATGAAGGTGGAACGCACGATTCCCATGCGTTTCTGGCCATGTGCCTCCTTCTCCTGCCAGACGCCAAAGGCCTCACAAGCTTCCCCCTCGGGGTCCGCCAGCAGGCGCACCGTCAGCCCGTGCTTGTCGCGAAAAGAGGCATGACTCACGCAATTGTCACGACTGATGCCGAAAACCAGGGTATCCAGCTTTTCAAAATCCTCCATCAAATCGGACAGCTCCACTGCCTCGATCGTACAACCCGTCGTGTCATCCTTGGGATAGAAATAGAGCACAAGGTTTTTCTTATCCAGATAATCACTGGAATCGACCATGTACATATCCGCGTCAGGCAACTGGAAAGGGGGTGCCTTCTGACCGACTTGCAACATAAATTCTCCTTATTCTTCTCATTATGAAGTTGAAACTTAACGGTATAAAACTGTGTGGCCTCTTTAGAGGCCGCTCTAGGCCCGTACTTTGCCAAACAGTAGCAGCGATTGATGCACTCATTGTCTACCCATGAAGATAGTGAGCCAGCCATGGAACGTCAACTCCCCCACTTCTCCCAGCCTTCCCACATTTCACTCATCTGTAACAGATGATCACACCTCTCTCCCATCGAACAAGGTAGGCAAACTGTCGATTTCATTGCATAATCACTCCTCCGAAAGGTCGCATCAACCTTATGTACTTGTATTCGACCAACTGAAAATTCATGGTTATTTCCACTTGTCCGGCAATTCTGGCCAGGGAATCATAGGCAACCGAACATGTATGACGATTTTTACAAACTGAAAGGCAAACCCTTCCAGCTGACACCCGACCACAAGTTCTTCTTCAACAGTAAGGGGCACAATCGGGCAATGGCCTACCTGCGTTACGGACTTGAGCAGGGTGAGGGGTTTATCGTGATCACCGGTGGCATAGGTACCGGCAAAACCACGCTGGTCAGAAACCTGTTTCAGGAGCTCTCCAACAAAAACGTCATGGCAGCCCAGCTGGTTACCACCCAGGTCGATCCGGACGATATGCTGCGCATGGTCTGCGCCTCTTTTGGTCTCGCCCATGAAGGCCTCAACAAGGCCACCTTATTGCACAATCTCGAAGCCATCGCCCGCACCCGCCACGCCGAGGGCAAGCAGATTCTGCTGGTGGTTGACGAAGCGCAAAACCTTCCCGCCCGGTCTGTAGAGGAGCTGCGCATGCTCTCCAACTTCCAGGTTGGGGAGAAAGCGCTGGTGCAGACCTTCCTGCTCGGCCAGGAGGAGTTCAAGCGCACGCTGCAGAGCCCTGGCATGGAACAGTTCCGCCAGCGCATCATCGCCTCTTACCATCTGGAGCCATTGAGCGGCGACGAGACCGAAAAATATATCAAGCACCGTTTACAGCTCGTCGGCTGGGAAGACGATCCGGCGTTTGCCGATGAGGTATTCCAAAAAATCTACGACTTCACCGAGGGCGTGCCTCGCCGCATCAACTCCATGTGTGATCGCCTGATGCTGTACGGATGCCTGGAAGAGCTGCACACCATGGACGAGAAAGCGGTGGACGCCGTGATCGAGGAGTTGGAGCAGGAAGTCAGCTACCAGAAGCCCGGCACCCAGGGACAACAGCAGCTCGCTTCCGTCTCACAACTGCCCTCTCGTGGCACTGGCGCACAGATGTCCGCCTCAAATGCTGCGCCGGAGATGATGGCCAACGCCGATGAGTTTATCTATCGGATTCAAGAGCTGGAGAAGGAGATCAGCAGTCTGAAAAAGACCATGCGCAACGAACAGAAACTGCTGCGCAAAGCCATTTTGCTGCAGATGGACATGGATGAGTTCGACGACGTCGAGTAGCAGGCCGGTTCAGCGTGCAGAACCGGCAAATCCCGTTCTTTGTCCCAAGTCTTTTGCCTGATCCGCTATGCTTGATCAGGCCTACATATACCCAATCGTCTGATCAATCCAGTTCCGGACCCAGGATGTGCGCCAGCGGCTCAAAACCGCGCGCCTCCAGTGCCTCGGCGATATCCTCCCAGACGAAGTCTGCATTCGACTCTTCTGCCTGGGCAATAATACCCGTGGCAAACCGATAGGCTTCATTGGTATCCAGGTCGTCAGGAATCCGCACCACCCGAATGCGCTCGAATTGAGCACTGGGCAACAGCATCAGGGTTTCACTCATGTATACTCACCTTGCAGTGTTGGTTACTGCCATCAGATTGGGTTGATTCTGCTTCACGCCCGGCAAGAAATTATCTTGAACAGGATTTGCGAACATCGGCTGTGATGATACCCCCCCTATCTGATTCATCAACCATAAAAACCTGCTAATCTCATACTACAGTCCACCTTCCCGGCGATCAGGCCCAGACTCAAAGAATTACCGATCACTATGAAATCAAAGCCGCTTATCCTTGCACTGCTTCTACTGCTCTTTCTCAGTGCCTGTACTACGAACGATCCTCACCAACGGGCAAAAACCGGCGCAGCCATCGGTGCAGTAGTCGGCGCAGTTGCCGGACACCAGATGAACGATAAATCCGGGAAATTCGTCGGTGCAGCGGTTGGCGCCCTTGCAGGCGCTGCCATCGGTAACTATATGGACGATCAACAGAGAGAGTTCGAGGAGAGCCTTGCAGCAGAGCAGGAACGACACGATGTGGAGATCGAGCGCCTGAAAGACGACACGCTGAAGCTCAGCGTCAACAATGAAGTCTCCTTCGCCTTCGATAGCGCCGACATCTCCCCAGCCTTCAAACCGACTCTGGGCAAGCTTGCCAGGCTGCTGAACAAGTACAACAAGACCGTAGTGCACATCATCGGCCACACAGACAACAGGGGGTCCAATGAGTACAACGAAACCCTCTCCAGCCGACGCGCAGACCATGTCGCCTTCTATCTTGAAGACAGGGGCGTACCTGGCGCCCGCATCCGCACCGAAGGGAGAGGAGAGTCGGAACCCCGCGCCACCAACGCAACAGAAGCCGGACGCCAGCTGAATCGCCGGGTTGAAGTCTATGTCAAACCCATCGTGGAGGGTGACGAAGAGACAGCCTACGAATCACCACGTTACTGACTTATATCCGTCCGGAAACATCTTTTCACCACGAAGGACACAAAGCTTATTAATTGATTAACAGCGAATTTCCTTTGTGTTCTTTGTGATAAAAACAGTTTTTCCAGGCAGAGAGTGACCAAAAGGAGGCTGCGCCATGCCCAACTATTTCCATATCGCCGAACTGGTTCCCCCAGGCATCTACGAAAAGTTTGGAGACCAGCGATCCTGGAATTTCGTCAACCGCCGCGCCTACAAAAACCTCGTGAAGATCAGGCAGTATGTGGGCAAGCCTTTCATCATCAATAACTATCGTGACGGAGGCCGGCGGGAGTGGTCAGGATTCAGGACGCCGGAAAGCCCCTATTTCTCTTCAACCTCGCAGCACTCGATAGCCAACGCCTACGACATCATCTGTAGCGGCCTCACACCGCAGGAGCTGCAGGAAGTGGTGCAGACACACTACGCAAAATTCAATATCGGCGGAGTGGAACTCGCCCCCACCTGGACTCACATCGACTGGCGTTTCAATCCGAACGGAGAACTCACGGTCTTTCATCTGACCTGACTGACGCTCCAATAAAAAACGGGGGCTCCAGGCCCCCGTTTTCACAATCGCGTAAACCCGCAGTCAGCGCGGCAGATCACTCGCGCCCATCAGGAACTCGTCTACTGCCTTCGCGCACTGGCGGCCTTCACGGATCGCCCAGACCACCAACGACTGGCCTCGGCGCATATCACCAGCGGCAAACACGCTATCCAGGGAGGTTTTGTAGGCGTCAACACCATCGGTCTCCCCTTTGACGTTGCCGCGTCCATCACGCTCCACAGCCAACTCATCGAGCATGCCTTCATGGACCGGGTGTACAAAACCCATCGCCAGCGTCACCAGCTCGGCTTTGATTTCGAATTCAGAGCCTTCGACCTCGGACATCTGCCACTGGCCGTTCTTATCCTGACTCCACTCCACCTTAACGCACTTTACGCCGGCCAGATGGCCGTTACCATCATCGATAAACTCTTTTGACGCTACCGACCACATGCGCTCACAACCCTCCTCCTGAGAGGTGGATGTGCGCATCTTGTTGGGCCAGTCGGGCCAGGTGGTGCCCTTGTCCTCCTTCTCAGGCGGCTGCGGCATCAGCTCTACCTGGGTCACCGAAAGCGCACCATGACGCACTGATGTCCCGACACAGTCGGAGCCGGTATCACCGCCACCGATCACCACGACATGTTTACCCTCGGCGGAGATGAAATCTTCCACCTGGTCACCCTGTACCCGAAGACTGTTTCTGCGCAGAAAGTCCATCGCAAACTCGACGCCTTTCAATTCGCGACCCGGAATCGGCAGATCACGCGGCTGCTCCGCCCCCCCCGCCAGCACAACCGCATCGAACGCATTCATCAGCGGCCTGGCAGGCAGATCCACCCCAATATGGGTATTGGTATGGAATTCGACGCCCTCGGTGCGCATCTGCGCCATGCGACGGTCGATGATCTTCTTATCCAGCTTGAAATCGGGAATGCCGTAACGCAGCAGACCACCGATGCGGTTCTGCTTCTCATACAGATGCACCTCATGGCCAGCCCGCGCCAACTGCTGCGCACATGCCATGCCGGCAGGACCGGAACCGACCACAGCCACCCGCTTGCCGCTCTTGTGCTCGGCAATCTGCGGTTTGATCCAGCCCTCTTCCCAAGCCTTCTCGATAATGCTGTATTCAATATTCTTGATCGTTACCGGGACATCATCCAGATTCAGGGTGCAGGCCGCCTCGCAGGGAGCAGGGCAGACACGGCCGGTAAACTCGGGAAAGTTATTGGTACTGTGCAGTACCGAGACCGCCTCTTTCCAATCATTCCGGTAGACCAGATCGTTCCAGTCGGGAATGATGTTGTTGACCGGACAACCGTTATGGCAAAAGGGGATACCGCAATCCATGCAGCGTGCGCCCTGTTGACTGAGCACCTCATCGCCTGGGGCAATGGCAAACTCTTCAAAATGGGCCACGCGGTCAGCAACCGGCGCATAGGTGCGATCCTGACGGACATACTCTTTGAAACCTGTGGGCTTACCCATCTTAACGATCCCCCTTACTGCTGGCTTCTCTGATCTGCTGTGTCTGCATCTCTTTCAAGGCACGGCGATACTCCACCGGCATAACTTTTACAAACTTCGGCAGATAGCTCTCCCAGTTGTCGAGGATATTCTTCGCCACCGCGCTGTTGGTGTAGTGCAGATGGTTCTCGATCAGCTGCCGGAGACGGGTCGAGTCGAAACGTGTCATATCGTGACTGACATCGACCCGGCCTTGGGTCTCCAGATCACCGCCCTGATGCTCCAGCTCTTCCAGCGCATCGTCTTCGGCAGGTATAGGTTCCAGTTCGACCTGAGCCATATTGCAGCGATCCTCGAAACCGCCCTCTTCGTCGAGCACATAGGCGATACCGCCGGACATGCCCGCCGCGAAGTTGCGCCCGGTGGAACCGAGACAGACCACGACGCCGCCGGTCATATATTCACAGCCGTGGTCACCCACACCTTCGACGACCGCCGAGGCACCGGAGTTGCGCACACAGAAGCGCTCGCCCGCCACGCCGTTGAAATAACACTCGCCGGAGATCGCACCGTAGAGCACGGTATTGCCGACAATGATGTTCTCTTCCGCCTTGCCGATCTTGGAGTTCGCAGGCGGATAGATCACCAGGCGTCCACCAGAAAGCCCCTTGCCGACATAGTCGTTGCCTTCACCGGACAACTCAATAGTGACGCCCTTGGTCACCCAGGCACCAAAGGATTGACCTGCGGTACCCTTCACCTTGATGTAGACCGTGTCGTCCGGAAGACCGGCAAAACCATACTTCTCGGCCAGACGACCCGAGAGCATGGTGCCGAAGGTGCGGTTGTAGTTGTGTATATCGATCTCTATCTTCACTGCTTCGCCCCTTTCCAGGGCCGGTGCCGCCTGCTTGATCAGCACATTATCGATCGCCTGATCGAGACCGTGATCCTGAGTCTCGTTGTTGTAGACTTCATCCCCTTCAGCGGCAACCGGCTTGGTCAGCAGTCGACTGTAGTCGAGTCCCCGGGCCTTCCAGTGATCGATGGCACTACGCATGTTGAGGCGATCCATCTGACCGATCATCTCCTGGAAGTTGCGGAAACCGAGCCTGGCCATCAGGCGGCGCACCTCTTCGGCAACGAAGAAGAAGTAGTTCACCACATGCTCGGGCTTGCCGGTAAAGCGCTTGCGCAGTTCGGGATCCTGCGTTGCAATGCCCACGGGACAGGTGTTGAGATGGCACTTGCGCATCATGATACAGCCTTGGGCGATCAGCGGTGCGGTGGCAAAACCGACCTCATCGGCACCGAGCAGCGCGGCTATTACCACGTCCCGTCCGGTACGCATGCCACCATCGGCCTGCACCGCAATACGGCTGCGCAGACGGTTCAGCACCAGGGTCTGGTGGGTCTCGGCAAGGCCAATCTCCCAGGGTGAACCCGCGTGTTTGATGGAGGTCAGAGGCGATGCACCTGTACCACCATCATAACCAGAGATGGTGACGTGATCGGCATGGGCCTTGGAGACGCCAGCGGCAACCGTGCCCACACCCACCTCGGAGACCAGTTTCACGCTGATACGGGATTTTGGCTGCACGTTCTTCAGATCGTGTATCAGCTGAGCCAAATCCTCGATGGAGTAGATATCGTGATGCGGCGGTGGCGAGATCAAACCAACACCAGGGGTTGAGTGACGTACCCGGGCAATCTGCTGGTTGACCTTGTGGCCCGGCAGCTGTCCACCCTCGCCGGGCTTTGCGCCCTGAGCCATCTTGATCTGGATGTCATCGGCGTTGACCAGATACTCGGTGGTCACGCCAAAGCGCCCGGAGGCAACCTGCTTGATCGCAGAGCGTTCGGGATTAGGGGATCCGTCCGGCAGTGGATTGAAGCGCTCGGACTCCTCACCACCCTCGCCGGTATTGGACTTGCCGCCGATACGGTTCATCGCGACGGCCAGCGTCGAATGCGCCTCATAGGAGATGGAGCCAAAGGACATGGCACCGGTAACAAAACGCTTGACGATCTCCTTTGCCGGTTCCACTTCGTCCAGTGGGATCTCCTGATCCGCAAACTTGAACTCGAACAGGCCACGCAGGGTCAACAAAGTCTCATTCTGCTCGTTGATCTGCCGGGCGAATGCTTCGTAGGTATTCCAGTCGTTACTGCGCACCGCATGCTGAATCTTGGCGATGCTGTCCGGGGACCAATTATGCGCCTCACCGCGGATGCGGTAGGCGTAGTCGCCCCCAACATCCAGATGTTTGCGATAGATCTCGGCGCCACCGTAGGCTGCCTCGTGCCAGCGTTTTGCCTCTTCGGCAATCTGCGCCATTCCGGCACCCTCGATGGTGGTGCTGGTGCCGGTAAAGTAGTCCGCCAGGAAACTGCTATGAAGGCCCACGGCATCGAAGATCTGCGCACCACAATAGGACTGATAGGTGGAGATGCCCATCTTCGACATCACCTTCTTCAGACCCTTGCCGATAGCCTTGATGTAACGGCGCTGGGCTTCGCTGAACGACAGAGGCTCAGGCAGACTGGAAAGCTGCGCATCGATAGTGTCGAAAGCCAGATAGGGATTGATCGCCTCCGCGCCATAACCCGCGAGGGTGGCGAAGTGATGGATCTCCAGTGCGGCGCCGGTCTCGACCACCAGGCCTGACTCTGTGCGCAACCCTTTGCGGATCAGGTGGTGATGCACTGCGGAAGTCGCCAGCAATGAAGGGATCGCGATGCGATCCGTATCGACCTTGCGATCGGAGAGAATCAGGATGTTATAGCCCTCCCGAACCTTGGCCTCGGCCAGCTCGCAGAGTGCGGTCAGCGCCCCTTTCATCCCTTCGGCACCCTCGGTAATGCCGTAGGTCATATCCAGGGTCTTGGTGCGAAATGCCCCTCCGGTATTGTCCTCGATGTGCCTGATTCGTTCCAGGTCACCGTTGGTGAGGATCGGCTGCGGCACCTCCAGGCGCATGTTCTTACCCGCATCCGCCATTCCCAGCAGGTTGGGACGGGGGCCGATCAGGGAGACCAGGGACATGACGATCTCTTCGCGGATCGGGTCGATCGGCGGATTGGTCACCTGGGCAAAGTTCTGTTGAAAATAGCTGGAGAGGTGCTTCGACTTGTTGGAGAGCACAGACGGAGGCAGGTCGGTGCCCATGGAGCCTGTCGCCTCCATGCCGGTCATCACCATCGGAATGAGGAGAAACTTGATCTCTTCCTGGGTATAACCGAACGCCTGCTGACCATTCAGCAGCCTAGTCGCATCCGGCGCCATCGGCGCCACGTCGGCGGGCAGCTGATCCAGGTGAATCTGGGTCTTGTCGAGCCAGTCCCGATAGGGCTGGGCGCCGGAGATATTGGCCTTCAACTCAACGTCATCGATGATGCGGCCCTCTTCGGTATCGATGAGGAACATCTTACCCGGCTGCAGCCGCCATTTTTTGACGATCTTCTCTTCCGGAATATCAAGCACACCCATCTCCGAAGCCATCACCACCAGATCATCATCGGTGATCAGATAGCGGGCGGGGCGCAGGCCATTACGATCCAGGGTGGCGCCTATCTGGCGGCCATCGGTAAAGGCGACCGCAGCCGGACCGTCCCAGGGCTCCATCAGCGCGGCATGGTACTCATAAAAAGCACGGCGCTTCCGGTCCATCACTTTGTTGCCGGACCAGGCCTCTGGAATCAGCATCATCATCGCGTGGGAGAGGGAGTAGCCACCGGCCACCAGCAGCTCCAGTGCATTATCGAAACAGGCCGAATCGGACTGCCCTTCAGGAATCAACGGCCAAATCTTATCCAGATCTTCACCCAGAATCTCCGAAGCCATGGAGCTCCTGCGCGCGGCCATCCAGTTCACATTGCCACGCAGGGTGTTGATCTCCCCGTTGTGAGCGATCATGCGGAACGGATGCGCCAGATCCCAGGTGGGGAAAGTGTTGGTGGAGAAACGCTGATGCACCAGCGCCAGGGCTGTGACCATTGTCTCGTCATTGAGATCGTTAAAATACTCACCCACCTGTCCCGAGAGCAGCATGCCTTTGTAGACGATGGTACGGGATGAGAAAGAGGTAAAGTAGAAGGACTCGCCACCCTCCATCTCCGCTTCGCGAATCAGCTTCTCGATCTGCTTGCGGATGACGAACAGCTTGCGCTCAAAGACATCCTGATCGACGCAGTTATCGCCACGTCTGACGAATATCTGCCGTACGACCGGCTCAGTGGGCACAACGCTGTAACCAAGGCCACTGTTGTCCACGGGCACGTCGCGCCAACCGATTACCGACTGACCCTCAGCAGCAACCAGTTTTTCGACAGTCTCCTCACATTCGTTCCGGCTCGCCTCGTTCTGCGGCAGAAAAAGCATACCGATGGCATAACCCCCCGCCTCGGGCAGATCGAAATCAACCTGGGCGCGGAAAAAGACATCGGGGATCTGCAGCAGGATACCTGCGCCGTCACCCGCCTTCGGATCTGCGCCGACCGCACCACGATGGGTCAGTCGATCCAGAATCTCCAGACCCTGCCGGACAATTTGATGGCTTTTATTACCTTTGATGTTGGCGACAAAGCCGACACCACAGGCATCATGTTCGTTAGCGGGATCATAGAGTCCCTGCTTGGGTGGTAAAGCACCTTGGCCCATTGCAAACCTCGTAGTTGTCGGGCCTTGAAGCGGATACTCTCCGCCAGAAGGACCTGTATGCAATAACCTGACAAAAATAATTGGCGGGAAAACCCTCTCGCGCACCCACCAACCCGCCCCGAATCGGGACGCACAGAACCGCGTAGGATACTGGAGATTGGCCGATCAGGCCAGTTTGTGACGATTTCACACAAAAAATACGGGGGTGTGCTGCCCCGAAAACAGCTCGAAGTGGCGACGCAACTATATGATTTTAAAAAACTTGTGCGTCTAATTCACGGAAGCGAAGCATTCAGTTCCTGCTGCAGCGAACCCACAGTACGCGCCCAGGCGTCTCTACCCTTCAGAGAACGGGGCAGCTTTCGTTTCGCCTTCTGCGCCGCATCGCGTTCAGGATAGACACCCCAGAGCAACACATACCACGCTTTGCCCTTGCGTTTTGTCCTGATATAGCCCGCCTGTTTTTCCAGACCATGTCGCTTCACAAACCGCCGCAACGAAGCGAGCTGCTCGACGCCGATCAACTGCAATGTGTAGTGCTCAGGATTCTGTTCCAGCAGCCAGTTGTTCTTGTCCAAGGGATCAGCCGGCACCTGCGGCTCAGGAACCACCTCCGGCAGCCGTGCCTTTTCCGGGAGAACTTCCGACTCGATGGCTCGTTCCGTTATCTGCTCAGGTACGGCTTCGATCTGAGCCACCTCAGACACCTCTTCTTCAGCTTCAGAGGCCGCAGCAGACTCCGCCAATGGTTTGTCTGTTCCGGCAGACTGCAGCTCTACCTGCGGCGCAGGCTCTTCAGACAGCGGCACCGCATCAATCGTCTCGCCCCCCTGTTCAATTTCCACGGGAACCTCGACTGGCGGCTCCTTGACATCTATCTCTGCGAGATATTGATCCTCTGCCGACTCAGAGTCCGGTTCCGGAATCACTTCCACTACCGGCGCCTTCTCTTGTGCCGGCTCAATGGTACGGCGATCAAGGGTCAAGACCTCCTGCGGCGCCGGCATGGCCTGCTGCCTCTCCTCTACCTCTGGCAGCGCTGATTTCCCTGTGACAAACAGGCGATTGATCTCATCCTGAAACCACAGCACCCCGCCAACAATCAGCGCAGACACAGCTATCAACAACCAACGAAAGGTGGACTGACCCGTCTTCGCCCCCCCGGATCGGACCGGTCTGGTGCTAATGGCTTCAAGGATCGACTCCCCGAGCGGCCCAATTCGTCCCTGAGTTTCACGATGTATCCGACCGAGAAGGTCATCGTCCAGGGCAAGCGATTCAGGCAACCCCTCCACCGTGATCAGATAGCCCATGAATGCCTTGGCGGCTTCAAATCCCATTACCGGCATATCGATGACATGCAGCGCATGGTGAGACATGGCCTGCAACTGGGGCGTCGCCAGAAGCAGATCAATCTGGGTGTTGGCAAAGAGGACAATACTGACCTGGGAGATTCCCTCCACCTGATGTTCAAACAGACGCAGCAGCGTTATCAGGCTGGCAGGCGGCAGCAGTTGTGCATCATCCAGGAGGACAACCGGCACACGCCCCTGCTGGTGCAGATGCTCAAAGTGATCAACCAGCAGATCCATCAGGCCCGGATGTTCATCTGACAGCCCAAAACCACGGGCGATATGAGCAAGCATCAGCTCGGGCTGCAGCGTCGGATCCGCATCGAGATGGCAGATCACCCAGGCGTCAGGCGCATGGAGCTGTATCTGTGCCGCCACGGCACTCTTTCCGATACCACCAGGACCACGCACCAAAGGCACGACTTCACTATTCTCGATCAGGTGGCGAATGAGATCCTGCCGCTGCGCGAGCTCCAGCGTGCTGAAATAGTTTTCGGAATTTGCCACTGTTCGCCCGCCCCCCGCCGGCCAATCCGTGTGTCAGGTCGTCTGCTGGTCCAGGGATTCCTGCAACACCTTTTGGTCAAAATCGTCGCTGACCACTGACTCTCCAATCCCATGCAAGAGCACCAGCCGCAGCTTTCCGTCCAATACTTTCTTGTCCACAGCCATCAGCGCCATGAACTGCGCGCTTGAGAGCGCCTTGGGCGGATCAATCGGCAGCCCAGCCTGTTCAATAAGGCGGCAGGTACGCTCAAGATCTTTACCCTCCAACCAGCCCAGTCGATGGGAAAGATCTGCCGCCATACACATACCGGCGGCGACCGCCTCGCCATGCAGCCACTCACCGTAACCCATGCCGGTCTCTATGGCATGGCCAAAAGTGTGTCCAAGATTCAGCAGAGCCCGCTGACCCGCCTCTTTCTCATCCGCCGCCACGACTTCCGCCTTGTCCCGGCAGGAGCGCTCTATGGCATAGGCCAGCGCTTCAGGTTCACGGGCCAGCAGAGCATCCATATTGGCCTCCAGCCATTCGAAAAATGGCCGGTCGTTGATGAGTCCGTATTTGATCACTTCGGAGATACCCGATGCCAGTTGTCTGTCATCCAGGGTATTGAGTGTCGTTATATCCGCCAGTACGGCCTTGGGCTGATAGAAGGCCCCAATCATGTTTTTGCCCAGCGGGTGGTTCACACCCGTCTTGCCACCCACCGAAGAGTCGACCTGGGAAAGCAGCGTGGTCGGCACCTGAATGAAGGGCACCCCCCGCTGGTAGGAGGCGGCGGCAAAACCGGTCATGTCACCAATCACACCTCCGCCGAGGGCAATCAGGGTGCATTTGCGGGTAAAGCGCTGTTCCAGCAGTGCGGTGTAGATCCGGCTGAGGACTTCCAGGGTCTTGAACTGCTCACCATCCGGCAGAATGACACTGGCAACCTCGAAGCCATCCAATGCCTGCAGGGTATTTTTCAGGTAGAGCGGCGCGATGGTTTCATTGGTTACCACCATGACCTGTGTGCCACTAATATGAGGGCGGTAGTAATCTGCGTTGGCGTGGATACCTGCGCCGATGTAGATGGGATAACTGCGCTCCCCCAGATCCACTTCAAGCCTGTTAACTACTGCGTTCAAGCTGATTCCTTCTCAATTATTGTGTGTGGGCCGTTAGGAGCCTCTGAATAAGTCTGGACCGTTCAGATTGTGAGATGAAATGCGCTGATTTGAGGCGGAAATCGCACGTAATAGCAGGCTATTGCGAAGATTTCCAACGAAGAAGCAGTGCATTTC
>JAESPE010000056.1 GCA_016756835.1 gamma proteobacterium endosymbiont of Lamellibrachia anaximandri | reverse complement strand
CGGGACGGCCGGGGCACAAACAGGCTGTCGAAGGCCGAGTCGATTTTGGGGACTGGGATGTCCCAAAATCTTTCACGAGGTCGAAGACTCACTTGGACCAGGGGTTGGTGGAGCTGGCCGCCCGCTGCCCGCCGGAACTGAAATTGAAGGAGGGGGGCAAATATCCCCTGAAGGCGATGGCGCGGGGGATTCTGCCGGACTCAGTGATCGACCGCCCGAAGGGATACTTTCCCATGCCTGCGCTGAAATATGTGCGGGGGGATTTTCTCGAGTTTATGCGTGATATCCTCGATTCCCAAGTTGCCCGTGAGCGAGGCATCTTCAGACGCGAATACATCGACATGCTGATGGCTGCACCTGAAATGCACCATACGCGTATTCAGGGCAGTAAGCTTTGGCATATCGCGGTGTTTGAGTATTGGCTGCAGCGGCAAGAGATATCAAGGTAACAGGTAACAGGTGATGGGCGACAGGTGTAGTTCCGAGATGTCTTTGGAGGATGCTTTGTTTCTCGAATCATCGATAAAAAAATAAACTGGGGAGGAGATAGTTCGTGCTGACATATGACATTCTGATAGTGGGTTCCGGGGGCGCAGGTCTGTACGCCGCGCTCGAATCCAGGATGGAGGAGGATCTGCAGGTAGGCGTGCTGACCAAGGTCTATCCAACCCGTTCGCATACAGGTGCGGCTCAGGGGGGGGTAAACGCAGCCCTGGCCAATCTGGATCCGACCGATACCTGGCAGGACCACTGGTTCGATACCGTCAAGGGTTCCGACTATCTGGCCGACCAGGATGCGGCGGAGATCATGACGCGGGAAGCCCCCATGGTGGTACGCGAGATGGAGCATTGGGGATGTCCCTTCTCCCGCACCGATGAAGGCAAGATCGCCCAGCGCCCCTTCGGCGGTGCCTCCAAGCCGCGGGCCTGCTTCTCCGCCGACAAGGTCGGCCATGTCATGTTGCATACATTGTATGAGCAGGGCATCCGCCACGGCGTGAATTTTCTCAATGAGTGGCAGGTGCTCTCCCTGATGCATGACGGCCAGCGTTGCCAGGGTGTCACCGCCATCAACACCCAGACCGGCCGGGTGCATACCATCCAGGCCAAGGCGGTGATTCTTGCCACCGGTGGTCACGGCCGCATCTACTGGACGCGCACATCCAACGCATTGGGCAACACCGGGGATGGCACCGCCATTGCTTACCGTGCCGGCCTGCCTATCAAGGACATGGAGTTCATCCAGTTCCACCCCACCGGACTGCGCCGTACCGGCATCCTGGTATCCGAGGGCGCGAGAGGCGAGGGGGGCTTCCTGCTGAATGGACAGGGTGAGCGTTTCATGAGCCGCTACGCCCCGGAGAAGATGGAGCTGGGTCCTCGCGATCTGGTCTCCCGCTCCTGTGAAACCGAAGTGCGTGAAGGGCGCGCGGGTCCCGAAGGTGAGGTCTTCCTCGACCTTACCCATCTGGGCCGTGAGCGTATCCTGGAAAGATTGCCGCAAATCCGCGAACTCTGCATCGAGTTCGAGGGCGTGGATCCGATCGAGGAACCCATCCCGATCAAGCCTACGGCCCACTACTCCATGGGTGGCATCCATACCGACCTCAATGGCCAGACACCCATTGAGGGCATCTACGCCGCCGGTGAGGCGGGCTGTGTCTCGGTGCACGGTGCCAACCGGCTGGGCGGCAACTCCCTGCTGGATATCCTGATCTTTGGCAGGCGTGCCGGAAAGCACGCCCTGGAATACGCCCGCAACAACAGCTTCACGCCAGTGGATACCGGGCAGGAAGAGGCGGATGCAAAGATGATCGCCTCCATAATGGAAGGTGAAAGCGGCGCATCCATTGCGGATATTCGCCGCTCCATGGGTAACCTGATGGCGGAAAAGGTCGGCGTTTACCGTAATGGAAAGGACCTGGAGTCGGCTGTCAGTGAGCTGGCGGATCTGCAGGAGCAGTTCAAGATGGTGCGCATTCAGGACAAGACCAAGGCCTTCAATACCGAACTGGTTGCAGCGCTGGAACTGAAAAATATGCTCGATCTGGCGGAAGTGGTGGCGGTCGGCGCTCTGGAGCGCAATGAGTCGCGGGGTGCGCATACCCGCGAGGATCATCCTGAACGTGATGATGAGAACTGGCTTGCTCACACCATGGCCACCCTGGGTGATGATGGCCGTCCCAAGCTGGACTTCAGTCCCGTGACCATCACCGAATTCGAGCCCAAGGCTCGTACCTACTAAGGAAATGCCGGCATGATTGAAAAAATCACTCCCGTCCGCAAGAGTATTTTGGCCAATATCCGCATTCAGAGATTTACGCCAAGCGAACACAAATCGGCCTATTTCGATAATTTTAAGGTCAGCGTGGAGACCGGCATGACAGTGCTGGAGGCGCTGCGCCTGATCAAGAACACCCAGGACAGCTCGCTGACCTTTCGCGCCTTCTGCCGCTCCAAGATCTGTGGTTCCTGCGCCGTGCGCGTCAACGGCAAACCGGTGCTGGCCTGCAGCACCCAGCTGATGCCGATCCTGGAGGATTTCAAAAAGGATTCTGTCAGCATCCAGCCGTTGAAAAACATGCCGGTGCTGCGTGACTTGGTGGTGGATATTGAACCCGTCATCGAAAAACTCTCGAAGATGCACCCCTACCTGATGGAGAATCGTGAGCGGATTCCAGAGACGTTGGAAGAGGAATCCATCATGTCCAAACAGGAGCATTCACGCTTCGACTACATTACCGACTGTATCCTCTGCGGCTCCTGTTACTCCGCCTGCTCTGCCGCCAGCGCCGATCCCAACTACGCGGGTCCGCTGACCCTGGGCAAGGCCTACCGCTTCTCAGCCGATGTACGGGATAGCTTCCAGGGTGAGCGCATGCAGGCGGCGGTGGACCAGGGGCTCTGGTCCTGTGCCCAGTGCCGCAAGTGCATCAATGTTTGCCCCAAGGATACGCGTCCGGCAGTATCCATCCAGCGTATGCGCAAGATGTCCATCGATGACGGCATCCATGACACCGCCGGTTCGCGCCGCGCCAAGGCATATACCGGTGACGTTGCGAAATATGGTCAGGTCAACAAGCCGATGCTGCCGGTGATCGTCAACGGTCCCAAGGGTTGGGCCGCTATCGAAGCGGCCGAAAACTATCTCAAGAAACACGGCATCGAGCCCACACTCCAAGTGTGTACCCTGGGTGGCCAAAGCAGCACCCAGAAGATCTACGACAAGGTTAAAGAGCTTGAAGCCAAAGGAGAGAACAAGACATGAGTGAGACAATACGTTACGGATTTTACTCCGGCTGCTGCTTTCAGGGCGCGGACGCCCGCTTCTTCGACATCCTGAAAGATGTGTTCGCCAAGGTCGATGTTGAGCTGGAGCTGATCGAGGATGCGGTCTGCTGTGGCTCCGGCGTTATTGAGGAGCGCTCCGAGCTGACCTCCCTGGCGGTGAATGCCAAGAACATGGCCCATGCAGAACAGATGGGGCTGCCCCTCTACACCCCCTGTTCAACCTGCTACAACGTGATCTCCAACGCCCAGAAACGGATGAAGGAAGATCCTGCCGTACACGCCCAGGTCAACGAGATCCTGGCCGAGCAGGGACTGGAATACAAAGGCACCTGCAAGCTCACTCACACCCTCTGGGTCTTCGCCCAGGATGTGGGGCTGGAGAAATTGAAGGAGCGGGTCACCAACCCTCTCACTGGGCTGCGGGTCGCCTCCTACTACGGTTGTCATACACGCAACCCGGCGGATATCCAGGGTTATGAGTCGGCGGACAATCCCACCTCTCTGGAAGATATCCTGGAGGTCTTGGGCGTTCAAATCGTAGAATATGATACCAAAGACGACTGTTGTGGCTACCATCTGGCCTGGCCCAACAATGATCTCAACATGAAAATGACCTCCAATGTGCTGGAGGGGGCTCACACCAAGGATGTTGACTTGATGGTCACCTCCTGTCCGCTCTGCTTCAAGAGCATGGACGGCACCCAGGCCAAGGCCCTGGCGCAGACCGGTAAGAACTTCCAGCTGCCTGTGTTGTTTTTGCCTGAATTAGTGGGCCTGGCCTGTGGCATGACCTCTGAGGACATGATGCTGAAATATCATGGTGTGCCGGTGAACTTGCGGCTCTAGGAGACAGGTGGCAGCGTGTAGGCCCGATCAAGCGGATCGGATCGGGCATTCAAGCTTTTGCAGAACGATTTAGGTTGCCGGTTCCGCTACGCTTGAACCGGCCTACGCCACTTTGTTGGGTATGAATGCTTGCATTGGATAGAGCTGCGCACATATTTGTGCCACCTGCCACCCCAGTTTTTTTTAGCCATATCATGAAATCGTATGATCTCCTTAAAACACACGCTGTTTTTCAGGTTGTTATGTGGTCTATGCACTATTATTGAAGTGAGAAGGTTGGCAAATAAATGAGGAGGGAG
Source organism: gamma proteobacterium endosymbiont of Lamellibrachia anaximandri (assembly GCA_016756835.1). GTDB lineage: Bacteria > Pseudomonadota > Gammaproteobacteria > Chromatiales > Chromatiaceae > QGON01. Next base: position 20,792 of record JAESPE010000056.1, on the reverse strand, counting down.
CGCGATATTTCTGCAGCAATTGGCTGGCAGAAAGTCACTTTGCGAATAACCTAAATGCGAAAAGTTGCAGGCGTCGCGGTATCCCAGCTATCCAGGAGAATGGAACCTTAGAGATGGGGGGTAAATACCTCCGAAAACCATGAGGATTTCGAGATGAAGAAGCTAACAACGTTATCCTGCATCATATCATCGCTGCTGATTGTAGCCAGTTCCGCCTTTGCCATTACCGGCAATCCGTATACTTACACCGAAGATGCAGACTTCGATGCGGGTAGCTTGCTGAATGTTAACCATGATGCGCCTGATAATGATCAACTCCAGTTGGAAGCGCAGGCAGAGCCCTTCAATTTTATCTGGGTCGCAGTCTCTTCCAAAGGAACAGTTGTAAAGATCGATACCCTGACAGGCGCAGTGCTGGGTGAGTACCGCACGGCGCCTCAAGACATGGGGTTGAATCCGTCACGGACCACCGTTGACTTCGACGGCAGCGTTTGGACCGGCAATCGCGCTGAATCAGGATGGGTGGACCAGGATGCAATTGCTCCCGGAATGCCCTCTGCGGGTCAAAATATGGGTTCAGCCGTTCATATAGGGCTTGAGGAGAACGGGCAGTGTGTGGATCGCAATGGTAACAGTGTGATCGATACGTCCGGCGGTCTCGGCGATGTAAAAGACTGGGACAGCGGATTATCCGGAGCTGATAGCCTTGGTGGCGTAACCACTGCCGAAGACGAATGCATCATCCATTATACCCGCGTGACCTCATACGGAACTCGCCATATTTCCGTTGATGCCAACAATGATGTCTGGATTGGTGGAACAGGCGGGCGTAATTTTGACCTGGTCGATGGCGCCACGGGTGACATAATCCGTCATGAGTCCTCCGTTGGTTATGGAGGATATGGTGGCCTGATCGATGGCAATGGCGTGATCTGGTCTGCTCGCTCATTACTCCGATGGGATACGGCACTGCCGCTGACCGGCCCCAACGGCGTTAACTGGACAGGCTATGGTCACGACAGCTATGGCCTCTGCATGGATAGCCTCGGCAACGTGTGGAACACGGCCCTTTTCGGGAACATCATCCGTAAATTTGCCCCTGATGGAACCCTTCTGGGGACATATAGCCATGGTTCCGATACCGCACAAGGCTGCGTGGTTGACGGCAACGATCATGTCTGGGTCGCTCACTCGATTCTCGGCCCGAAAAACACGGTTGGGCATCTATTGGACGATGGCACATATATCGGCAATGTTACCGTCGGTTTAGGCCCCACCGGCATGGCAGTTGATGGAGCGGGCAAGATTTGGGCGACCAATTATCAAGGTCAGACAGTCTCCCGTATCGACCCGGCCCTTGGCCCGCTAGGAGCGGACGGCATTACTCTTGTCGGAGATGTGGATTTCACCTCGGGTAGCTTGGGTGGAAATCTCTACAACTACAGTGACATGACCGGCAGCCTCCTGATTGCACCGCCTGACAACGGTACTTGGGAAGTGGTGCACGATAGTGGTATGCCGAATGCGCCTTGGAGCATGATTAGCTGGACCTCTAATGAACCCGGCGATAGCTCCATTTTCGTCACGGCGGCAAGTAGTAACGACAATGTGATTTTCAGTGTGCCTGCAGCAGCCGCTAATGGTGCTGCTCCGGCGGTCCCCGCTGGCCGGTACATGAAGATTACAGCCAGCTTTGCCCGTGACACTGGCGGTGCAAGTCCCATCCTGTACGATCTTACGTTGCTTGCAAATCAGACACCGGATTGTGCGGCGGCCTATCCCGGCGTGTCGAGTATCTGGCCTCCCAACCATAAGTTCGTGGATGTTGGTATCTTTGGAGTCACTGACCCTGATGGTGATGCCATTACCATCAGTATCTGGCAGATATATCAGGATGAACCCACTGATGCTGATGGCGATGGACAGTTTGCGCCAGATGCATCCGGTGTTGGCACTGATACCGCCCAGGTACGTGCGGAGCGGAGTGGGCTTGGTGACGGTCGCGTATATACGATAAGTTTTACTGCAGCCGATTCGTATAACGCGGAATGCACCGGTGAGGTAAAAGTAGGTGTTCCCCACGACAAGCACGACATCCCAGTCGATGGTGGGCCACTCTATGATTCGACGTTATAAAAATAGTTGCGCCCGATTAGGGTGACTTCTGAAAATCTTGAGGCCCGGGCAATACCCGGGCCTTTTCTTTTTTTGAAATATGGGACGGAGGGAATAAACAATAATTCCACCGTCCCTGATTATTAACCTAGCGTACCGGTCCCAAAGAAACCAACCATTTGCTACCAGGTGGAAGCGGCAGGACATCGGTTGGTCTGAGGGCAAGAATTGGTTATAGATAGATGTGAAACAGAGAAATATTCAAGCGAAGGCGTGTGAGAATTCAACAAGATTTCGCAGCGATCCGGGTGAAAAGCAAATAGCTATTCAATAACTGTGGGTTATAGGGAAAGGGGTTTATATTTTTCTATACTTGAATTGTTGAAGACTGCCCAGATCCAAGCCAGCAATTGCTGGCTTGGAGTTATGGGGACTTGAAATCTTAGTGAAGACTCAATAGGTGGAAATCTATTATGGACAACCATTTCGTATCGGCGCATGGGGGTAGGGGGGTTGGAACGAGTGAAGGAACGTTCGTCGTGCCACCTGGTTTGACAATTGTTTTCTTTGCGAAGGATGGGACAACCCTTGACAATACGCTTGCCATTCCATTGTATGACGATCTGCTCGCCGGCCAGGAAGTTGGTGTTTTAGGGAAAGCAGTCCGAACTTACAATCAGTGGGATAAAGCACCTAATTATAAAGCGTATGGCGCAAATCATCTTGCGGGTGGTGATCCGGTTTTTCAGGGATATCCTACAGGTGTTTATAGGGTCGGTTGTGGCGCAAAAAAACCGCTAAGAGCCATTGCTGATGGTAATACCAAGAGCCTTGAAGATATTATCTACTACGATAGGGTTGGTAAAAGCCTACTGCAAGGCACACTGTATTGGTTATGTTGCTGTTCGGACGAATCTCCTGCCAAAATAGTTCAACAGTACACTCCCAGTTCAGTGGCGAGTTATCGCAAATGGAGGGATTGATCTTGGAAAAAATACGACCTTCAATTCCACCATTATTAGGGCCTGTTAAACACATATCTGAAATTCAGGTGTAACTTCCAGATTCCAGATGAACTGTCCATGGAATTGGATATATTCACCCGCTTCCCGGGCAGCCTTCTGAATACTTTCCAGCAGCGCCATCAGAATTTTGCTCCTTTTACCTTTCTCTCCTGCCGGGCTACAGCTGGAAAACCCGCATTGAGTAATCTATGCTCAAATATAGGGATGAACGGATTCCCTGCCATGCTCTGCTGTTCCGGCGACACGGCTCTGCTGAGCAGAGGAGGTTGTTGTGAAACGGGTTTGGTGTACAGAGTGCCTCTCATTGTTTTTCTACACTCTGGTGCTGTTTGCGCTGGCGCCGTCTCTGTGGGCAGGTGACTTTAGCGCTGATGTGGTGGAGACCCATGGCAACAAGGTCGAAACCTACAAGATCCAGGTTTTACAAGGCCGCTACCTGCTGCAGAAGAGAGAAGACGGCAAGCAGTTGCATATCATTGTCGATCCGACCGCCAATCTCACGCGAGTCGTTATTCCCGCTGAAAAGACCTACTACGAGCTCCCCGCCGATGACCTGTTCAGCCTGATCAATAACCCCTTTCAGTCCGCACGGGTCTCGGCATCCCGCTATGAGACCCGTGCGGTGGGTCGGGAAACACTGCAAGGTTTCGACTGCAACAAGACCCTGATCCATTCCGCCGGCCAGGATCTGATGACTCTGTGGACGTCGGATGAGTCGCTGGTACCGCTGAAGCTGAGCCTGAACAGTGATCCCCCGCGCCAGGTGGAGTTGGTGAATCTGAAACCCGGCGCAGTGAACGCCGCCCTGTTGCAGATCCCCGGGGATTTCAAGAAGAAACCACACCCCGCGCAGAAGAGACGGGCTCCCGACCCGGCCACTCTCTCTGCCATCACCGGCTCAGTCAGTGGCGAGGCGCCCTGGGGTCGGCGGGTGAAGGCGGGTGGCGAACTGCGCGTCAAGGTGGACAAGATGCGCAGGGTCAGGGTGCGGGTGATCAATCTGCTCAAGAGCGAGGCGGAGATCGTCGTCCTTCCCTTCCACCAGGGGAAACAGCGGGAGAACATCGGCGTTACCCCGCGAAAACTCGAATACAAGGGATCGAGCTTCAATCGGGAGTTCAACAAGGATCGGGAGATGTTCGGCAGCAGTTTTGCAGTGGATGAGGTGGTGATCAAGGTCAGCAAGGGGCTGGCCCATGTGGTGGTGGATCAACCGGGAAAAGAGCTGCGTGACCTCTACAATCGGGGAGGCGTCACCACTTGGGAGCGGATCTCTCCAGAGCGGGATACCCAGCTCAGCATGACTGGCGACAATCCGGACGGCGACACCACCAGTGGCAAGATCCTGGTGCGTAACGACAAGGCGAAGACGCGCGAAGATATGCCCTTCGAAGTGAAGAACGGTGAGACCAAAGTGTGGACCTTCGACGCTGATAAGGGCTATGACATCCTGCAGATCACGGTACCCAGCGGCCAAGGGAGCATGCGCATTCGCATTGATGAGTCAGGCACCAAAGCAGCGGCCGCCCCGTCCGTAAGGGCCGTTTCGACACCCGCGACCAAACCGGTGGCCAAACCAACGCCAGCAGCCACCGCCAAGGTGGAACCTGCGCGTATGGTGCTGGTATTGGACGCATCCGGCTCCATGTGGGGGCAGATCAAGGGCAAGGCCAAGATCACTATTGCCAAGGCGGTGATGGCCGATCTGATCAGAGAGTTGCCGACCGATTTCCAGACCGGCCTGATGGTGTATGGTCACCGGCGCAAGGGTGACTGTGACGACATCGAGATGTTGATGCCGGTGGGACCGCACAATGCGGTCGCGATGAATGCGAAGGTCCAGGGCATCAGCCCCAAGGGCAAGACCCCCCTGAGTGAGTCGGTGCGGCAGGCCGCCAAGGCCCTGCGCTACACCGAGGAGCGCGCCAGCGTGGTGTTGTTGAGCGACGGTCTGGAGACCTGCCATGCCGATCCCTGCGCCCTGGCGGCAGAACTGGCCATGAGCGGGGTCGATTTCACGGTGCATGTCATCGGCTTCGACATCACTCAAGAGGAGCAGACACGGCTGCGCTGCATGGCCGATAGAACCGGCGGCCTGTTTCTCGCCGCGTCCGATGCACAGACCTTGCGCGATGCCCTGTCAAAGACACTGGATGAGGTCAGGGAACCGCCGCCGCCAGTGGTGAAGGATCCGGGTGAGGCGCGGTTGACGGGACCTGCCTCGGTGCCCGTGGGGGCTGCCTTCCAGGTCGGCTGGGAGGGGCCGGACAGTCACAATGACTATGTGGCGATTGCGAAAAAAGAACCCAGGGATTCCGCCTTTATCGACTACGCCTACACCAGCAGAGGCAATCCTCTGGAACTGGTCGCTCCCGGTGAGGCGGGGGAGTATGAACTGCGCTATCTGCATGCCCACAGCAACCGGATTATCGGCCGCATGGCGATCCAGGTGACACCGGTCCAGGCAGAGGTCAGGGTGTCGCCGAGCGCCAACGTGGCCACAGAGATAGAAGTCGTTTGGTCAGGCCCGGCCTATAGGAGCGACTACATCACCATTGCCAAGGTCGACGATGTGGCGGGGCGTTACGACAACTATGCCTATACCAGCAAAGGGACGCCGGTAAAACTTTGGGTGCCCGCCGAGCCGGGGCAGTATGAAGTACGCTATATCCTGAGTCGCGGCACCCAGGTGCTGGCCCGTACCCCCCTCACGGCAAAAAGCGTCACAGCCCAGGTTCAGCCCCCCGCAAGCGCCAATGCGGCCGCAGGGTTTGAGGTTGCCTGGCAGGGGCCGGACAATGAGGGTGACTACATCACTGTTGCACCTCCCAAAGACGTTGCGGGCCGCTACGATAACTATGCCTACACCCGCAAGGGCAGCCCCGCCACACTGATCGCGCCGTCGGAGCCAGGTGATTACGAGGTGCGATACATTCAGGCCAGGGGCACGAAGTTGCTTGCCAAGGCGTCTATCACGATCCAGGCGGTGTCTGCGCAGGTGCAGCCACCGGCATCAGCCGATGTCGGTGCTGGATTTGAGGTCGCCTGGCAGGGTCCGGACAATCAGGGGGACTACATCACCGTGGCCCCGCCTGGCGATGTCCCCGGCCGTTACGATAACTATGTCTATACCCGCAAAGGGACACCGGCCAAACTATTGGCGCCATCAGAACCGGGTCAGTATGAGGTGCGCTATATCCAGGCCAAGGGGACGAAGTTGCTGGCCAAGTCGATGATTACTGTGAATGCAGTTTCTGCTGAGGTGGCTCCGCCTGCATCCGCAAGGGCGGGTGAGATTTTCCAGGTTACCTGGCAGGGGCCGGATTACCAGGGGGACTATCTCACTGTGGCTCTGCCAGGCGATTCTCCCGGCCGTTATGACAACTATGCCTATACCAGCAAGAGCAGCCCGGCCAGACTCAAGGCGCCCGCCAAGCCAGGTGAGTACGAGGTGCGTTACATCATGGCGCGAGGCACGAAGATACTGGCCAAGCGGGTCTTGAAGGTGATCAAGTAGTCTGAAAAGTTCCCGGCAGGGCGGCAGTTCGATATGGAGGAGTATGAAATGATGATCAGAAAATTAGTGCTTACAGTTTCAACAATTTTCACCCTGCTGCTGTCTCTAAACACAGTCCAGGCTGCGGAGTGGACGGCCGACTTCGTGAAAACAGATGGCCAGATGCGGGATGTCAGCAAGGTCTACATCAAGGGTGATAAGCGCCGGGAGGAGATGACGCACCGGGGGCAGACCGAGAGCATCGTCCTGTTCAATCCCGGCAGCCACCAGATCATCACGCTGATGCCGAGCGAAAGGATGTTTATGGAGATACCCATGTCGCCGGACCAGGAGATGTTCTCCAAGGGACCCGGTTCCGATCTGGCCAGCGGCAAGCCCCTGGGTACCGAGAAGATAGGCGGCTATCTGTGCGATAAATATCACCAGGAATCCGCCGAAGGTGCGGTCACCGTCTGGGTCTCGCGTAAACTGCAATACCCGATCAGGATCGAAGTGGTGGATCTGGATGGCGGCAAGTCCGTGATGACCTATGAGAACATCCAGGAGAAGGGTCTGCCGGACAGCCTGTTCATCGTCCCGGCGGGTTACAACAAATTCTCGATCCCCGGCATGCCGGCCGGTATGCCCATGATGCCGCCAATGAGGTGACGGGTTATGCCGTTCCGGCAGCAGAGGGATCAGCGATTGAAAATACCGGCATTTTTGCTGAACGTCCTCTTCCTGTTGGCCTGTATCGCTGTGGGGGCGGAAGCCCAAGGTGGCCTGAGGGATTGGATTCCGCATAACCCCAATATCTGGCACCTGGAAGCTGTTATCGAGCGCAGTGGTTCCGGCCGTTATGACAAGGATCGCAGCAAAGACGGCTATATCAACACAAAATCCTACGAGCGCACGGTAAAACAGAAAGTCAGGATAAAGGCCTGTGGCGCCGCAGGCGGACTCCTCCATATCAAGCAGGTGAAGTGGGAATTGAAGGACGACACCACCGAGAAGCTCCACATCCAGGGCAAGGAGGTGACCTGTCCACTCTCTCCCGAGGAGATGAAGCACAGCAACCTCAATCGCATGCAACGTGCTCAGCAGGAGATACGCCGTCCCGGCAACTCAACCATCCACACCAAGCGGGAGACACTGACGCTCTATCCGGGGCAGGATGCGGAAACCCTGGCCCGTAACGCCTCCGCTACCTTGCTTCACCGCCAGGGCGATCACTACCTGTTGCAGGTCGGCAGTCAGGCATTGGTCGACAACCGGATGGATGATGTTCGTGTGGAGAAGAAGGTCTGCAGTGGCCATGTCGTCCGCAACGAGCAACACAACCGCAGTGGTGATCAACCGAGTATGAATATCACCCCGCCGACCGGGGAGGATGATTTCAATTCGGAGATGTGGTTCACACTCTCTCCTATACCCATGACCGTCGGCTTTTATCAGAAGATGGAGCTGACCGACCAGTCGTTATCGGGTCAACGGGAACTCGACAGGAAGAGAGAGTCTCACTATCAGGAAACCACCACCGCTTCGTGGAGCCTTAAGCCGAAGAATCCGTGCCTGGAGGTTGTCGACCGGATACTCAAGGACCTGGCTTTCGCGCAGGCCTATGGTGATCGAAAGATACAGGACTTCGCCGCGGACAAACAGGAGTATGAAGACTTGGTGAGTCAGCGGGCCTACAAGAACTATACAGGACGTGATTTTTCCCGCCCGGACCCGGACGGGAATAGTGGGGGAGCTGGTGAGAGTGAAGTCGAGCTTGAGGTTGGCACCGACTGCAAACTGCAGGGTGACAAGGCATTCAAGGAGAGACTGCTGAAGGAGTGCCGGCCGATGATCATCTTCAACGCCGCCTATGACCATGAAATGACTCATGTGCGCCAATGCAAAAAAGAACACGGGGCATACAGTGGTCTTAAGCCGGTGGATGTCGGCCGTATGGAGGTTGAAGCCTATATCGTGGGCATCGAAAGCATGCTGAGCTGGATGCAGGATTTCTGCCCGGAGCGGGATATGAGCAGCGTCAGCAGTCAGGTAAAAGCGCTGGGAGCGGAATATGGCTACTAAAAGTGGATTATCAAAGGAAAAAGCGCCATTCATTTAGCTCGAACGTATGCAGGCCCTAAAACCGTTCTGAAATAGGCATTAATCAGCGCTCTACCATCTTTGTAATTGTATTTTTGATTATGAGTAATATCATAAGTTGGTCTGTAGTGTAGCTGCTATTTCTCTAAAGCTATTAAGTCCAGCTTCAATATTCTCAATAATCTCCTCTGCAAGATCTTCAGGATCAGGCAGGTTCTCCAGATCCCCTAGTGACTTGTCCTTTAGCCAGAAGATATCGAGGCTGGTTTTATCTCTGGCTACTATCTCCTTGTAGTTGTATTTGCGCCAACGGCCTTCCGGGTTGCGTTTTTCAGTCCAGGTCGCTTTTCGTTTATGACGGTTTTCTGGATTAAAGCATTTGATGAACTCTTGCAGGTGCTCTAACCGCATGGGTTTCTTTTTAAGGGTGTGGTGGATATTGGTTCTGTAGTCGTATATCCATACGGCTTTGGTCCAGGGATTTTTTTGCGCGGGACGGTTGTCGAAGAACAACACGTTCGCTTTGACGCCATTGGCGTAGAAGATGCCGGTAGGTAGTCTCAGTATAGTGTGGAGTTCTGTGGTCTCCATTAGCTTCTTTCTGACAGTTTCGCCTGCTCCACCTTCAAATAAGACATTATCGGGGACGACTACAGCGGCACAGCCTGTGGTTTTCAACATGGTGCGGATGTGCTGAACGAAGTTGACCTGTTTGTTTGATGTGGTGGCCCAGAAGTCCTGGCGGTTGTAGGTAAGGTCGTCTTTCTCCTGTTCGCCCTCTTCATTGGTAAAGGTCATGCTGCTCTTTTTACCGAAGGGTGGATTGGCGAGGATTATGTCCACTGTATGTGCGGGCGGGGCTATCAGGGAGTCGTTGGAACTTACGGCTCCTTCGCCATCGATCTCGCCGATGTTGTGGAGAAACATATTCATCAGGCACATACGACGGGTGTTGGAGACGATCTCGTTGCCGCTAAAGGTTTCGTGCTTGAGAAAATCCTTCTGCGGCCTGTCCAGCTTGTAGTTTTCCTCATCCACCAAAAAGTCATAGGCTGCGAGGAAAAATCCGCCCGTACCGCAGGCCGGATCGGCGATAGTCTTCTTCGGCTCCGGGCGCATACAGGCGACCATCGCCTTGATCAGTGAACGGGGGGTAAAGTACTGACCAGCACCGGATTTGGTATCTTCAGCATTCTTTTCCAGTAACCCTTCGTAGATGGTGCCCTTGGTATCGGCATCGAGCATGACCCAATCAGTGTCGTTGACCATATCAATCAGCCGAGAGAGCTTGGCCGGGTCCTGGATCTTGTTTTGGGACTTGGTGAATATCTGCCCCAGCATTCCCTTCTTATTGGCCAATTCCCTCAGCAGGGTGATGTAGTGACCTTCCAGTTCTGCGCCCTTTTTGCTGCGCAGGCTTTTCCAGTTGAACGCTTCTGGAATACCCACATCCCGATTATAAGGTGGTTTGCTGTATTCATCCGCCATCTTGAGGAATATGAGATAGGTCAACTGCTCCAGGTAGTCGCCATAGCCAACACCGTCATCTCTCAGGGTGGTACAGAAACTCCAGACTTTAGAGATAATGGTATCGGCGATCATTTTTTCTTTTCCAATTCTGTATGTTGTTTCAGCAGGCGATCAAAATCTGATTCAAATAATCGATCCTGTACGATGCGGTATTTCTCAAACTCGCTTTCGGCGTGGGCTTTTGCGATTTCAGCAGTGACCTTACCGGCGTCTTGCAAGATTTCCCGGTCAGTAGCAGCAATAAAGCGATTCAGGCGGGTCTCCCAATCCTGCATGGTCATGGGCATCTTACGCAGCGCCATATCTTCAGCTACATCAAGATAGGCAGCGACCAAACGTGTTAGTTGAGCCATCTCATGTTCGGTCAAATAGTTCTTGGCAATAACAACATCAAACTTTTGAATTTTTCCTTTAGGCGCATCCTTCCAGGTCGCCAAACCCATATTCTGCTTTTCTGCATCAACCCGATCATAAACAACCTCCGCCGCTGTCTGACCATGAATGGCCCAATGCAGCTTGTTTTGAACGGTAGCGAAAAAACGTTTTGTTGCCTTGGCGGTCACGTCGTAATCAATGGAGGTGGCGTAAATATCGGTAATCTTCTGATAGAACTTTCGCTCCGAAAGACGAATCTCTCGAATACGCTCCAGCTGTTCTTCAAAATATTGATCCGTCAGGACGGAACCACCGCTTATTATACGTTCATCATCCATCACGTACGCCTTGATGGTGTATTCCTTGATGATGGTGGTCGCCCACCTGCGAAACTGTACGGCGCGTTCCGAGTTGACCTTGTAACCAACGGCAATAATGGCTGAGAGATTATAGTGTTTGGTGTTGTAGTTTTTGCCATCAGCGGCAGTTATCCGAAAATCCCGGATAACTGAATCTTCCTGTAACTCGCTGTCACCAAATATCTTTTTCAGGTGATAATTGATCGTTCTGACATCGACATCATAAAGCGTGGCCATCATTTTCTGACTCAGCCAGATGTCTTCATCAGAATAAACCGCTTCCACACCGCCTTCGCCACTAGCGGCGATAAAGGTCAGGTATTCAGCGGCTGACGAGCGGACGATGGATGCTTCTATTTTGGCAGGCTTCTGTTGTTTTTGGCGGGTCATAACGCCTTCTTCTCCTTGGCTGTTTTCTTCTTCGCTGCCTTGGCCTTTTTGGCCTTGGCTGCGGCTTCTTCTTTTTCGTTGGCGATGCGTTCTAATAAGGCTGAAGCTGGTTCGTCATTGGGATCTTGAGGAACCAACTGACCGGAGAAGGCTTTTTTCAGGATGGATTGGCGGAGGGCTTCTGATTTTGACAAAGATAAATCGATTCCTCTTATCTGTTCATCAACCACAGACAGCTTTTCTTCAATAACCTCACTGACCACATCACACTCAAAGGCGGATGAGATAGGGACAATCAGATCTTTGATGTTGTCTAAGTTAAGCCCGGGCTTTCCGGCCCCATATGCAGCCTTCTCTAGTTGCCGACGCCCTGCGACAGCAGATACCAAAAATAGGTAGAGGTACCTAGCAAAAACAACATTAACCAATCTAGCCAAGGCTACGTGCTGACTAACGTAGGCTTCCCCCAGTTCATCCTTAACATATGCCGACTTGGTAACATTCGCGCCAGTAATTGTAATCAACAGATCACTTTTTTTGGTCAGTGTTCGCTTTCCTTCCACGCTTTCTGGAAGCGACACATAGGCTATATCAGTTAAATCCAATCGATCATATTTGAGATTCTGTGCACGTATAAACGTTGCTCCAGAAGGAGAATAGTACTTAGCCCACCCTCGTGAACCTGATGTCACATATTCAAGTAAATTCTCTAATCGGGTCCATGCCCAATTTTGAGGCAACTCATCAAGTTGCTCTAATTCGTTTTGACTTAACTCTCTAAATAACCCTAGTGCTTTAGGTTTAGCAGGCTTCTTTCCTTCCTTCCCACCAGCCTCCCACTGCTTAACCGCTGCTTGCCACTCTTCCAGTTGTTGCTGGTAGCGGGCTTCACGCTCTTGCTTGATGCGTTCCAGTAGCTCTTCTGCGGGTTCCAACTTATCGGTATTATCTCTACGCCACTGTTCGGTGAGTTTGCCTTCAAAGGCGTGTTTGAGCAGTGCCTGACGGTAGACTTTGAGTTGTTCACGAGCTGTATTCAGGCTTTCGATGCCTTTATCCAGCTCGGAGAAGAGTTCATCTATGCGAGCTACAACGCTTCGCTGGTAGCTCAAGGAAAAAGGAGGAAGGAAGAAGGAAGAAATATCGGCTGGGCGTACTGCTGGGTACAACGCACCTTGCACTCGCAGACTCATATCATTAATAAAATCGCGTGACTGTACAAGGTAAAATACAAACTTAGGTTCTATCCACTTTGAACGTATAATATGAAAGCCTGTTGAACAAATTGCGCCATCGAATTTTGGTGATACCAGTGCTACCGCATTTAGATTTGGACGAGTCATGGAAACTAAAACATCACCTTTTTTTAGGTGTTGCTTTGCTCGACTAGGGGCTTTTGATGTTTTCAGTATTTTGGGATTAACAATAGTTTTTGATAATCGATCTACGCTACTAATATCGACGTAAACAAATTCGTTCCCAGAAGGTCCACTACGTTCGATGGTGCTATCAGAAACATCACCTAAAGTGAGTTTTTCTTCCTTCATCCTTCTACCTTCTTCATTTGGCAGCCCCTCTGCCACTATTACTCTTAGCCTTCTTAACCGAAGAAACAAAGATAGCAGTCAACTCATTACATTCAACCTGTAAAGCATTTAGTTTGTTTTCAGGCACAATGTCAGCTTCAGTCAGAAGTTCAAACCAATATCCAGTTTCTTCTATTTCCCTCAATGAAATCCCGACGATTGAAATATATTCCGCCTTACTCCTGGCTCGATAGGCTTCACGATAATTTGCACCAACAGAAGTCCCCGAGCGCAACAACTGCTTTCCAATAACCTGAGCCTCAGTCGTTTTTGGTAAACTGCTATACAACCGAATAACCCGAAGCGCAAAAGCTTTGGTTCTTTCTCGAAGGTCTCTGAATTCTTCCTTTTTCCTTCTGCCTTCTTCCATTATGCCGCCAACTCTTCATTCATTTCATCAATCCATCCATCCATATCAGCTCCAAACAGCTGATACATTTTCCCCAATCCACCCTGGCTATCGGATGGGGCCATTTCCAGATCATCACGCTCAAAGTGGAATGAGCTGATGATGTGGTCACGGATCATCTGTAGCCACTGCATCTGATCCTCGTTGAATTTCTCGCCTGCTCCGGCATGGTGTTTCATCACCCAGTTCTGGAAGTTTCTGCGTACCGTGGCGTCATAGGTGGATAGGGTCTCGTCGATATCACAGACACGGCGAATCAGGGCCACCAATGCTGTCAGTTCATTAATGGGCTGCTTTCCCTTGTAGTCATCCAGTTGGCTGTAGGCGCTCCAGACTCTGATAGGAGCCAGTGTGGGCTTGTCTGCCTTGAGCTTGTCCATTATCTCTCTGATCATGTCGTAGGTGATCTCTCTTCTACGATGTGGCTGATCGTAGAAGATCTCCAGGGCATCGATTTCATTCTTGTGCTGCTGAATGTAGTCGGCAAATTCTTCGACCAACTTCTTGGCATTCTTTTCAGCATCTTTACCCCACCCAACATTGATCGGTACGTCAATATTATCGTGGTCGATCTTCTGTTCCTTCTCTCTCCTGATGGAGTCAATCAGGTCTATCAGATCGCCATTGAAGGCATTGGTGGCCTGATCGTCGGCATCAAGTTGCTTGTTCAAACGTGCCAGACGGCCTGCCAGAGAGCTGACGGTATCGGTATCGCTGGTTCCCATCATTACGCCCATTGCCAAGTCTTTCAGCGGCACTGAGGGCTTGGTGATGAGGGGCTGGCTGGCAGTCTTGAGGGATTTGGTGACACCAATGGCATCGACAACGACGTAGTGGGTCTTGGCGCTATTGGCGGAGGGCGTGACCTTTTTCAGATCGTCATGATCAAGGGTGCGGGTTCCCCGGCCTTTCATCTGCTCGAAGTAGTTTTTGCTCTTTACGTCACGCATAAAGAGCAGGCACTCCAGGGGCTTTACATCGGTACCGGTGGCGATCATGTCCACTGTTACCGCGATTCTTGGGTTATAGTCGTTGCGGAACTGAGAGAGGAGCGATTTAGGATCTTCCCCTTCCTGTATCAGATTTCCGTCCTTATCTTTCTTATCCTGTGCCGCCTTGTAGGTGACCTTTTTGCAGAAGGCGTTACCTTCACCAAACTCCTCCCGCACGGTCTGGATAATGTCATCGGCATGACTGTCTGTTTTGGCGAAGATCAGAGTCTTGGGGACCTCTTTACGACCGGGGAAGATATCTCCAAGGCTGTTTTTGAAGGTCTGGATAATGGTTCTGATCTGGCTTGGGTTAATGATGTCTCTGTCCAGCTGCCTGGCTGAATAGGCCTCGTCTTCATCCTGCTCTTCCCAGCGCTTCTTGCGTGTGAGCTTTTCTCTTCGCTCTATCTGCTGCTTGGCTTTTAGCTCTGCGCCCCGTTTCGATATCTCGGTATCGATGTAATAGATCTCGTTGCCTACGTTGACACCATCGGCTACGGCTCTTTCGTGATCGTAGTTGCTGACTAGGTTCTGTTTGAAGAAACCGTAGGTGCGGTTATCCGGTGTGGCAGTAAGACCGATCAGATAGGCGTCGAAGTAATCCAATACCTGTTGCCACAGGTTGTAGATGGAGCGGTGGCACTCATCGATGAAGATGAAGTCGAAGAACTCTATCGGCACCTTGGTGTTGTAAGCGACGGGCACCGGCTCTTTCGGCTTGGTGAGTTGTTCTGCAGGATTGCGCTCTTCCAGAGTATCATCCAGCTCTTCACCCTTGAGGATGGAATACATGCGTTGAATGGTGCTGATACAAACTTGGGTATCTTTGGGAACACTGGAGCTTTTTAGTCGCTGTACCGCATAGAGCTCAGTGAGCTTGCGGTTGTCATCACTGGGGGTGAAGGAGAGCATCTCCTGCTCGGCCTGTTCGCCCAGGTTCCTGGTATCCACCAGAAACAGGATTCGCTTGCCCTTGGCGTGTTTGAGAATCCGGTAGATGGCAGTGATGGCAGTGTAGGTCTTACCGGCACCGGTGGCCATCTGTATCAGGGCTCTGGGTTTGTCCAGCTTGAGGGAGTCTTCCAGATTGGTGATTGCCGTTTCCTGACAGTCACGCAGGCCAAGCTCCTTGGCCGGGAGTTTGGATGGATTGAGCAACGGAATGTTATTCAGACGTGTTCTCAGGCTGTCGCCCTGTTCCAGCCGCTCTTTAAGGGTTTCAGGTCGATGAAAGGTGAATACCTCTCTGGAACGGGGTTTGGGATCTCGGCCATCGGTGAAGCGGGTGATGACACCGGTACTCTCATAGAGGAACGGCAGTGGCTCGTTGTTGCTGACCCATTTGAGCTTGGCGCTGGCGTAGCCTTCTGTCTGGTCTTCAACAGTAGTAATGTTTTCGCCTTTGCTTTTCCGCTTGGCCTCAATGACACCGACTGCTTTCTTGTCTACGAACAGCACATAATCTGCTGGGCCTGCATCGGTCTGATACTCCCTGACTGCCTGGCCCTTGCCATCGCTGAAGTCGATCTTCTTTTTGTCCTGGACGCTCCAGCCTGACGCCTTGAGCAAGTCGTCAATATTGTTTCGTGCTATCTGTTCCGGGTTTTGATTTGGGGCCATCTTCCTATCGCCAGTACCTTTCCCTGCTCTACCTGATTTTTATTGTTACTTCCATTCCCTATTAGGAGATTAACGCTGAATAATATCACTTTCCCGAAGACTATTGGCTATGTAGCTGAAAACAATCCACTTGTTCAATGCGGTGATGATTTGTATCAGACCTCTGCCACCGTGACGATGGAGCCAGCGTTCACCCCAGAGAAGTGGTGAAACGCTGTCTCCGCAATAAAAGCCTACCTAAATCCAGGTTTTTTCCCAGCCTCTTGAAGGTTAGTATTCTCTTATACAATCAACGCTTGAATTATCCGGGGGGGACCCCCATCTAGCATTGATCAGCTGAACATTCGAAGAGGTAGTCAGATGGACGTTTTGGATCGTATCCGTGAGCAAGTGGAAGGCAATCCGGTGGTGCTCTACATGAAAGGCACGCCCCAGTTTCCCATGTGTGGATTCTCCTCTCGTGCGGCTGCCGCCCTGCAGGATTGCGCTGTTCCCTTCTCCTTCGTGAATGTGTTGTCGGATCCCGAGATTTTTGAAAATCTGCCCCGCTATGCGGATTGGCCCACCTTTCCCCAGCTCTATATCGACGGGGAATTGATTGGCGGTTGCGATATCACCCTGGAGCTGCACGCCAACGGCGAACTGCAGGCGATGGTAAAAGAGGCGGCGGAGAAGGCAGGGGGCGCTGAATAATCCGCCCGCTGAGGGTTGTCAGGACTGACGCGGATCTACTGCTCTGGCTCGCCGGCCAGTACCGCCCCATCCCAGGGGTTGGGTGAGTTGGTCGTCTGCCAGCGGTTGACGATCCTGCAGAACAGCTCAGCAGTCTGCTCTGTGTCATAGATTGCCGAGTGGGCTGCCTCGCTGTCCCACTCCATGCCAGCGCACTTGGCGGCCCGGGCCAACACGGTCTGGCCATATGCCAGTCCCGCCAGGGATACAGTGTCGAAGGTGCTGAAGGGATGGAACGGATTGCGTTTGATCCCGTTGCGTTCCACTGCGGCGTTGAGAAACCCCAGATCGAAAAAGGCGTTGTGTCCCACCAGAATCGCGCGCTTGCAGCCGCTCTCCTTGACCGCTTTGCGGATCGGGGAGAAAATCTTCCTCAGCGCTTCTGCTTCCGGCAGGGCCAGCCGGAAAGGATGAAATGGGTCGATGCCGTTAAAGTCGAGTGCTTTTTGGTCGATATTCAACCCGGGAAAAGGTTCCACATGGCAGGCATGGGTCTCTCCTGGGTGCAATAATCCCCCGGCGTCCATCCAGACGGTAGTGGCGGCAATCTCCAGTAATGCGTCGCGTTTTGCGTCGAAACCACCGGTTTCCACGTCCACTACCACTGGCAGATAGCCGCGAAAACGATGTGCGATGAGTGGATTGTAGCTTGTCTCGTTCATGCGCAAAGGATAAAGAAAATCAGCAGGGTTTACGAATCTGACCGTTGGGTTTCGTCGTATTCCAGAGCATTGGTATGTTATTGTTTCGGGATCAGGGATCCCATAGCTAACCAGGATAGATGGCTGCGCAAATGATAAACAGGATTGTGATCGGGCTTCTGCTCCCGCTTATCTTGTCGGGACTGTCGGCATGCGCCAGCGTGCCGGAGGGAACGGAGCATATTGCTGATCCGCTGGAAGGGATGAACCGTTCCATCAATAGATTCAACACCGACTTCGACAACACCATTGCAAAACCGGTAGCCAAAGGATACCAGGCGATCACACCCGACCCGCTGGATCGGGGTTTTACTAACTTTTTTCACAATCTTGCGGATATCAATTCCGCAGCCAACAATCTGTTTCAACTCAAGCCTGGGCGGGCGATTACGGATGTAGGGCGGCTCTGCGTCAACACTACGGTCGGTCTGCTGGGTTTTATCGATGTGGCCTCTGATATCGGTATGCCCGAATACAAAGAGGATATGGGGCAGACATTGGGATACTGGGGTTATGAGGAGAGTACCTACATTATGCTGCCGATGCTCGGCCCCAGTACCGTGCGGGACTTTATCGGTAAGAGCGGGGACGTTTTCATGAACCCGATCTACTACACCTCAGAGGGAATCTACTGGACGCTGCTTGCCTTCAGATACGTTGATCTGCGGGCTGATCTATTGCGTGCGAGCAAGGTGGTGGATGAGGCTGCAATCGATCCCTACGCTTTCGTGCGCGAGTCCTATCTGCAGAAACGCCGCTTCGATATCTATGATGGTGATCCACCGCTGGAAGATGATCCGTTTTTGGATGACATCTGAAGCTACCTATCTCACTATCTGCCAGTCAATCTGTTCCCCGGCGCATAACGGGATCAGCGTGTCGCTACCGAAACTGTAGTGCTTTGGCACCTCCCAGGGACGCTTCTTCAGGGTGATCTGTTTCCGGTTTCGGGGCAGCCCATAAAAATCCGGGCCGAAAAAACTCGCGAACCCCTCCAGCTTGTCCAGGGCACCAGCCTGGTCGAAGGCTTGTGTATAGAGTTCAATGGCGGCATGGGCGGTGTAACAACCAGCGCAGCCGCAAGCACACTCCTTGGCTCCAAGTGAGTGGGGTGCGCTGTCGGTGCCGAGAAAAAATCGTGGATTGCCACTGGTTGCGGCGCTGATCAAAGCTGTCTGATGGGATTTCCGCTTGAGTATCGGCAGACAATAGAAATGGGGGCGAATGCCGCCAGCCAGCATGGCATTGCGATTGAAGAGCAGGTGGTGCGCGGTAATGGTGGCTGCCACATTGTCAGCTGAGGCAGAGACAAAATCCGCTGCTTCTTTGGTAGTGATATGTTCAAAGACCAGGCGAAGTTGCGGAAATTCTTTGACCAGTGGTTCCAGATGCCGGCCGATGAAAGTTTTCTCCCGATCGAAAATATCGACATGGCTGTCGGTGACCTCTGCATGCACCAGCAATGGTAATCCATGCTTCTGCATCGCCTCCAGCACGGGATACATCTTTTTGATATCTGTGACACCGGAGTCGGAGTTGGTGGTGGCGCCGGCCGGATAGAGTTTTACCGCATGCACGATGCCGCTCTCTTTTGCAGACCCTATCTCAGCGGGTGAGAGATTATCTGTCATATAGAGTGTCATGAGCGGCTGGAAGTCTGAGTTGGCATCCAGTGCATGGAGAATTCTCTCCCGGTAAGCCTTTGCCATCTCTGTATCGGCAACCGGTGGCTTGAGGTTCGGCATGACAATGGCACGGCCAAAACGCTCTGCGCTATGGGCGACGACTGAGGCCATTGCATCGTCGTCACGCAGGTGGAGGTGCCAGTCGTCAGGTTGGGTTAGTGTGATATGCATGTCGTGACCGGATAAGAAAAACTCATGATAGATGAACGCTATAAAGCGTAAAAAACAATACCAAAATTGTATTTGCTTAATTTAGAAATTACTAATATTATATTTCTCGAAAGCTACGAAGTATCTGCTTTCCACTTGCTGCTGAATACATATTCTATCTAGGAGAGTACGTAATGAACAATATCATTAAAGCTACAGCTGCTGCTGTTCTGATCGCTGCTTCTGCTTCTGCTTCCGCATGGTGGGGTGGCCCTGGTTATGGCAACCGTGGTTGGGGCAATGACTGGCTGGGTGATGGCTGGGGTGACGGTGACTTCAGTTTTGGCATGAGTGGCAGTGCCCGCGGTTCCGGTTATGGTCGTGGTTACAACAACTACTATAACCGTGGTTACGGCGGCTACGGTCCATATGGCTATGGTGCGCCTTACGGCTACGGCGGCTATCCCTACGCTGCTCCGGTTGCCCCTCAGGCACCGGCTGCTCCAGCTAAGTAGTTCGAGCTGACAGCAAACGGAACCGCATGCACAGGGACGTGCAAGAACAAACCAACAGACAAATTAACTAGCTTTCAATAACAAATTTTTGGGTGTGTGACATGAAAAAGGTTTCTATTATCGCCGCTGCCATCGTTCTGGCTGCAACTTCCGCTTCCGCCAGTGCCTGGTGGGGCAATAATTGGGGTGATGATTTCTTCGGTGACGGTTTTGGCGCCGGTGACTTCGATTTTAATTTCAACATGAGCGCTCGCGGTCATGGTAACGGTAGTGGTTGGGGTCGTGGTTACGACCACTATGGTTATGGTCCTTATGGTTATGCACCTTACTACGGCGCTCCTGCCGCTGTTGCTGCCCCGACTGCGGAGCAGCAGGCTGCGGTTGCAGAACAGCAGAAAGCATTTGCTGAGCAACAGCAGAAGGCTTTCGAGCAGGCAGTTGCCGCGCAGCGTCAGTACGCCGAGCAGTACAACAATGTAGATCCAATGGCTTCCATGGACGCACAGATGAAGTCTATGCAGGAGAGGATGGAAGCTGATCGCAAGATGATGGAAGAGCGTATGCAGAGCCGCATGCCTGCAATGCCAGCCATGCCTGAGTCCATTGCCAAGCGCGTTGAAGAGTCCAATGCTCGCCGCGACGAGATGGTCAAAGAGATGGAAGCCCGTCGTGCAGAGATGCAGAAGCAGATGGAAGAGCGCCGCAAGGTTTCTATGGAGCGCGTGCCCTTCGAGCGTCCTGCTTTCGCAACTCGCAAGGACATCTAAGCGTTATAGCGTTTAGTCTCTGAAAAAGGCGCGTCCGACTCTGTCGGGCGCGCCTTTTTTTATGTATTTGGAAAGTCTGGTGTGAAGCGGTGATTGTCATCCAATCACCTGAAAACAATCGCTGCCAGCCATGGAGAGCGAAGCGAAGGCTGGTAGTCCCCGGTAGCCGCGAGGCCGCACTGCTTACCCGGCGTGCCTTGCGCCAGAGGGGAAGCAAAGTAGGCATCCGAGCGCGGCGTCCAGTC
>JAESPE010000055.1 GCA_016756835.1 gamma proteobacterium endosymbiont of Lamellibrachia anaximandri | reverse complement strand
CGCTCGGATGCCTACTTTGCTTCCCCTCTGGCGCAAGGCACGCCGGGTA
The DNA here is from genome assembly GCA_016756835.1 of gamma proteobacterium endosymbiont of Lamellibrachia anaximandri. Taxonomy (GTDB): domain Bacteria; phylum Pseudomonadota; class Gammaproteobacteria; order Chromatiales; family Chromatiaceae; genus QGON01. The sequence goes on along the minus strand of JAESPE010000055.1, from coordinate 25,446 downwards.
AGCAGTGCGGCCTCGCGGCTACCGGGGACTACCAGCCTTCGCTTCGCTCTCCATGGCTGGCAGCGAGTGACTGCAAAAAACCAATTGAGTGACGGAGGGGTGTTACAATCACTACTGACTTCAGCCTTGGTGTGGCTTTGGGCTGAACTTATTTCCATGGAAAAGGACTGTAAGTAGTCAAGATAAAAATCACCCCGCTGCTGTTGAACCTGGCTTTCAGCCCCCCTGTTGCTATCCTGCGGAACAGAGACCGAACCTGTCGCACCAGCGGAAATCCTCCGTCCTGTTCGTGCCCTGGAGGTCGAACCCACCGTCACAAAGGCCACTCGCGAATTTCCCGCTGTAGTGGATGCCGCCCGTAGCGCCAATCTCAGTTTCCGTGTTACAAGCATCATCAATGAGATGCCTGTCAAGGAGGGTGAGAAGGTCAAAAAGGGAGATGTCATTGCCAAGCTTGATCGCACTGACGCCCGGATTGAACTGAAGTCCAGCCTGGCCAGCTATGAGACCGCCCAATCCAATTTCCAGCGCGGCAAGAAACTCGTCGGCCCCGGCCATATTTCCCAATCCGATTTCGACAAGCTCAACGCAAAATCCGCCACCGCAGAGGTCCAGTTGGAGGCGACAAGACAAAACCTGAATCACACCGTGTTGCGCGCTTCCTTTGATGGCCGCCTCACGAGACGTTTTGCCGAAATACACAATGTGCCTGAAAGCATCATGTTGCGCACTCGGAAGGGCAGCCAGGTCCACTCCTACTTCGTACATTTTGATGCCATCGCAGAACAGCGCTTTCCGTTAAAACTCAAGGAGGCGGCGACCAGCGCGGACGAGGAGAACCAGACCTATGAAGTGACCTTCACCATGCCCCGTGTGAAGGGCTACACCATCATTGCCGGGATTTTGCTCTCCACTATTTTGACGTTGGGGATCATACCCGTGATTTATGCTGTGTTTTACAGGGTCAAGAGTCCTCAGTCTGCAGAGGTCTCCACCCAGCCCGGGTGATCAGTGCAGACGAACGGCATCTGCATCCCCATACCAAAATCGCGTTTCAGGCCTGTCGCAACGGCCTGAATGTCCGCGCACTATTGAAGAAAGTGTACTTGCCGGGATGACGGTATGGCTAATTCTGTTGAAAGAAAAAGGGAGGCCGAAGCCCCCCTATCCATAAAGATGTGACGTTACGCCCGCCTGCGACGTCGGACTGCTCCTACCCCCAATAGTCCCGTTGCAAGCAACAGGAGGGTGGTGGGTTCCGGCACAGCTGTACCATAAGCTTGAATCTCCGACACAGAGTAATATCCATCGCCGGAATTAGCTTGAAACCGAAGGGCGTCCGTTACAATGGGCGTTGAGAGCAAGTACCTTTGCGTATCGTCCAGAGGATCTGGGCGAGTCTGCTCTCCCCATCCCCCAACGGCAGGCACACCCCATGCCAGTTGCCACGCAGCGCTACCAAGATCCCAGTAGTGCAGGTTGTAAGAATCGTTGTCGTCTGCCTGAACGATAAGACTCTCGATGTTAAAAGTTCCTCCCAAGTCTATGTCTAAATATTGACCACCACCGCCTCGACTGCTATCCCACCATACGGTGCCCTGATCCCACTGAGTGCTTTGCGGCAGGAACACATCGTCGACGACGGTACTCGCATCGACAACTGTCGAACCTCCCCAACCACCTGTGAAGAACTCACCGTTTAATGTTACGGTCTTGTTGAGTGCAACATTGATGGCAGTCGCCTGTGCTCCCATACTCCACAATAACGACCCAAAGAAGACCAGTAAGAAACCTTTCCAATGTGTCCGCATAATTAACTCCTTCTACTTACTTTATTTGCTATCTACTTTCCGCTCATCGACTCCAAGCCGTCTTTTCTTCTTAACGAGAAATACAACCTCGAACTTACAGATAAAATACAGATCCATTCTGTGAGCTTTCAGCATGACCGACCGAGTCCTGCCTCATTTATAACGCATAATTTAAGCCAAAAAACCATTTACCAATATTAACAATGACATACTGGACAAAGTCAGTAATCCATGGCCTATGATATGTAAAATATTCCGACATCAATTGGGAATTCAAGTCGTTAGATATTTACTTTAAAGCATATTCCATTGGTTAAATTGCCCTGTTTGCTACTTGATGACGGAAGGCATCAACATTAAAAACAATCACTTAGCCGCACAAAATGTAGGTGTTTAACGGTTTCAGTCGAGCTGTAAAGAAATCCGACAATCATCGGGATCTGTTCGACTGGGGATTTCAGCCCAATAAAGAGGTTGGGGTCGTGCGGAAAGCACTAACTAACGCCCGTTTCTTCAGAGAATTTCGAGTGACAATAAAAAGGGCCTACGAATAAACGTAAGCCCTTGTTTTTCATGGCGTCCCAAGGCAAAGCAAACTTATCCCTGCACTTCGTTGGGTGATGCACGTCAAGATAGCTGCCTGACTGCTCATAAACTGGCTAACTTAGGTGAGGACTTCTCCAGTGAAAACCAAGTGCCCACACTGCGAATGTCTCTGTGTCATTCGAGACAGCAAACAACTCTCCAACACATACCGCGAAATCAAGTTCCAGTGCCAGAACATTGATTGCGGTTTCACTTTCGTATCCACCCTCTCTGCAGACCGAACACTGAGTCCATCTGCCAGACCCAACCCCACTATCAATATCCCTTTGTCTGCAGATGTGAACCGTGAACGGATCATGCCATCGATGCAGAATACCGCCGAAGAATGAAGAACTTACCCGACCACTCTGTTTAGATCCCTGTTGGCTGGCCTCTGTGTTTCCAGCACTTCTCCATGTGCAGAAAATTCGACCTATTTACTCGGCAGGCGTGGCGAGGGGCTAACTGCGCGCGCGGGGTGATTGAAGGTGGTTGGCTGACAGGCGAGCGAGAGTCTGAAGCACATGAAACAAGGTTGTTCCACAGCTCTCAGGGTTTCAGAAAAGAAGGGGTTGAGGTTAGTAGTCCAGATTTGATCTGACTGGCAATGTCAGATCACAAATATTCAAGATCAGTCATGAGCAGAAGTTGGTCAGGTCTCTTTGGTTTTTACTCTGATGACCCCAAATATTTCATCCCATGGGATAAGGCGTACGATTGGGTCTGAAAGAACAGATTTGTACTAAAATTGTAGTACGCCCCCTATTTCGTTCCTTATGCATGTCGCACCCAATCACCATGGGGGAGTCATTGCAATGAAGCTGATCATCAAGAATCTTGATTCTGAAACTGCCCATCGACTCGATTTTTTCATGAAATCCTACATCAAGAAGAGCAAGGAATTCGAGAAACGTGGAGACTACATGGGCGTGAGTGGCAATAAGCCTGCGTCAATCATAGTAGAAATCCACGGGGTCAAGAGAGACTGTGGAGATGAGTTGCTCAAGGAGATCGCTGAGACAATATTCTTTGAGAGTGGAAACATTGGTAACTCTGCCAGATTTGACAAGTTCAAGAGGGCGAACAGGCTCAGCATGAAGCCGATGGAGTATGGAAAAGGGTTCTGTGACATAGAGGCGAAACAGATGTACTCCTGGCTGGAAGGGCTCAACGATTGCCAAGTCGGCAAGCTGGCCTTGAGCAAGAACTATGGCCAAGAGAATCTCAGCAAGACCAGGAAATTCATACTGAAGGGAGATTACGAGAATTTCTTCTCATTCTTCCTGGGTACCGGGCATGGCAAGCACAGTTATAGGGACAGACCACAGTTTATTATGGATGGCTGCTGAAAAAATAATAGGAAAAAAACGTGGTCTGTCCCCTATTGTTCCATGTCCCCTATTGTTCCAAAGGATAACTGCACTTGCCGGGATGACGATATAGCAAATTCTGCTGGAAGAAAAAGGGGGGCCTAAGCCTCCCTATCCATGAAGATGTGACGTTACGCTTGTCTGCGACGACGGACTGCTCCTACCCCCAATAGTCCCGTTGCAAGCGGCAGGAGACTGGTCGGTTCCGGCACGGACGTCTATCAGATAAAAAACGGGGCGTTTTTCGCCCCGTTTTTCATAGTCGGTTTAACTGACTCAGCAGTTCAGCGCTATTGTGGCAGTGGGGGAGGCGCCGGCTGGTTATTCTGCTGCTGATAACCGGGAGCACCATAGCCATAACCAGGATAACCATAGGGACCACCATAGCCATAGCCACCGTAAGGTCCTCCATAGCCGCCGTAAGGTCCTCCATAGCCATAGCGACCGCGGTCATAGTAATAGTCATCATCATAATACCGGTCTCTACTATTATTATTATTATTCATCCATTTCGATGGATTCATCATGTTGCCCATATTGAACGCATATGCGCTGGGAACAATTGCCAAACTGCTGCCACCAATGGCAAGCATGGCACTATAGATGATCAGTTTTTGTTTACTCACGATTTGGACACCTCTTTAATTAAAGTCCTGCAAACTCTTGTAACGAGTCCATTGGTTTAACAAGGAAAAGACTTACTTCAGGTTTTGTAACACTGGCAACCCCAACAGGTCAATGCTGAGTATGCGGCCTTATTCATCATAGCAATAGATATGGGATGATGTACCCGCTGTACTGACATAAGTCACCAGACAGGCCTTGTTACTTTGCGTATCGAGAACCTTTCTTACCACCAGATCACCCTCTTTCAAATAACTGGACTGATAGAGACCTCCCTTGCTGCCGGCCGGGGAATCATAGCAGACGAGAGAAGGAGAGGTTCCCTTGGTGGTGATGTAGGCCACCAGGCAGGTTTTCATGTTGCCGGCATCGACGATCCGACGCACATCGAGATCGCCTTCCCGCAGATGACCGGATTCAACCATATGATCCTTGAACTCTTGCTTGTTGGGGTAGCAATCCACTGCCGGAGAGGTGCCCGGGGTACTCACATAGGCGGTCAGACAGAACATGCCGTTCTTGGTATCTTCCAGTTTACGCACGACCAGATCATCCGCCTTGATATGCCCCACCTGATTCAAGTTGGCGCCAAATCCCGACACGGCATCATAACAGTGTGTGATCGGACTGGTGCCACTGGTGCGAATGTAGAAGGTCAGGCAGGTCTTCTTGCTTGTCAGATCGGTGATATTGCGAACAATCAGATCGCTCTCCCGCATCTGTCCTGTCTGCACCACCAAAGAGGGTTCAAACTTCCCGGCCTGGGCGAAAAATGAAAGGCTGAATGCCATTAGGGCGAGCAATATCTTCATACCGGTTTCTCCAACCTGTGTAATTGAGCCTGGATAAATATCTGATTGAGCCATTAAACCTGCCAAGGGTGGGATCAGAAATGCGTGATCATCCCCATTACTCAAGCCCTGGACAGGGTGTTTTCAACTATAGATTATTCCGCAGATGTATGGCGTTTTACAATGACTTATTTCAACCGTCACGCCACCAAGGAAAACACAGACCATGACGGCATCCAATCAGGTTTCATCAAGTAAGAATCTTCGGCTATCATTTAAGGCTCAATCATCTAAAATTGGTACATCGTCTGCATTAGGGCCTGTTAACACTATGCGGATGCCCATCGACGGAGCCCTAGTATCATGCGAAAAGAGAAATTGAGTCGAGGAGAACTACCAGAATGAAAAAGATACGCGTGCTAACTTCGGCATTGGTGGCTTTGGTCGGTGTTTTATCAACCCAGCAGTCCCATGCGTTTTTTGGTTTTTTTGATGACGACGATGATTATTATCCACGCCACTGGCGTCGCGGCGGTCCTTATGGTTGGAATGGCCCTTATGGCAGGAGAGGCCCTTATGGCTGGGGAGGCCCTTACGGCTGGGGCGCCCCCTATGGTTGGGGATATCCCCGCCATTATTACCCGCAGACCAACAATACCCAGAAACCACCTCCCCCTCCGCCCCTTCCTGAATAGGGGTAACGAAAGAAAAGGGGACAGACTCGTCTAGCAGTGGGGACGCCGGTTACCCGGCGTCCCCTGCACAGACCCGGACGTGCGGTTCTCCCGCATCCGGTTCCCCAGTCGCACCCGTTTTCGCGCAAGACAATACCATCATGCGAACACCCTTCGGGGCGACCCCACCAGAATGCATGGTTTCCTGAACAGGCAACGATTCACCGCTCGCCAGAATCAAGTCACTTTAGTTGGATTTGGAACTTCCTCAGTCAGAGAACGGGCCGTACGATCGGGAAGGAACCCGATAACTGGAGAAACGAGATTCATCATGCGTTCTATGATTTCGGCCTTCAAAACCAGAAGAGCATTAATAAAGGGCTGTGAACTTCGGTTGGCGGCGGTAAGATTAATTTCCAGACTAAAGGGAAGCCTCCACTAGAATCGCTTCTCGACGGTCTTTTTCACGAGCTACACCAGCCATTTCGCTCGCACCCATCCTTTGCACCCAAAGTCAGGAGAAATAGATGGTGAGTCAATAAGTTAGCGGTAGAACAACCACTTACAAGAAGATGGCGTCCCCAAGGGGAGTCGAACCCCTGTTACCGGCGTGAAAGGCCAGTGTCCTAGGCCTCTAGACGATGGGGACAGATCCTTTCCGGTGGGTCAAAGTCGGCGACCTCCGAATAGGAGAGCGCGAAATTTACGGGAGTTTTCCCACTGTGTCAAGACCGGCCCTGCCCTTCGCGTGGAAAAAGCAGTCACTCAAAATGCACGGAGCGGCGCCTCGCCGCTTCCCGATCATTGCGGCTGTAGCTGAGGAAGATCTGTTCGGTTTGCCGGACGTCCGCCATCTGTCTTTCCAGACTGTTACTTTTTATTCTCAGGAGATCAAGGATAACCGACAGGGGGTGATTCCTCCACCGGCTAAAGTGGAGATGCCCGATCCGCCGCGCTTGATCAGGCCTACGTCTGCTGAATCCAGGGTAGAATGTCTTGCTCCGCCAAACGACAGACTCAAGCTATGCCAGAAGGCCCGGAAATCCGACGTGCAGCTGATAAGATCTCGGCTATCCTGCAAGACCAGGTCATTGATAGGGTCTGGTTTGGCCTGCCTGAGCTGAAACTCTTTGAGGATAAACTCTCAGGCGCCAGGCTGATCGAGGTGGAGACCCGGGGCAAGGCGATGCTCAACCATTTCGACAACGGCCTTTCGATCTACAGCCACAATCAACTCTATGGCCGTTGGTACTGTCTCGACAAAGGGGAGATGCCGGATACCTCTCGCCAGTTGCGGCTGAGACTTGAGACGGCATCGAAGGCCGCACTGCTTTTCAGTGCTTCGGATATTGCAGTTCTGACGAAAACAGAGCAAGAAAGCCATCCGCTGTTGAGTCGATTGGGACCCGATATTTTGAGCGACTCTCTTGATGCTGAAACCATCGCCAAACGGCTTCTTGGCAAACGGTTTCGCAACCGACAATTGGCAACGCTGCTGACAGACCAGTCATTCCTGGCGGGACTGGGCAACTACCTCCGTTGCGAGATTCTGTTTACCGCCTCGCTGCATCCGGGCATTAAACCCAGCCAGTGTACGGACAGGCAACTGGAGGACATTGCCGGTGCCATAGAGGAACTGCCCAGGCAATCCTATGAGACTGGGGGTATCACCAATCAACTGTCACTGGCAAAGCGACTCATCTCCGACGGAAGCAGTTTTGAATCTGCGCGTTTTAAGGTCTACCGCCGGGAAGGTCTGTCCTGCTACCGATGCGGCGAAAAAATCATCAAGCTTGTTTCAGGCAGTCAGGGCTGTTATCTCTGTCCAGAATGTCAGATGAAGAGGGACGTGCAATTCATCTGGTAGGGTGCGCCGTACGCACCATGATTGCTTATTCTGGTGCGCACGGCGCACCCTACATTTGCTACGGCGTCATCGCGGCGGGGCACCGCCTCCTACACTATGTTCAGAGCACTCACGGCCCGTAATGGAGATTGCGCTTTGTCATGGATTGAGACAAGAGCCCTGAGAACAATATTCAATATCCTCTAAATAAAGCTTGGCAAGAGAAGCTGATTCCATGCGCAAGAGATTCAACGACCTGATAGCGGAACAGTCCAAATCAGTGGATGAGATATTCCCCTGGGATCTGGCTGAAGAACTCTCGATCAGAGATGATCTTCTGCTGCTTGATATCCGCTGCCCCTATGAATTCGATGGTGGCCACATTCAGGACTCCCTGATCGTGCCACGGGGCATTCTGGAAACGGCCTGTGACTATGGGTATGACGAGACGGTGCCGAAACTGGTAACCGCACGGGGTAAACGGGTAGTGGTGATTTGCCGCTCAGGCAACCGCAGCATTCTGGCCGCATACACCCTTAAACAGATGGGGTTTGATGATGTCGTCTCACTGAAGACCGGTTTGCGGGGTTGGAACGACTATGATCAGCCACTGGTCAACAATGCGGGTGACCCGGTCGATCCGGACGCTGCAGATGCCTTTTTCTCACCCGAAATCACACCTGAACAACTGGGTCCTGTTCACTGAGAACCAGTTGATAACTTCCCACGCCATGCAGAAACAGATCAATTAGCCAACAGACTTCCGTGTCGTCCAGTAGAGAGGCAGGCGACAACCTGCTCGGAATCGGCAGGCACCCCCACAAGATAGCCTTGAATGTAGTCGCATCCCTGCGCGCGCACAAAGGCCAACTGCTGTTCGGTCTCAACACCTTCCGCCACTACCTGCATACCAAACGCATGGGCCAGTTGGATAATGGCCCGCACAAGATTCGCATCATTGGCATCGGAATGCACATTGCTGATAAAGTCGCGATCAATCTTCACCAGGTCGAATGGAAACTGCCGCAGGTGGCTCAATGAAGCCTGACCTACACCAAAATCATCCAGGGCGATCTTTGCACCAAGGTTCTTCGCTTGTTGTAAAAACTCATTCGCCTCGGCAAGCTCACGGGTCAGGGTATCCTCCGTGATCTCAAGCACCAGACTTTCGAGCGGGAATTCTCTCGCCACCAGCCGTTTTAACAGTCCGCGACAAAATGCCGGATCATTCATCAGGCGTGCCGACAGATTGACCGACACGGCAATTTCTCTACCAAGTTTCTTGCTGAGTTCCTTCCGATGGTTGGAGGCCTGATCCAGCAGCGTGTCGATAATTGACGTAATCAGACCGGTATCATCCAGTACATCCAGAAAGACCTCCGGCGCCAACAAGCCTTTTTCCGGATGCTGCCACCGCATCAAAGCCTCACAGCAATAAAGCTCGCCGTTCCAGAGACTGACCACCGGTTGAAAGTGGAACAGGAACTCTCCGTTTTCCACTGCAGAGCGCATTTCATTTTCAAGCTGCAGGCTCTCCGCCACAACATGGGTCATCTCATCCGTAAAAAAACGATAGGCCGCCCTTCCCTGTTGTTTCGCTGAATACATCGCTGTATCTGCATCACGAATCAGATTATCGGCCACAACATCATCCAGAGGCGCCATCGCTATTCCCACAGAGACGGTGATTCTCAGTTCATGCTCGGCAATCTCGATCGGCTGTTCCAGTGCCTCTAACATCTTCTCCGCCAGAGGAACCATATCATCGCGTTCGTTGATGCCTTCCACCAGCACGGCGAACTCGTCACCACTGAGCCTGGCGACCGTATCTGACTCCCGAGTCAGCGCACGCAGACGCTCGGCCACAATCTTCAGCAACTCATCCCCTACCAGGTGACCGAGACTGTCATTGACCTGTTTAAAGCGATCCAGATCCAAAAACATCAGACCGATCAAGCGACCTTCCCGTGACGCAATCTTCAGTGCATGCTCCAGCCGATCACGAAACAGTACCCGGTTCGGCAACCTCGTCAGTGCATCATGGTGGGCCATGTGATCCAGATGCTGTTGCCGCATATGCACCTGTTTGCGCATCTCATTAAAGGCTTCGACCAGGTTCGCCGTCTCCTGCAGGGAAGCAGGCGGGGGGGTGATATCCAGTACCCCTTGGGCCTCCTGCTTCAGCGCCATTGCCGTCTCTGCAATCGGCCTGAGGAGGGTGCGATTGAGAAAGATATAGGCAAAGGTAATCAGCAAAATACCGAAGAATGCTATGCCGAGTATCGAAAAAGAGAGGGTACGTGCTGTCTTGGTCAGTAGAGTAATATCCTGGGCGGACTGTTTGTCCAGTTCCAGGTCCAAAGCAGAGAGCTGCTGCCTCATTTGCTCAAGCAGGGGATCAATCGACTCAGTCAGAATCACCAGGTCTACACGCCATCCCGGATTGTCCAATAATGCGATGAGCTGTTTGGATCCGTTTATCCAGGCCCGAAAATGCCTATCGAGCACATCCAATGCTTCTGGGCCAATGAAACCCAGGCGATCCGAATCCACCATTGTTCTCAGGATCTGTAAGTAGCCCGGTACTTCCTCAGCATAGTAACCAATATTGACCATCCGCGATCGCATCCCGACGCTTGCTTCGCTGGAAAAAACGCCAAAACGGTTAGCCACCAACAGACGCAGTTCGGAGACCATGCTGTTCCAGGCATGGCGCAATGAAGATATTGCGTTGATCGCTTCGAGCTGTTCTTCCGGTTCCAGCGCCTCGCGGACCTCGGCGAGTATGGTATCCAACTCACTCAGCACAGCCTGGTTATGCGGCAGCATCTGCTCACGCATCAGCCGCATGGCGGGAAACCAGCGTTCCATGTCTGTACGCACTTCCACCAATTCAACGGTCGCTGCATGCAATCGTTGCGCATCCAGATAAAGTTCCCGAACAGCCGCCGCGGTAGCACCATTGGTCGTATGCGGCAGTGTTTTCTCCAGGTGGAGTAGCGCGATTTTGAGTCTGCTGAACTCTTTATTGATGTCCTCAATTTCGGACTCACGTGGCTCGGTGATAATCCGGGACAACCGGTTATCAATATGATTAAGCAACTCTTGTGCATCGGCAACAGCCTCCGCAGTCAGAGCCCGTTGCTCAATATTGGCGACCTGGATACGGCTGGTACGGTTCACATACTCCCAACCGATATAAGCCACCGTGATCAGCCCGATCATGGACATCAAAGCAAAATAGGCGTACCTGCCCCTGTAGGAGCCAAATCCCGGCAAACGAAATAGAATCCCTTTCAGCAACACTTCAGACTGTCTCTCCAAGCATCCGGACTAAAACCCTTCCATGGAGATCATACTCCTCATCACTGACCAGAGTCAGTGTCCTCAAGCCCGCTTTGGCCAACGCACACCTCCCCTGCCATCCGGGAACAATAACTGAACCGATCTGTCCAATCGGAAAATAACTTCATCGAAACAGCCTGCCATGCTCATTCGGGACACGACTCTGCACTTTGGCATTATCAGCATTCTGCTGCACTGGAGCATGGCCTTGCTCATCATCGGGTTGTTTTCACTCGGCTACTATATGGTCGGTATCGACTACTACCATCCCTGGTACCATGCCGCGCCCTGGTGGCATAAGAGTTTCGGACTGGTTCTACTGGGATTGCTCTTCGCCCGCAACCTGTGGCGCGCAAACAACATCAAGCCCGCTCCACTGCCCAACCACGCGTTCTGGGAGCGCTCCGTCGCTACCCTGACCCATCATATACTCTATATTCTGCTCTATAGTCTCTGTATCAGCGGCTATCTGATCGCCACCGCCAAAGGGAGTGGAGTGGAACTGTTCAGCCTGTTCGAGGTACCGGCACTGTTCCCTGAAATGGACGACCAAAAGGATTTCGCCGGAAAACTGCACAAGTATTTTGCCTACACCCTGGCTGCATTCGTTGCCTTGCATACTGCCGGTGCGTTGAAACACCACCTCTTCGATAGAGACGAAACCCTCATGCGAATGCTAAAAACACAACCCGACAACAACCACCGGAGGAAGCCCTAATGAAAAGCTCACGCAGGATATCTATTCTGTTGCTATCAACCCTGCTGCCCCTATCAGGCAGTATATACGCCGCAGACTATGTCATCGATACCAAGGGCTCTCACGCCTCGATACAGTTCAAGATCCCACATCTGGGCTATAGCCTGCTGCTTGGCCGCTTCGATAAGTTCAGTGGAAAATTCAGCTATGACGAGAAGAATCCATCAAACGCCGGAGCAGAAGTAATTATCAACACAGCCAGTGTCGACTCTAACCATGCGGAACGGGACAAACATCTGCGAAGCGATGATTTTCTCTTTGTCAAACGCTATCCGGAAGCCCGTTTCGTGAGCACCGGTTACCATTCAAATGGCGACAACACGGGTATCTTGAAAGGCAACCTGACCCTGCGTGGCGTGACAAAACCGATCAGCATCGATGTTAGGCAAATCGGCGCCGGCGAGGATCCCTGGGGCGGTTTTCGCCGGGGTTTCGAGGGGCACACAAAGTTGAAACTTTCTGACTACAACATCAACTTCAACATTGGCCCTGCCTCCAAGGAGGTCGAGTTGGGTCTCTATTTAGAGGGCATCAGACAATAGTCAAACGGTCGGAGTCGATTCCTGTTCTGACCAGAGAGTAAAACCTGCGATGACAAACGTTCCGTCATTGCCGGTTGCATACCTGAATCGACTCCGGCCACTACTGCTCACCGTGGGAGAGTGTCGCTGAAGCCCAGTCCCTCATGACTCCTGCGATTTAGGTGGCAATCAAATACTGGTCAAACCACCCTCAAAGACGAACTCTCCACTGGGTTTAGCCGCCGGCAGTTCCGCAACCGGCTCAATACTGATCTTGAAGCGACTGTCACTTCGCAGGGATACGGGTACATTCATCCGTTCCGCACCACGTTCAGGTAGTATGCCCACCGACACCAAGCGTCCATCGCTGGTCTCCATCCAGAGCTGACAGACCTTATCTTTCGGCACCCGCGTCGGCGCTACAGCCTTCACATGCAGTTGTCCACCGGAACCAGCAGTGCCAATAATCCAGCCCGCCTGGGACTGATCGTTCATCACTACAAGCACCCGGTCCATCTCGAAATCAGCGCGGTCTATACCGAAGAGGGTAAGCGTCAGCACCATCACCAGGCTGGCCATGACCAAACCCAGATTGCGCCAGAAACCAAGACTGTTCAAAATCCCCGCTTTCTCCGACCGGGATGAAGGATCAAGGCGCTGTTCAATGTTGCGCCAGACATCAACAGGCGGCTTCACAGGCTCAATTGCCTCCAACATGGGAGCAAACCGCTGTTCCCAGGCCGACACCTCGGCCTGTAACGCATAGTCCTCTTTCAGACGATGTTCAAAATCAGCCTGTCTCTCACCCTGCAGGGTGCCAAGCACATATTCACCCGCAAGGTCTGGGGCTGGTGATTTTTGATTCTGTTGTGTCATGGTTCAAGACACCTCTTCAGTTGTTCAAGTCCACGACGTATCCATGTCTTGACCGTGCCAAGTGGCGTTCCCGTCTGACTCGCCAGCTCCTCATGGGTCAGCCCCTTGAAGTAGGCCAGGGCGATAACCTGGCGCTGCTGGCTCTTTATCTGTTCCAGACAATCGTTGAGACGACGCCCTTCATCACTCAGCTGCAACCGCTCCAGCGGCATCGTTTTGCTGTCCGACGCTTCGAGCAGCTTTTCCGGCTCCGCCATCTGCACTTCCCGACGCCGACGACGCAGCAGATCCAGTGCCTGGTTGCGCGCAATGGTTGCCATCCAGGTAGTCGGCGCGGCCAAGTAGGGACGATAGCTGTCTGCGCTGTTCCATATCTTGATATAGGCCTCCTGCAAACAGTCCTGCGCCCACGTGTCTCTAACTAAGATACGCAGGATAACGCCATATAGTTTCGCCGAAGTCATCTCATACAGCTGGGCAAATGCCCTGCGGTCTTTCAGCGTGCAGGCGGCAAGCAACGCTTTCAGCTGCTCGTTGCGCTCTGCATTCGCTGTTTTCGGGTCGGTCTCCCCGGCTGCCATGTAAACTCCTTCAGAGACATTGCATTCAGATCTCCTGCAAGAGTAATGGTAGCCGCGCAAAGGAGCAAGAACCGGCCAGCTTATTCAGTGTCTATCCGGAAATAATGTATTAACCACAAAGGACACGAAGAGCACGAAGGTAAAAGATTGATTAGCAATAAATTTTCTTCGTGCGCTTCGTGGTTAGATATGGGCTTCCGGACGGAAACTATTTATCTTCGATCGGTTCACCCATATAGCCGGAGAACCTTATGCACTGCTTGCCGTCCACCTCCACGATGCGCACGGTTTCCCCCCGCCCCCTACCCAGTCCCTCTATGACCGCCTCAGTGGAAGAGACGGGCTTCAGCGGCACACGAATAGAACTGTCGGAGAGGTGGGGTGCCCTATAATGGAGGCAGAGTACCCCGCTTTCAGTACTAAGCCGCAGATCCTCGATGCTGAACGCACCATCAGGGTTGATCGTGCGGTAACTGCCGGTGCGCTTTTTCCAGACCTCATCCCAGGGCTGGGATTCAATTCGGCTGCCAAGCACATACTCCTCGCCGTCCCGCTCCGCCACCAGCACCTCCAGATCATTGGTAGTGCGGGAACGGAAACGCATTTCACCCAGCACTCTGTAGGAGAGGGGCAGACTGGCCGCGCTCTCAGGTGTCAACCCGAGACTGCCGTCATCAAACCGCACCATATCCAGGACTCGTTCGATGATGCAGGCGCAAAGGCGAGGATGTTCGGGATCCACCATCAGCAGCCCAAGATCGGTTGCATAACCGCCTGAGGGAGTATCGGGCAATGCAGCCATCATTTTCGGCGAGCGAATCGGCGCCGGTTCGTTAGCCGTTCCGCGCACCTTTACCGCGAGCGCCAAAATCGTCGCTGCAAGTTTGCGGGCCGCCTTGTTGCTGCCCGCACCATTGGCAAGCACCACTACGCCAAGCTCATGATCCGGCAACATTGCCATCTCTGCGCCAAACAGCATTGTGCTGCCGCCATGACGCACCACACGCCCGAGCAGTTGATCATCCTCAATAAACCAGCCCAGCCCAGGCGAGTAACCCAACGCAATCTGACCCTTTGCCGTCTGCGAGGTCCACATTTCCAAGATCATTTCAGTATCGATATTGGGTATCCGCCCAAGCAACAGGGACTGCATCAGGCGTCCAAGGTCTTTGGCGCTGCTGTAGAGTCCCAATGCCGGGGTATCCCGTAGCGGAGGCTGCGGCCTGACCAGACCATCCAGATGCCCTGCCGCTAACCTCTCACGCATTGTGGGCGTCACCTCGTAATCACTGCTCTGCATATCCAAAGGCTGAAAAATATTCTGCTTCATGTATTCAGCAAATGACATCCTGGACTTCTGCTCCACCAGATGGCCGAGCAGATCGTAACCGAGATTGGAATAACTGTAGACACTGTCCACCGCATAGGCGATGTACTCATCGTGCAGTAGTGTTGTGACCTGCGTGAACGGGGTCGACGTATACATACCTTTACGCAGATCGCTGGGCAGGCCACTGCGATGACTCAGCAGTTGCCGCGGCGTGATGACGACCGCTTCAGCATCATGGCTGCGAATGGAAAAACCGTCGAGCTGACGGCTGATGGAATCATCAAGAGAGATACGTTGCTGTCCGCCCATCTGCATGACGGCCAGGGCTGTCAGCGGCTTGCTCAAGGAGCCGACACGATAGATGGTATCGGCACCTGCCGGGGTGCCCTTTCGCATGTCCGCCTTGCCGAAGCCTTCGAGCCAAAGCGGACCGTTTCGGTCCACCAACGCCACACTCAACCCCGGCAGCAGATCCTCATCCAGTATGCCCTGAATCAGCTTTTGCGCTTCGACCCGCACCGGTTCCATCTCATCCACAGGCAAGACGACATCGGATCGCAATTCACTTTTTTGTGGTACACAGGCCATCAGCAGCAGGCTGAACCCGCCAAGCAATAGGCATGTTAGAGGATGATGGCGCATCTGCATGTTATCGGTGGGTTGCAGAGCCTGTACGGGGCAGGACTTCCACCCCGTCAGACCGTCAACTGTTTACCAGTCGATACTGTGTCCCTGATCCAAAATGGTGCTGCCATACGCCTCGTTGCTGCCCCTCTGACCTACATGCCCAGAGTTATTGACACCACCCAGACGGACATCACCGTAGGCGTCACCGATACCCGGCTGAACCGCTGTGGGCAGTGAAGTGGAGCCAGAGCTACCCACAAAGAGGTCAGGGTTACCATCATAACCATTGTATGCAAATTCTGAGCTCCCTCCTGCATAGAGATTGGCGGAAAGAAGCAGTGCGGCTGTAAATGCGATTTTTTTCATGACGAATTCCTCATCTGGTCAATTATGTCGTTTTGATAACGACTTTCAATAACCTATACGGGGGGCGTCTAAATTCAGATTCAAATTTTTTCGCAGACACAAAAAAAGGGGCCGGAAGGCCCCTTTTTATCAGCTCAACGAAGCGTGATTACTCTTCGTTTACCGCCTTCATACTCAGGCGGATACGTCCCTGCTTGTCCACTTCGAGGACTTTAACCTTGATGACATCGCCTTCGGACAGCTTATCGCTGACCTTCTCCACCCGCTCATTGGAGATCTGGGAGATATGCACCAGACCATCTTTGCCGGGAAGAATGGTGACGAAGGCGCCAAAGTCCATCAGGCGAGCAACCTTGCCCTCGTAGATGGTGCCGACTTCAACGTCAGCGGTGATCAGCTCGACACGCTTGCGGGCATCCTCGCCTGCCGCCTTGTCGACGGAGAAGATCTTGACCACGCCGTCGTCGGTAATATCAACGGTGGCACCGGTCTCTTCGGTGATGGAACGGATGGTGGCGCCACCCTTGCCGATCACGTCACGGATCTTGTCCGGGTTGATACGCAACTCGATAATCCGCGGCGCATGCTCAGACATCTCTTCCCGGTGAGAGTTGATGACGCTGTTCATCTCACCCAGGATGTGCATGCGGCCCTCTTTGGCCTGGTCCAGGGCGATCTCCATGATCTCCTTGGTGATGCCGTCGATCTTGATGTCCATCTGCAGTGCGTTGATACCGTCACTGGTACCGGCCACCTTGAAGTCCATGTCGCCGAGATGATCCTCGTCGCCCATGATATCGGTGAGCACGGCAAATCTCTCATCTTCCTTGATCAAACCCATGGCAACACCGGCAATCGGCGCCTTGATCGGCACACCTGCGTCCATCAGCGACAGACTGGTGCCGCAGACCGATGCCATGGAAGAGGAGCCGTTGGACTCGGTGATCTCCGAAACCACACGGATGGCATAGGGGAAATCGGTGATGGTCGGCATGCAGGCCATCACGCCTCGCTTGGCCAGGCGACCGTGGCCGATTTCACGTCGTTTCGGGCTACCTACACGACCTGTCTCACCTACGCAGAAGGGAGGAAAGTTGTAGTGCAGCATGAAGGGTTCGCGGTAGGAACCATCGAGTGCATCGATGATCTGAGAATCACGCTCGGTGCCGAGGGTGGTCACCACCAGGGCCTGGGTCTCGCCACGGGTAAACAGGGCGGAACCGTGGGTGCGGGGTAACACGCCGGTACGCACACTGATGGGACGCACGGTAGTGGTATCGCGACCATCGATGCGGGGCTCTCCTTCGAGGATACGGCCACGCACGGTTGTCTTCTTCAGTTTCTCGATAACACCCTTTACGTCACCCTCGTCCCAACGGGCGTCTTCTCCGCCGCAAAGTGCTGCAACGGCATCGGTAACCACCGCTTTGATGGCGGCGTAACGCTCCATCTTGTCGGCAACCTGATAGGCATTGCCGATGCCTTCGCCGGCAGCAGCCTCTACAGCAGCTTTCAGATCGGCATCCACTTCGGGAACTGCGTATTCAGCAGGGGCATTTCCAACCTCGGCAGCCAGTTCCTTGATCGCCTGCAGCGCAACCTGCTGCTGCTCGTGTCCGAAGAGCACTGCACCCAGCATAACCTCTTCAGACAGCTCACGCGCCTCGGATTCGACCATCAGTACTGCATGCTCGGTGCCGGAGACGATCAGATCCAGATCGGTGGCATCGCTCAAGCCGGTGCTGGGGGCATTCAGAATGTACTCGCCATCCTTGTATCCCACACGGGCTGCGCTCACCGGGCCATTGAACGGCAGGCCGGAGATCGCCAGCGCGGCGGAGGTGCCGATCAGGGAGGGGATCTCGGGATCAACCGCTGGATTCAGGGACATCACAGTGATGATCACCTGCACCTCGGTAGTATATCCCTTGGGGAACAGCGGGCGGATCGGACGATCGATCAGTCGTGATGTGAGGATCTCCTTCTCGCTGGGGCGCCCCTCACGCCGGAAAAAACCGCCGGGTATATGACCGGCTGCATAGGTCTTCTCCTGATAGTCCACGGTGAGTGGAAAAAAGTCCCGACCGGGATCGTTGCGACCGGCAACAACGGTAACCTGGACGACGGTATCGTCCATATTGACCATAACGGCGCCGTCGGCCTGGCGGGCAATCTCGCCAGTCTCGATGGTGACCTTATTGTCGCCCCACTGAAATTCTTTTTTAATCAGAGTCACTGTCTCTTCCTCAGTGCAGATAAGGCCGGATTAACGGCGCAGGCCAAGGCGGGAGATCAGATCGCGATAGCGCTCCGCATCCTTGCTCTTGAGATAGTCAAGCAGCTTACGGCGGGAGTTAACCATGCGGACCAGACCCTGACGGGAGTGGTGATCCTGCTTGTGCTGCTTGAAGTGTTCGGTGAGATAGGTGATACGGGAGGTCAGCAGGGCTACCTGCACCTCTGGGGAACCGGTATCACCGGGGCCACGTTTATACTCTTCCACGATGGCTTTTTTATCTTCTGAGCTCATTGTCATGACGCTGTACTCCTATGGATTACGTCTCTATAAATATGGCCATTTTTAAGATCTCCTCCAACAATGAGTTCAGGGGAGTCCGGCCGTCTCGATAAATCTGTACCGAAGCGCTCAATTGGCACTCCAGTGAGCCGCGAATTATGCGCGGATTGTGTCTGAATCGCAATTACTAAGAAGAACGTTGGATAGGCGACATCCCCAAATGAGGGACGCCGAAAATACATCCCTGTAGGCTTGATGGCGGCGTCCATGCCGCCAGCACCCTCATTTGTGTATGTCGCCTATCCTATGAACTATTTTGTAAAAGTGGCCTGATAGTGATAGGTGGCATTCTCAGTGATTCGTCTGCAGCAACCGTTTGGGCGCCACGCGGCCATCGTCCAGAATCTGTCCAACACCGAGAAAATCCACCTCATTGGCATAGAGACGAACCCAGCCGCTGGTGGGCGCCTTGGGCACCAACACCGGCTGTCCCTGTTTCAGATAGAAGGCGGCATCAGGTGTGAGGTTGATCTCCGGCCAGTCGGAGAGCGCACTCTCCAGCGGCAACAGCAGCGCATCCATCTCCGCAAACCGGCGCGCCTCGAAATCCTCTTTTACCTGTTCCAGGGTCACCATCGACTGATCGTCAAATGGACCCACACCAGTGCGGCGCAAACCGCTGACAAAAGCACCGCAGCCCAATTTGGCGCCGATATCCTCCGCCAGGGTGCGCACATAGGTGCCTTTCGAGCAGTGCACGTACATCTCGAATTCCGGCAGGTCAAAACTGAGCAGATCGAGGGAGTGGATATGAATGGTGCGGGGTTCGCGCTCTACCTCTATACCCTGGCGTGCCAGCTTATAGAGCCTTTCACCCTTGTGCTTGATGGCTGAGTACATGGGCGGCAACTGCTGCTGCTCCCCTAGAAACTCCTGCAGCACTTCCAACAGAGCCCCTTCCGTGACACCGTCGGTGCTGGCGGTTTCCAGGATTTCACCCTCGGCATCCCCCGTGGTGGTGGTCTCGCCAAGCTTGACCTTCACCCGGTAATGCTTGTCCGCATCCAGTAGAAAGGCCGACATCTTGGTCGCCTCACCGAAACAGATCGGCAGCAGTCCGGTCGCCAGCGGGTCCAGACTACCAGTATGACCGGCCTTGGCGGCCTTGAAGAGAAACTTGATCTCCTGCAAGGCTTTGTTGGAGGTAATACCCTCCGGCTTATCCAACAGCAATACCCCACTGATATTGCGTCCTCTGTTTCGACGACGTCCCATCTTCTGCTCTAGGTAGTTTTTTCTGAATGAGTTTCCGGCGATTGCCGGGCTTATGAATCCGAATGATTATCGGCGACCGCCTGATCGATCAGGGAAGCCAGATGTTGACCCCGCGCAACCGACTCGTCAAAGACGAAATGCAGTTTGGGCACGGTACGTAACTTGCTCTGCTGCCCCAGCAGAAAGCGCAGGTGTCCTGCCGCCTGGTTCAGCCGCTTTGCACACTCACTGACAGGGAGATCCGTACCCATCACGGTAAAGAAGACCTTGGCCTGGGAGAGATCCCGCACTACTCGAACCTCCTGGATTGTAACCATGCCCAACCCAGGGTCCTTCATCTCCTCACGGACGAGGTCAGCCAGATCCCGCTGCAGCTGGGAGCCGATACGATCGGTGCGCTTGAAATCCTGCGCCATTGTCTACTCGACAACCCGCGCTATTTCGGTACGCTCGAACACCTCGATCTGATCGCCGGTCTGCACGTCATTGTAGTTCCTCACGCCGACACCACACTCCATACCCGCCTTGACCTCAGGCACGTCATCCTTGAACCGGCGCAGTGACTCCAGCGCCCCTTCGTAGATGACCACATTGTCGCGTAGCACACGAATCGGAGTGTTCCGTCTGACGGTACCTTCGGTGACCATGCAGCCTGCAATCGCCCCGATCTTGGAGTTACGGAAGACATCACGCACCTCGGCCAGACCGATAATCTCTTCGCGAATTTCAGGGGAGAGCATGCCGGAGATCGCTTTTTTCACATCATCAATGACTTCATAGATGATGCCGTAGTAACGCATATCGAGACCCTGCTCTTCGACGATACGCCGCGCGCCCGCATCGGCGCGTACATTGAAGCCGAAAATAATCGCATTGGAGGTAACCGCAAGGTTTGCATCAGATTCACTGATCCCCCCTACGCCCGCAGCCACTATAGCCACCTTCACCTCATCGGTGGAGATCTTCATCAGCGACTCTCTCAGCGCCTCCACGCTTCCCTGCACATCAGCCTTGACGATGATGTTGAGATTCTGCACATCACCCTGTCCCATCTGGCTGAACATCTCATCCAGCTTGGTGGCCTTCTGCGCGGCAAAGCGGTTGTCCCGGTGTTTGTCGACACGCAGACTGGCAATCTCACGAGCGCGCCGCTCATCCGCGACCGCCCGTACATCGTCACCTGCATCGGGCGTACCGGAAAGCCCCAGCACCACCACGGGTATGGAGGGACCGGCACTTTTCACTGACTTACCGTTTTCATCGAACATGGCACGAACACGGCCATACTCCTTGCCGGAGACAATGATGTCCCCTTTATTCAGAAGACCGGAGCGCACCAGCACAGTGGCAACGGGGCCACGTCCCTTATCCAGCGACGATTCCACAATGGAGCCGACAGCCGGTCCCTCTGCGACGGCGGTAAGCTCCAGCACCTCGGACTGCAGCAGGATGGCGTCAAGCAGATCATCGATGCCTTCGCCACTCTTGGCGGAGACCTGGACGAACATGGTATCGCCGCCCCAGTCTTCCGGAATAACCTCTTCCTGGGCCAACTCCTGGATCACGCGATCCGGATTCGCTTCCGGCTTATCGATCTTGTTCACCGCCACGATCAGTGGCACGTTAGCAGCCCTGGCGTGCTGGATTGCCTCCCTGGTCTGCGGCATGACGCCATCATCGGCAGCGACCACGAGGATGACGATATCGGTTACCTTCGCTCCACGGGCGCGCATCGCAGTAAATGCGGCATGGCCGGGGGTATCCAGAAACGAAATGGTACCTTTGGCCGTATCGACATGATACGCACCGATGTGCTGGGTGATGCCACCCGCCTCGCCATCAGCCACTTTACTGGTTCTGATGTAGTCGAGCAGCGAAGTCTTACCATGGTCGACGTGACCCATGATGGTAACTACCGGCGGACGTGCAATCTGGTCACCTTCCGCTTGCGCGGCCTCCTCAGTACTGAGCAGATCCGCCTCTACGTCCTCATCCCGCTGCACGACCGGTGTATGTCCCATCTCTTCCACGATCAGCGTCGATGTATCCCGATCCAACGGCTGATTGATGGTGACCATCATGCCCATTTTCATCAGCACCTTGATCACTTCTGCGGCTTTCACCGACATCTGCTGCGCCAGCTCTGCCACGGAGATGCTCTCGGGGATTTTCACCTCATGCACCACTGGCGTGGTAGGCTTTTGAAACCCGTGTTCCGCATCAACCGCAGGCGTTCCCCGACGGCGGGAGGGCTTTTTCTTACGGCGCCCACGGCCCTCTTTTGAAACATGCAACTCTTTGCGGCCATAGCGGGACGAGTCACCTTTTGAATCTTTCTGCTCCTTGCCCTTGCTCTCCTTGTTGCCCTTTTTGCCCCGAGCTGCTTCCTGCTGTTTCGTTTCCTGCTCCTTCTTGACCCGGGCCTCTTCAGCCTGACGGGCAGCCTCGCTCGCCTCTTCAGCTTGTCGCCTGGCCTCTTCCTCAGCCTTCAGGCGCGCCTCTTCTTCAACTTTGCGGGCTTCTGCCTGCTCCTCTTCGCGCTTTTTCGCTTCCGCAGCCTTACGCGCTTCCACTTCAGCCTCAGCAACCGCCTGCTGCTTCGATTGTTCTTCCAAAGCCAGGCGGGCGGCTTCAGCCTCCTGCTGCGTCGCGTCATCACCAGCGACTGCGCTGCGCTTCACGTAGGTACGCTTCTTCCGTACCTCGACACTGACGGTTTTGCTCGGCGTACTGGTTGCACGATTCAGCGGGGTACGGCGGGTTGCGCCCGGCTGACGCAATTCACTGACCGTCTTGCGGCGCAGCGTTACCTTATTAGGCGCACTGGCGGATATTTTGGCCTTTTTGCCATGACTCTGTCGCAGATGGTTGAGCAGTTTACTCTTCTCATCATCCGAAATTTTGTCGTCGGGGCCTTTCGCCTGGATCCCGGCGTCAGCCAACTGTCCCAGCAACTGCTCGGAGGGAATGCCAACGACCTTGGCAAGCTGTTCTACCGTTACTTCACTCATTTGTTCAGGCCTCTCGACTTTGCCTTAACCATCATATTGCCACGCACTTGAATCATCACTATCCAGCGGAGGTCTTCCACCGGCACACCCTATTCCGTCTCTTCAAACCAGGGCGCACGCGCGGTCATGATCAACTTACCTGCCCGCTCTTCGTCCATACCCTCAATCTCCATGAGCTCATCGACGGACTGTTCCGCCAGATCCTCCATGCACACCACGTCTTTGGCGGCAAGTGCATAGGCCAGATCCTTATCCACGCCTTCCATACCCAGCAGGTCTTCTGCCGGCTCTTTAAAACTCTCTTCGCTCGCGATCGCTTTGGTGAGCAGCATATCCTTGGCGCGATTTCTCAGCTCTTCGATCAAGTCGTCATCAAACTCTTCGATGGCCATCATCTCTTCGATGGGCACGTAGGCCACCTCTTCGATAGAGGTAAAACCCTCCTGCACCAGAATGACAGCGACGTCCTCGTCCACATCGAGCTGATCCATAAAGGTTTCGATGAAGACCCGTGACTCGGATTCACTCTTCTCCTGCGCTTCAGCCTCGTCCATGACATTGAGTTCCCAGCCGGTCAGTTGGCTTGCGAGGCGTACGTTCTGACCGCCTCTGCCTATCGCCTGGGAGAGGTTCTCTTCGCTCACGGAGACATCCATCGAGTGCGCATCCTCGTCAACCACGATGGAGACAACTTCTGCCGGAGACATGGCATTGATCACGAACTGAGCAGGATTGTCGTTCCAGAGGATGATATCGACGCGCTCGCCGTTCAGTTCATTGGAAACCGCCTGCACCCGCGATCCGCGCATGCCGACACAGGCACCGACCGGATCTATGCGGTTATCCAGCGCCTTGACGGCAATCTTGGCCCGCATACCGGCATCCCGTGCAGCACCTCGGATATCGATCAAACCTTCACCGACCTCCGGAACTTCCAACTTGAACAGCTCGATCAACAGTTCCGGCATGGCACGGCTGACAAAAAGCTGGGGGCCGCGTGGCTCAGAGCGGATCTCGTAGAGGTAGCCACGCAGACGGTCACCAACCCGAACCGACTCCTTGGGAATCATGTGTTCACGGCCGATGAACGCCTCAGCATTGCCGCCCAAATCAAAAAACACGTTACCTCGATCGACGCGCTTGACCACACCAGTGACCAGTTCGCCTTCACGATCCTGATAGGCGGCAACAACCTTGGCGCGCTCAGCTTCCCGAACCTTCTGTACGATTACCTGTTTGGCTGCCTGGGCTGCAATGCGACCGAACTCAATGGAATCGATTGACTCCTCCACGAAGTCGCCAAGTTCGATATCCGCTTGATCCACTTTTGTCACATCGAGCAAAACCTGGCGCAACGCGGCATCCGGTTCATCCTCGGCATAAGCCTCAACCACTTCCCATCGACGGAAGGTATCGTAGTCGCCGGTTTCGCGATCGATCGCAACCCGCACCAGGATATCGTCACCATTCTTCTTTCTTGTGGCCGAAGCCAAAGCAGCCTCGATTGCCTCAAAGATGATCCCTTTTTCCACACCTTTTTCGTTGGAAACGGCATCAACAACCAGCAGAATCTCTTTACTCATCTGTTGTTTCCCAATTCAGAATTCCGGAATCAACCGCGCCGAATCAATCTCATCCAGAGGAATGTGATAACACGTTCCCTCATCGATGATGAGAACCTCGTTTTTCTCCACTCCACCCAGTTCCCCGGTGAAACGGTGTCTACCCTCAATCTTGCTGCGCGTCTTCAAACGCGCCTTTTGTCCTTTGAAGCGCTCAAAGTCAGCCTCATGGAACAACGGCCTGTCCAGCCCCGGCGAGGAGACCTCAAGGCTGTAATGTTCTTTGATCGGATCTTCCACGTCCAGCACACCACTTACCTGGTGGCTTACCCGGGAACAATCATCCACATTGATGCCATCGGCATGATCAATATAGATACGCAACAACAATCCGCCAGTACCCCGGCTGGTCAATTCGACACCGACCAACTCATAACCAAGCAAGTCGACCTCTTGGCGCACCAGTTGTGTCAACTTCTCAGGGGCAGAACGCATTTTCCTCACCGCATAAAAAATGGGCCAATGGCCCACTCCAAAAATCCGACTTTTCCTTACATATCGGTCAGTTACGATCTCGATACCGGGTCAGG
This sequence comes from gamma proteobacterium endosymbiont of Lamellibrachia anaximandri, assembly GCA_016756835.1. GTDB lineage: Bacteria > Pseudomonadota > Gammaproteobacteria > Chromatiales > Chromatiaceae > QGON01. Next base: position 386 of record JAESPE010000055.1, on the reverse strand, counting down.
GCCACCCCGTTGCCGTTTAACTGCAACGCTGGACGCCGGAAACAAAAAAACCCCGGTTACCGGGGCTTTCTTATAGTCAGTACAGGAAAGCAGCCTGTGCATCGTAGCGAAAACACAGCCCATATCACGCAAACCCGCTGAATAGCCCGGCATTATAGGGCAATGATTCTTCCATTGCAAGCCACATCAAGACCCTTTCCCCTAAGCCCGACATTTGCGCGTACAAAAACACAGGAAGCAGCCATTTTATTATTTTAGTTCTCTAATTGTTTTTTTCAAACCTATTACCAGGGCCACCGCATTAAAATCAGCTTGAAAACACCACCTTAGTGCGGTAACGGTCATTCCACGCAGCTTTTCTCTTTTTCTTAGCGAGACTGAGTGAA
>JAESPE010000054.1 GCA_016756835.1 gamma proteobacterium endosymbiont of Lamellibrachia anaximandri | reverse complement strand
GGGACGGCCGGGGCACAAACAGGCTGTCGAAGGCCGAGTCGATTTTGGGGACTGGGATGTCCCAAAATCTTTCACGAGGTCGAAGACTCACTTGATGCAATCCGATCCGGAAAAACTGCTCAAACGGCACCCTAAGCTCGTTCACTCCGATATGCTCAAGGTGGTCTCTCATGTGCAGCGGGATGAGGGTGAGTGGATCATCAACACCCTGATGCTGGAGGGGCACGAGGTTCCCTTCAGCTATAAACGCAAACGGAGATACAAGAACATCGCCGGTCAACGGGTCAACCTGACCTACTATCCGGGAATCAAGACAGTTGCCGGGATAGAGCTTGAAGTGATGAATGTGGTAAGGATCAAGGTCGCCTGAGGAGAGATTTTGTCACTCCGCCAATATTCTGCCGACTAGGAGGCTGTCGGGTTTATCCGTTTGAAGCGAAAATCACTGGGGGCGAATAGTGGGCCTATTTAACGAGTTCGATAAGCTGAGTTGATCGCCATCCAGGGATTTGCAGCCAAACAGCGTTAAACCCGACAGCCTCCTAGCCATGAATCAGCCTGACCCGAAATGAACGTCCCTTCAGTTTTCCTTCACCTAATTTTTTCAGTGCCGGTTGAACAACGTCCTGACTGACGGCCACATAGGCCCAGTTATCAAAAATTTGAATCTTCCCGACCTGTTTTCCTGTAATACCGTTTTTTCCGGTTAACGCGCCCAGGATATCCCCAGGGCGAACTTTTTGTTTTTTTCCACCGTCAATTTGCAACGTTGCCATTAAGGGTTTCATTGCCGGTTCTTCCAACAAACTGAGGGTTGGCAAAGATTCGCTATCTAAAATCGGGTCTACATTTGCATCCAGCGAAGCGACCTTGTAACTCTCTTTTTCACTATACAAAGAGTACGCTGCCCCTTTGCTTCCAGCTCGACCCGTGCGACCAATACGGTGAACATGACCTTCAGACTCGTGAGCTATGTGGTAATTAATTACGGCATCCAGCGCATCAATATCCAGACCACGGGCAGCGACATCGGTAGCAACAAGAATCGAGACGCTTTTGTTGGCAAACCGCACCAGTGTTTGATCACGGTCTCTCTGTTCAAGATCGCCATGCAAGGCGAGCGCACTAAAACCAAAATGAAGTAACTCATCAGCCACTTTCTGGGTTTCCCGTTTGGTATTGCAAAATACCAGGGCGGATTCAGGGCGATGTTGCAAAAGCAGCAGACACAGAGCAGTCAAACGGTGCTCATTATTCTCAACCTTGAAAAAATGCTGCTGAATACTGGCATTATCATGAGTGGAAGCCACTTGCACCATGACGGGTTTAACCATAATGCGCTTGGCGATAGACTGAATTTGATCTGGAAAGGTTGCGCTGAATAACAGGGTTTGACGTTGATCGGGGGTCTGATCAATGATGGCATCCAGCGCTGCCTGAAACCCCATATCAAGCATGCGATCGGCTTCATCGAGGATGAGCATATTCACATTATTCAGCTGCAGAGTACCTTTGTTCAAATGATCCTCTATGCGCCCGGGGGTCCCGACAATAATGTGGGCGCCATGTTCCAGTGAGCCAATCTGAGGACCGATCGACATACCGCCACATAATGTCAAGACCTTGATATTGTGGATAGCCCTAGCCAATCTCCGAATCTCTTTTGCAACCTGATCGGCAAGTTCACGGGTCGGACAAAGCACCAATGATTGCACACGAAAACGCTTTACATCGAGCTTTTCCAGCAGACCAAGACCGAACGCAGCAGTTTTTCCCGAGCCGGTTTTTCCCTGGGCGATAACATCTTTTCCCGCCAGAATATGGGGCAGGCTCTGTGCTTGTATGGGGGTCATCTCCTCATAACCAAGAGATGATAAGTTTTTAAGCAGAGCGGCATGCAGCTTAAGCGTTGAGAATGCTGTTTGGCTCAATGTATTTTTTCCTGCGTTGGTGCTGGGGGGACTATGTGGATTGTTACGTTTTAAACCGCTTAAACCTGTCTCGGCGTTTTGAGTGGTTTCCATACAGACGCGGTTTCCTGTTCAACGCCAGGACGGTATTTAAGCTGTAGCCCTTTTAGAAAATTACGCAGGACCTGATCTTTGCAATCACGATAGTGTTTATGACCTGGTTTACGAAAAAACGCGCTTAATTCATGTTTACTTATGCGCACCCCTGTCAGACCCAAAATCTCCAATACATCTTCGTTTTTCAGGTTTAATGCGATTTTTAATTTTCTAAAAATGATGTTGTTGGTTAAACGCTGCTCCAGTTCAGGTTGTGCCCCCTCTTTTTTCCCTCGTTTGTCATTGATCAAACCGTTCAGAAAAATTGCCAATTGAGAATCGATGCATTTCTGGTAAGCTGGATCATCCTCTTTTTTTAACCAATCGCTGATCTGCCCCCTCGTTACCTGATATTCGGCCAAGGCAAATAGAGCAATCATTTTCGAATCGCTAAAGTCGAAGGTATAGCGGATACGGCGCAAGATATCGTTATTGGTCACAAGTATGCTCTGATCATGAAGTTATAGGGAAGTAAATCGGATCTGAGTGATCCTTCATCAATAATTTGGACAGTCCATAGAGTCCTTGGTGCTCACTGCCAGAGTGAATAGCATATTTTCTCAGGCGCTATTCGGTTTGGCGCTACGAAAAAATGCCAGCTGACGGAAAACCTCAAAAGGAGTGAACACCTGCCTAAGAACTCTCCACGCTCAACAGTAATTCTGACGACTGTTTGGTGTTCGTCTCTGCGGAGGCCGGCAACTGTTTCACTGTATCCTGCAACGTTGCCGGACCTGCCGATAAGGATAATCCCGAGCGATAGCAATCCATCGCGGCCTCTGATTCGTCCATCTGCTCCAGCAACGCCCCGAGTTCCCGGTAAGCCTCAGGTGACGGCGCCAGTCCGATCCTGGCTTCGAGATAACTCCTCGCTTTACCCCAGAGTTTGCAGTGAAGACAGAGGCGGGCAAGCGTCAACAACAGCACAGGATCATCCGCATGCGCCGGCAACCAGCTTTCGGCCAGCGCAAGACGCTGGGCGGGGTCGCCTCCCCCGATCGCAGCGAACAACGTTACAAGCCGGTCACTCCAGGTGTGTCTCAGATAGTCTATGATGATCCTTTCGGCCTGTTCGCCCGTACCCCGCTCTATCTGCAGTTCACAGTAGACCTCCACCAACGCCTGGTTACCGCGCAGCGAACGGGGCAGGTGATTCCATAATCTCAGCAGCACGAGTTGATCACTCTCCCCGGCAGCCTTGCGCAGCCGCTCCAGGTAGACCCGGCTCTCCAACTCAAGCTGTTCATCCTGAGAAATGACTTTGCGGCGGCGCAACTCGGGCAGCAGACCCTCCAGTTTGTCCCACTCACCCAGGTCTTCATAGAGCTTCTTCAACAATTTCAGGACATAGGCGTGTTTCGGCGCCAGGGTGCGCACATGCATGAGGGTCGCCAACGCCTGCTCATATTGCTGATGGGCAAGTTGCAACTCCGCCTGGGTGAGACCGACTGCCACATCTGCCGCAGGCATGCTTTCGTGGGCCAGATTCAGGTAGTGGTCCCGGCGCTCATGGGCGCCCTGCAACTGCGCCGCCCTGGCTGCAGCCAGGTAGTTGAGCAACGGTGTCTCAGACTGGCTCGCGTAACGCAGCAGGTGCTTCTCTGCCGGTTCCCAGCGTCCTTCGGCTAGCTCCACCAGCCCCTGAGTCAGAGCCTGCTGAGCCTTGCGTGTCCGGCGGTGTCCCCGCCAATCGTGCACCTGTCCAGGAAAGGCCCAGAGTCGGGAGAGAGATCTCAGCAACAGGTAGAAAAGTACAAACAACAGCGCTCCCGCCAGGACGAAGAGCGCCAGACTGCCCTCTATCGTCCAATGTCCATAGCCGATGAGCACATAACCATTGTCCTCTTTCACCCACAGGGTCAAAGTGGCGGCGAACAGCAGGGCAACAAAACCGGCGATGAGGGACTTCACTGCCTCTCTCCCTGTTTCTCAAGCTCTTCGCGGCGGGCATGCAGGGTGCGCAGGGAACCGGAGATATCCGGCAGATCGGGCAGCAGTACCTCCCCGTCCAAACCTTGAAGTTGCGCCAAAAATGCCTGCACCTCTCCCGCCTCCATCTCAAAATTGCCCTCGATCCATTCGGCTGCAGTTCCCAGACTGTCGCGGTAGAGTCCCGCGTCCCGCGCCAGCAAAGCCACCTTCGCCCCTTCAAGTTTCAACTGCAGATTCTGATAGAGAAAATAGCGCTGTTCGGGCGGCAGCATGGCAGCAATGGGGCGATCATGATGCCGCACCACCATCATCGATTTAAACCCCTCCCAGAGGTCGTCGAGAATCTTCCGCAGGTTGAAGCCTTCGGCTGCCAGCGACTCCATACTCTCTGATGCCTGCGGCGGGCGTGGCGGTATACCGCCCTGATCCCGCAAGGGCAGCTGATCCACCTGCCTGATCAACCCACCAATACGGGCACTCAGGCCAGCCATATCTACAGTGGGTGCAATCTTCAAAGCAGCTATCTCGCGGGCCACCTCTTCCCGCACGCTGTTCCACGCAGGGTCGAGAGTATCGCGCAGGCGTGAATCGGCTGCCTCCAGCGCGGTGATACTGGTGGCCACATCACCCTCCAGGGTGAGACGGTGGTTCGCCACCCGCATCAGATATTCCGCCTCCGAGATACGCCACTGCCCCTGGTCGCTGCCAAGCTTGCGTTGCATATCCGACAGGGAGTCATCCATCTGGGCGCGTTGCGCCTGCAGGGCATCGTGAGACTGCTGCAGTTGTCGGTGTTGATCCGCCAGCGCCTGGCGCTGGGATTCAATCTGCTGCTGCTGCAGTTCAAAGGCACGGCGGGTCTCTTGTAGACCGGCGGCAAAGGACGACTGCTCTTGCGCCCTCCGGGTCAGATCTGTATCGATCCGCTGCAACGACTGCTGCATCTCCTGCCAATAGTTGTGACCGATAAACAACCCAACACAGACAGCCAACAGCGCAATCACTGCCAGCACAACCGCCAGTTTCGGGATGTAACCTGACGATGGGCGCGATCCCATGTCTGTTGGTTGTGCATCACTATCGGCCCCGACAACCGGCTCGATGAACTCATCGACCCGTTCCTGCTCAGTTGCCGTTTTCTCCTGCTTTGTCATGACTCAGTAGTACCATTGGTTATCACGAGACCTGTGCCTGATCCGCTACGCTTGATCAGGCCTACGAACCTTGCGTTATATTTTTTCTGTTTCTTGATTGAAGACTAGTTGGTCTCCACCTGCCACTCACAGAGCCGCCGGACGATAGACTCATCATCCGCGCCATCGGCCAGCACTATCTGTTCAAATCCCATCCGCTGCGCCTCTTCCACCATACGCGGACTGATCACCAATAGCGGGGTCAAACACAACCTCTGCCGACCGGCATCTCCCAGCAGTGCGGCCAGATTGGTGAGAATATCGTTGCTCGTGGCCGTCACCACCTGAACCCGCCGGGGCCAGCCGGCCAGCATGGGGGCAACATCCACCACAGGCCGCTGCCGCCGATAGACCTCGGCATAGCTCACCTCGGCACCCCGTTGCTTCAGAGTCTCGCCCAGCAGAGCCCGGCCACCCACGCCCCGCACAATGACAATCCGCCTGCCAACGATCTGTTGCAGCTCTGGGGTTGCCAACAGCCCTTCGCTGTCGAAGCGCGTCGGCGGAACCACATCCGGCGGATAACCTGCCTGCATCAATACCCGTGCCGTTCCCTTGCCGACCGCTGCCAACCGGATACCGTCAGGCAACCGCTCTCCATCCAGCAGCTGCAGCCCGAAGGTGACCGCATTGGGACTGACGAAGATCAGGGTGTCCCCTGCCACCATGCTCAGCAACAACTGGGCGGCGGCCGCATCTTCCGTCGGGTCTATCCTGATCGCCGGGAAAGGAAGCGCCATTCCGCCACTCGCCTCGATCCGTTCGCACAGCCCCCCCGCCTGACGCTCAGGCCGGGTGACCAGCACCCCGATGCCTCGCAGGTCGCAACTCACATTCAGTCAGTCTTCATAGAGGGTGGCCAGAATCTCATCAGCCCCCCAGTCAAGCAATTTTTCCGCCAGCCCAAACCCCATCTGTTCCGCTTCGGCGGTGGTGCCCTCCACTTCTCCCCGGAGAATACGACTGCCGTCCGGCTCTCCCACCAGACCGCGCAACCAGAGAACCCCATTCTCCAGCATCGCGTACCCCGCAATGGGCACTTGGCAGCCGCCCATCAGGCGTTGGTTCATCGCCCTTTCCGCAGTAACGCAATAGGCGGTCTCTTGATGGTGCAGGGGCGCAAGCAGGGTGTTGATCCGCTCATCGTCGCTACGGCACTCGATCCCGACCGCCCCTTGACCGATCGCCGGAAGACTCTGCTCCGGACCGATGGTGGCGGTGATGCGATCCTCGAAACCGAGACGAATCAATCCCGCCGAGGCGAGGATGATGGCATCGTATTCCCCTTCGTCGAGTTTTCGCAGGCGGGTGTTGACGTTGCCCCGTAATGGCTTGATCACCAGATCCGGCCGCAACTCGGCGAGCTGGCACTGACGGCGCAGGCTGGAGGTACCGACGCAACTGCCTTCCGGCAGTTCATCGAAGCTCTTGAAGTTATTGGAGACGAAGGCGTCCCGGGGATCCTCGCGCTGCATGATGACCGGCAGATGCAGTCCTTCCGGCAGCTCCACCGGTACATCCTTCATGGAGTGGACCGCAATATCGGCCCGGTCTTCCAGCATGCCCTGCTCCAACTCCTTGACGAATAACCCCTTGCCGCCGATCTTGGCCAGGGGGGTGTCCAGTATCTTGTCACCCTGGGTCTTCATGCCCACCAGTTCAACCTTGATGCCGGGATGCGCTTTTCCAAGCTCTGCGGCCACATGTTCAGCCTGCCACATGGCAAGGGGGGAAACTCGGGTGGCGATACGGATGGTTTTCTGGGGCATGTTAAAGGGGCCTCGATATTAAAAATGCCGGTATTATTGTTTTCCAGGAGACAGTCGGGTTTATCCGTTTGACTGGTAATTGCTCCTGCATTACCCGCACTTCCGCCATCCATGGCGGTCGAAGTGAAAATCACTGGGGGCGAATCAAATCAGTTTATCGCCATCCAGGGATTTGCAGCCAAACAGTGTTAAACCCGACAGCCTCCTAGAGGTCTGATCCTGGAAGGGCTTGCAGCCAAATCCAGCCCATACAGCGCCTATGCTAAAGCCTGCTTTGCCTGCAAGCAATTTATTATGTGATCTGCCCAACCTGCGTTTCTTGGCTACAACAAAGTTCAGCGTTGTCTCGCGTAGTAATTGACCAGTGCTTCCAGACTCTCGACGCCCTGTTTTCGCATCATTTGGGTGAACTTTTTCGACATGCCCCGTTCCGCACGGTTGACGCCAACCAGGTAGTCCTTCAAGGTCCAGCGCAGGTAGGGTTTCCACTGACCGGCAAGCCGTCCGGCATCGTCTTGCGGATCGCTGCCTGCCTCTCCGTGACACTTTTCACAATAGCGGCGATGCAATACAGCCCCTCTGTCCGCCAGCCGCCAGTCGGTCTTTTGCTCCGGCGGACGCTGTTCCCTGGAGGAGAAGTAACCAGCCATCCGGCGTACCTCATCCGGCGTGTATCCCGGCAGGATTCTGCCCATTACCGTACTGAACCGATCTCCCCGGCGATAGGCCTCCATCACTGCGGTGAAATAGCCTTCGGAGAGCCCCGCAATCGACGGGGTGGCCGGACCAAGACTGCGGCCCTCGAAGCCATGACAGCCAAAGCAGCCTCCGGCGAGGGTTTCGCCATCGGCCCCGTCCATCAGATCAGGAGCGGTTTCGGTGTGCCCTTGCGGTTCAGCAGGCAACGGCTTTTGCGCTTCTTTGGGGGGCACGCTACAAGCAGTCAGCAGCAACAGTGCAGCGATAACGGCACACAGACGAAATGTCATCCGTCAGGCACCCTTTTCAACCAACGCCGCACCTCCGGCAGATGGCGGCGACTCACCTCCAGACGTTCCTCGCATCCGTTCAAGACCACCTGCATCTTCCCATCCGCCCCCCTCTCCAGCCCTTTCAGACGCCGCCTTACAACCAATGCATTTCGATGGATGCGCAACAGCCAATCTGCGTACCGCTCCTCCAGGGACTTCAGGGTATCCTCCAACAACGCCTCTCCCTCACCATGCCGCACGGCAATATATTTACTGTCGGCCCGCAGGTAGATCACTTCATCGAGGGAGAGACTCAACACGCCGCCACGATAGGTTACACTTAGCAGCGGCATCTCCTCTCGCCCCACCTGACCCAGCGTTTCGCGTTGTGGCCGGGTGATGCGGCAGGATCGCTCCAGCGCCTTGCGCAGACGCTCCCGGCGCACCGGTTTCAACAGATAGTCCTGCGCCTCCCGTTCAAAGGCCTCCAGCGCATGTTCTTCGTAGGCGGTGGTGAAGATCACGGCAGGGGGCGTTTCAAATCCGGCAAGAAGGCCCGCAGCTTCCAGCCCATCCATGCCCGGCATGCGGATATCCATCAATACCAGATCGACACCCTGTTCTGTGCAGAACTTCAGGGAATCCTCTCCATTGACGGCCTCTCCCACCACCCGGTAGGGTGCGCCCAACTCGGCTATGAGCCCAGCCAGCCGCTCCCTGGCCAGCGCTTCGTCATCCACCAGCAGAATCCTCACTCCAGCCTCCAGGGATGGGGAAAAAACAGCCGTACCTGGTGCTCCCCCTCCACCTTGGACTCGCTCAGACCCGCCTCGGTATCGAATAGCCCGGAGAGTCGCTGGCGGACATTTTCCAGCGCCAGACTGTTACCCTTACGTTGGGATGTGGCGGTCGACGGTGGCAGGGTATTGCGGATGCTGAGATTAACCCGTCGCCGCCGGTAGCGACCGACGATGCGCACCACCCCCCCCTCTGCTGCAGGTTCGATCCCATGATAGACCGCGTTCTCCAGCAGGGGCTGCAGAATCAAAGACGGCAGCATTGCACGCTCCGGCAGCGCTTCCAGATCCCACTCCACACGCAAGCGTTCTCCAAGTCGCTGACGCTCCACGTTCAGGTATTGGCGGGCCAACTCCAGCTCTCTGCCGAGGGTGGAGAGGCGACGCACATCCCCCAACGAGGCCCGGAACAGATCGGCCAGATCCTCCACCACCTCCTCGGCCAGCCTGGGATTACTGCGGGTAAGACTGGCGATGGTGTTCATGCTGTTGAAAAGGAAATGGGGACGGATGCGGGACTGCAGCGCCTGCAGCCGGGCAGCGTTCTCCGCCTCCACCTGCTGTCGCCAGAGATATTGCAGATAGAGATAACGCAGCACTACCACTCCGATGATGGCGCTGATGCCCAGGCCTTTGGCCAGCAACTCCAGATGACGCTCCGACGACAGCACCTGGCCGGAAAACAGCTGGCTCAACTCGATCACCACCACCGTGGCGCAGAGCAACAGCCCCCAGGCCAACAGCCCGGCCCACCGATTTCCCAGACCCGGCAACCGGCGTCGCAACAAACAGAGCATCCCCGCCGTACCCAAGGCGATCCACTGCAGCAGCAGAGAGTTGACGCTGAGCGTCTGCCAGAACAACGTCAGCGGGCGCTCGTCGGCCAGGGTGAGCACCATCGCCAACAACTCTGTCGTCACCACCACGGCAAAGACCGCACGGATACTGCAAAAGCCGGGCAGAAAGATCTCCTGTCTGCCCCCATCGCCGATCTCCGTCCGTTCCTTTCCCGCCTGATGCATCTCTCGATCGCCTGCTATAATCCGCGTTTTTCCGCTTTCATCTTCAGGATAGCCCTTCATGAGCGAAAACAACGCGTCTGCGAAACTTTCATCCGCCCGCCTGAACGCGCCCACCGACGCCTTTGTGGAGGCCTTCACCGCCTCTGTCGAGTTTGACCAACGACTCTACCAGCATGACATCCAGGGCTCCATTGCCCATGCCACCATGCTGGAGAAACAGGGCATACTCACTGCAACGGAGCGGGACGACATCATCCGCGGGCTGGAGACGATAGGCGAAACTATCGCACAGGGCGACTTCGAGTGGTCAATCGCCCAGGAGGATGTCCACATGAACCTGGAGGCCGCCCTGACCGAGAGCATCGGTGATGCCGGCAAGAAGCTGCACACCGGCCGCTCCCGTAACGACCAGGTGGCCACCGACATCCGCCTCTGGCTGCGCGACGAGATCGAAGTGGTCCGTGAAGGCATTTTACGCCTGCAGCAGGCCCTGCTCGACCTCGCCGAACGGGAGGCCGACACCATCCTGCCAGGCTTCACCCACCTGCAGACCGCCCAGCCGATCACCTTCGGCCACCACATGATGGCCTGGTTCGAGATGCTGGTGCGGGACCGGGAGCGTTTCGCCGACTGCAACCGGCGGCTCAACGTATTGCCCCTGGGAGCCGCTGCCCTGGCCGGTACCACCTACCCCATCGATCGCCACTACACCGCCGAACTGCTCGGCTTCGACCGCCCCAGCGAGAACTCGCTGGATTCGGTCTCAGACCGGGACTTCGCCATCGAATTCACCGCCAACGCCAGCATCCTGATGATGCACCTGTCACGCTTTTCCGAGGAGCTGATCATCTGGTCCTCCGCCCAGTTCGGCTTTATCGAACTCTCCGACAGCTTCTGCACCGGCTCATCCATCATGCCGCAGAAGAAAAATCCTGACGTGCCGGAACTGATCCGCGGAAAAACGGGACGTATCTTCGGTCACCTGATCGGCCTGCTGACCCTGATGAAAGGCCAGCCGCTGGCCTACAACAAGGACAATCAGGAGGACAAAGAGCCCCTGTTCGACACCATCGACAACCTGCAGGGATCGCTCAAGGTCTTCGCCGAGATGATGCCGGGCGTCACCTGCCGCAAGGAGAATATGCGCAACGCGGCGATGAAGGGTTTTGCCACCGCCACCGACCTGGCGGACTACCTGGTGGGCAGGGGGATGCCTTTTCGTGATGCCCACGACGTGGTGGGACAAGCCGTGGCCTTCGGCGTGGCCGAGGAGCGGGACCTCTCAGCCATGAGCCTGGAGGAGTTGCAAGGCTTCTCAGAAATCATTGAGGCCGACGTCTTCGAGGTACTGACACTGGAGGGCTCGGTAGCCGCACGTGACCATATCGGCGGCACGGCCCCCAGTCAGGTGCAGGCGGCCATCACACGGGCAAGAGAGCTGCTACAGGTCTGATCGATCGTAATGGATGAGGCCCAGCTCCTCCGCCACAAGCTTCGCAATGCGCTGCAATCGCTGTTGCTGGTGGTCACACTGGGCGGACTCTGCGGCTGGCTCGTCTGGTAGAACTGGCGAAGAACGGACGGCTGCGGCCCGTCATCTCGCTGCAAGCAGCCACACCCCACCGGCATCTGCTGGCACAGAGGCCGATACGACCCCGATGGCACCGAAACAGGATGTGGTACTGACAGGCGAATCAAGTATGTGCTCGGTGACGCCCAATGCAGGTACCTTTCCCAGCTTGGGCAGTCACATCAAGCTCCGGCCTATCTTGTGGCACCCCCTTTAGCAAAACCGAGGTACGTCTCTGTTATTCACAGGTCCATGTGGTCAAACAGACCATCGGAGACCCGGCCTTCCTTGATCATGCCCGGCCAGGTGGCGATGTAACTGACGCGCACGCCACCCTCCCAGGTGGTGCCTTTTGCGCCACGCCTTCTCCGACTTTCGCCGGAATGACAGTTCCAGAATTAATCAGTCGTTCCTTTGCGTTTAAGGCGTTACTTTACTTGTTGCTGCTTCTTGAGCTCTTCCCAGGTCTGATACTGCTTGCTGGTCAAAATTTTCTGCACTTGTTGTTTTGCGTTGCTCTGGATCCTCTTCAGGATTTTTGCAACCTTGATCTTCTGCCTCATGCGCAGGCGCTTTCCCGCGTGTTCCCAGGCGGTTTTCATGAATCCCTGCATGCTTTCAGCCATGACAGGCGCCAATTGTTCCAGCTGCTCATCTGAAAATCCAATCTCCGGCTGGATATCAAGCAGTTTGATTTCAGCGAGATCCTTCAGCATATCCATGATGGCTGACTCTTTCAGCGCGTTGTAGCTTTCCCGTTGCTTAGAGTCCAGGATTCCTTTCAGCTTCTTCTGGTAGTCAGCCTGCGCCTGTTTAACGCCTTTGATGAATTCGGTGGGATCATCTTTTTTCTTGGCGGTCTCCTGTTTGCTGATCAATGCATCAAGATTTTCGCCGAGTTCCGCTAGGGCCGCAGTTAGGCCCTTGACCTGTTGATCATTCAGGGAAAGCTTGGATTTCAGTTCAGCAACGACTTCATCCGGTGAAAATTCCGCTTTTGCATCCGCGCTGAACGAAACAGGACTACCCAGCAATATCAACAGAAACAATACAACACTGAATATCACGGAAAATGAACTTGCAGAAGTTAATCGTTTCATCTGGTATTTACTCCTGAGTTAATAAAAACAGAGTATCCACAGTCTGTGGCTGCCTCAAATTAATCGACCATTGCGCTCACCTGTTGTGCTGTTATCCCGCTGCGGTAACAATTAAATGTCAATTCAGGAAAAAGTTCGCAGATTTACCACGCACCAGATAGACATAAGCGCGTGGAGCGCGATCACAGGCCACAATACAACTCCTATCATCGATGTCATTGATCCCGCCCATGCGAGCACAACGCAAACACCTACGTTGTAAATAAACATCGCCCATAATAGACCGTACTGAGAATGACTACCGCTGTCGCCGATCGAGATCCAGCACCCGGTACCGATTGCCAGCAGCGCAATTCCAGCGATTCGACCCACAAGAAGAGCCTCAGGTGAAGGTTCTTGTATTCCAAACAGCAGCCACATAACAAAAGTAGGCGCAATCTCTAGAACCACACCAGTAGTACTTTCAATGACCGCAGCCGTAAATAAAAATATCTTTCGTGATTGCATCGATTACTCTTCATCCATATATCCTTCTACGGGTAGTCTGAAGATGCTGGCTGCCAAAGCGTAAGTCGCCGTGGTTCTTGTGGCACCCATACCCCCTCCCATAAAGGTAGTTACCGCCTTTCGTCGTCAAGCCCTGTCAGAGTGGATGCAATCCTATGCCGGATATCGGATCAGCACCGATTCCGGCCCCTGCGGACCGGAATCGGCGTAGTTCACATATTATCTGCCTTATCCTGCAGAATCACGGCAGCAATATTTAAGAGCCATCAATCATTCTGGGCATTCGCCGCGGCCTCCGCCATGGTCCGCATCTTTGCCACCACTTCCTTGGGCAGGGTCCCGCCGGCGGGTCCGCCGAGCAGATAGTTGTTCAGCATCACCCCGCGCGGGGCTTGCGGATAGTGCAGGAAGCTCAGTTTGTTGCGCATTGACAGTTCGATCATAGGCGCAACGACCCAAGTTCTTGTAGTATGCAACCGCTCTTTGGGATCCGAGTAAAGATTGAAATACCATCCGATATCTGAACTTGTTTCAGACTTGGAAGCATTCATCAGACCGCCAGAGGTAGAAGGCCCGGGATTCATGCCAATGGTCATGAAGCGCTCCATACGCTTGTATTCGTTCCATCGTACGCCGTAAAAATCCTGGCCATACCAGTAAAAAACGGCCTCGCGGTTCGATTCATGGCCATCGTCCTTGTCGGTCAACAGCCAATCGGTTTGATCGATACCGTCGATATATCGGTCGGAGGGGATCTTGTCAGCGACGCCGCCCATGCGCGCCAGAGTATTGTACAGGTCCATATGATCGAACAACCCGTCGGAGACCCGCCCTTTCTTGATCATTCCCGGCCAACTGGTTATAAAGCTGACGCGCACGCCGCCTTCCCAGGTAGTGCCTTTTGCACCACGCCAAGGCTGGTGACCCGCATCAGAGGTATTGATGCCACCGGCATGAACATCATCCTCGGCACCATTGTCGGACGTGAAGACAATCAGTGTGTTCTCCTCCTGCCCTAACGCTCTGATAGTCTCGACCAGTTCCCCTACAATCGAGTCGACCTCCACTATGCTGTCTTTATACGGTGTTTTTGCCAGTGACTTTCCCCGGAATTTCGGATTGGGATAGTTCTTGGTGTGTACCCGGTTCATGGCGTGGTAGAGTAGGAATGGCTTTTTTGCCTTGGTGGCACGTTCCATGAAATCCTTGGACCAGGCCAGGTACCTCTCCTCCAAAAGCGGCTCGGTTTCCAGGTTGATTTCCTCTCCGAACTCCCTCTTCCCGCCCTTGGCCGATTTGACGGTGGTCCTTATAAACTGCACTTTCTTCATGGCTTCCGTACGTGCAGGGTCGTAGACCATTTCCGGGCTGAAATTAGGATCACGCCAGTCGTGATAGATGGTGTTGACACCCAGATTGCCGTAGTACTCGTCGAAGCCCACGTCGGTGGGCCACTGCCCTTCCGCCTCGCCCAAGTGCCACTTGCCGGTCATGCCGGTCACATAACCCTCGTTGCTGAGCAGTTTGGCGATGGTGACCTCAGCACCCATGCCGCCGCTCTCCTCACCGGCCGCGGTCGGCCGCGTGAGCCCCGAGCGCTGGGGCAGGCGCCCGGTCTGCCATGCCGCCCGGGTCGGAGTACAGGCAGGCTGGGAGTAGGCCGAGGTCATCATCAGGCCATCGTGGGCCAGGCTGTCGATGTTCGGCGTAGGCGCGCCGATGGCGGCGCCACCACCATACACGCCTGGATCACCCCAGCCCATATCGTCGACGTAGATCACCAGAAAATTGGGCTTTTGGCCGGCCTTGGCCTCAAGCGCCTTGAGCTTGGCGCCGGCCCCCTTTTCCCGTGCGGGGTGTGGAATCGCCGGCTCCAGATGGGGTTGCTCCTGCACCCCCTTTAGAAAGGGTGATTTTGCTTTCCAGAGTTTACTATCCTCTGCATTGGTCACTCCAGCAAAAGCAAGCAGGCCAGCCATACAAAGAAACACAGGGATTTTCCTATTCATCAGATCCTCTTTCAAATTCTTCAAGGTACTTTTTTTCAAGCCGACAAAGACACATTATTTTATTCATGCCAATGTAGGCTATTTATAAATTTGCCAATATCAAAAACGGCCAGTTTGTGCCGTCACGGAGATGAAGAGAGACAATTTTCCACAACTGGTATTTGCAGGATGATCGTGTCCGCGTTCCGCAGCGAGCATCCCGAGTAATAGGCTGGCGCCAGGCATTGAGCCGCTGATCAATAGGGAATTCGGATGAATTGTCATTAACCCTGCAGAAAAGCGATATTGACGATAAGAATCAGAATGAAGCATAGAAAAAAGCGGTTGGACCACTGAAATCATAGGAGAAGCCGCCCTTTAAATCATCCCTGTCAGCATCCAGGTCATATCCATAATATGCATAACCGACACCTATTCCCAGGTTCTCAAACAGATCATATTCCAGCATTCCTGACGCATTGATCATGCTTCCGTCATAGTTGTCGTATTTCAATGAGAAGAATTGTCCCCAGCCGCGTACGCGAAAGTTGGGTGTAAAGGCATAGGTGCCGTGCAGGCCAACTACCGGTAGTGGAACGGTAAACCCGCTGTCATAGCTGCGCTCGCCCTCTCCTTCCACCACAATTTCATTGCCCGTGTCTGGATCAACAGCGACAAGGCTTCCTCTGCCTGAAAGGCCCACATTAAAGCGGGTGACGTGCAATCCCAGCAACACGCCAAACTCCTTCTTTCCGTCATTAATAAAAGAATATCCATAAGCGAGGCGATAGACTTCGCTCTCAAAACGACTCTGCATTTCAGTTCCGACCGACCATTGAATATCATCGGTTGTCGTGCCACCTTTCGTGAAGGTGGTCGCCCCGTTACGCCCGAGATCAACATAGGAGAAATCCAGCATATGACGGGGATTGAAGCGATAGGTAATATCCAAGAGCGGGAGGATTTCACGATCGGACAGATTCAAGTCATCTTCGAACGAAAGTGTCTCGCCAATCACCCCGCCCGCAGAGTCAACCCGGATCTCTGTGCTTGTCGTTGCCATAAAGCCTGAGAGGCGTATGTTGAATGATTTGTTAAAACCGGTGCCGAAAAAGCCGTCATCTGCCAAGGCAAGGGTAGAGCCAAGAAAAAGCGCACTTCCCAGAAAAGTCGAAGTCAACCGATGACAGTATGTTCTTTGCATGATCCACCACTCTAAAAATATACGGTTAATGTTTTTTTCGCTTTGGTACTCTACGGCTTGGCAATGCTTTAATTGGTTATCCTGCCTTCGGCAAAAATGACGACGCGGCGATTTTCTGAGCGACCTTCCGGCGTTTCATTCGAGGCTACCGGATTAGACTCACCCATGCCGGCAATTTCAATCTCAGACGTATTGACGTTGTAGCTGTTGCTCAAAATATAGTCCGCTACTGCTTGTGCCCGACGCTCGGATAGCTTCTGGTTGTAAATCTCTGGTCCTGTGCTATCAGTATATCCCTCGATACGCATAATGGAGGTCAGCTTGGCCGCGCCGCCCAGGCTTTCGATTCGCTCGTCAATTACGGCTTTCGCGTCGCCGGAAAGGTTCGCGCTGTCGAATTCAAATAACATCTCAGCTGCAATACTGATTTCCTCTGCGACTATGGCAGTAATCGTTGCTGCTGTAGGTGCAACGACAAGCTCAATCATTCCAGCCTCAACTTTTTCAGTCTCCACCGCAACCGCAACCGCCATCGGCTTCGGCTTCTCATAACCGCACGCCTCAAGCTTCTCCGTCGTGTCCCTGAATGGAGTACGCACACAGTTTCCAAAACTGTCGGTGATAACAGATTTGCCAGCTGATATGACGTAACCGCTCACCATATCGTCTGCCAACAGGGGCGCAGTTGAAATCATTAACCCGGTGAGTAGCGTGGCCCGTAGTAGCATGTGTAAGTTCATTGGGTGAATCCTGTATGGGATGGTTGTTGTAAAGTACGCATGTTCATTTTTATAGTGACAAGCGGATTGATTGCGCCGCCGATACCGAGCGATAACGCCGGGATGAACTGAATGAACGGACAGATCTCATTGTGTTTTTTCTACGGATTCGGCGTGAATTCCACTGATACCCGTTAGTATTTTCGTACAGCATCGCCTATCCTGAAAAATCGTAACATCAAAAAACGGACAATTTGACTCGCCATAAGCATGAACGAAGACAATTCACCTCATTTACTATTGTCTAAACAATTTACGAGCTTTGAAGAGCTCGTGGAGATGGCTGTCGCCTGGGATCTCGACATCCGTCAAGTCAGTAAAAACCACTCTGCCACCACCTTAGAGCAGATCCAGGCGGGCAACCTCCTGTTTTCACACATTTCCTGCGGTTGTTTCTCGACACATGCAGGAGAAACCCCAAAAAACAGATACACTTTCTGCCTGCCGGACGCAGGATGTCCTGATTTCCGTGTATTTGGCCATCTAATCGATCGGCCAGAGCTGATCGCTTCCCCGGCAGCCCAAGAGTTCGATCTCATTGCGAGACCCGGATATGGGTTGTCGACCTTCAGCATCTCGGACGTGGTTTTAAATGAGTACTGCGAAACTGAATTTGGCCGCCCTGCCGAGAATATACTGGAGTCCTGGGACCGGATTATTTCCATGCCTCCGGAAATAACCGCAAATTTGAGAGCTCTGGCACAACAGTTGTCGTCCATGGCTCAGCTCCCTGACAATTGGCGTGGCCGGCTCAATCCTGTTCAATCCTTCGAATCTGCAGTGCTGAAGAATCTGTTTGACGCGCTCCTGCAGGAAGCACAGATGCAGGAAGAACCCAGCGCGGCAGCGCGTAACCGTATGCTCAAGCGTGCACTGGATTTCATCGGCGATCACGATCAAGAACCCCTGAATGTCAGGGACCTGTCTGCTGCCATAGCCACTTCGGAACGCACGCTTCGGCGGCTGTTTGTCCGTGAGTTCGGTATAACGCCAAAAAAGTATCTGCTCGGCCAAAGAATGTATGGCGTCCACCGGCAACTCTGGCAGTCAAGCCCATCCGAGACGCAAATTATCGACGTGGCAAATACATGGGGATTTTGGCACATGGGCCAATTCGCCAAGGACTATCGCTGCATTTTCGGCGAGCTGCCTTCCGAAACCCTGAACAGATCCGGCACAATCCGCTTCGCCTGATTACTCCTTACCCTGGAACCACACAGGCCTGTCTTCAGCAAATGCATGATATCTTCACGAAAGCAATATGTTCCTTCTGCCTGTTTGTCTGGACAGTCATTGCTCTGCCCGAGGCCGTTGCAGAACAGGAGACACCAGGTTACACGACCTCTGCTTCATGCAAAGCCTGTCACGAGGCTGCTTACGCAGCCTGGTCAGATTCCCACCACAGCTGGGCATGGAGAGCACCTACAGGGGCGAATGTTCTGGGCGATTTCGATAATGCCGAGTTCGAGCACCAGGGCGAGCGGTTCCGATTTGAAACCGAAGAAAGCGGATACTCTGTCGACATTACAGGGCCGGGAAACAGATCCACGCGGTATCCGGTCCATTCCACCGTCGGCGTTACCCCGCTGCAGCAGTATCTTGTAGAGGTGGAACCCGGTCGGACGCAGGCACTGGATGTCGCCTGGGACACGGAAAAACAGCGCTGGTATCACCTCTATCCAGACGCAGACACTTCAGTCGGCAACGGTCTGCACTGGAGCGGCAGCTATAAGAACTGGAACTCCCACTGTGCCGAATGCCACGCTACCGCTTATGAGAAACATTACGACCCGCTGAAGGATGAATACCACAGCACCCAGACCGAGATCGGCGTGGGTTGCGAGGCCTGCCATGGTCCTGGTGAGGCTCATATCGAATGGGCCGCAACACCGGATTCCTTCAATCCCTCAAGATGGCGCAATGTGGGCAAACTGGGACTGCTCCACACGTTTGCCGAAGGCCAGGTGAATCTCTGCGCCCCTTGCCATTCCCGACGCGAACCGCTGGGTGCCGATAGCCCACCACCCGGCGCAGACTTCAACGACCACTATCGGCTGGCCCTGCTGAGCGACAATCTCTATTTCCCGGACGGCCAGATCCGTGACGAGGTCTATGTCTATGGCTCCTTCCTGCAATCCAGGATGCATGCGCGCGGTGTCGTATGCTCGAACTGTCATGAGCCGCACGGCGTGAAGCTGAAAACACAGGGAAACGCACTTTGCACCCAGTGCCATAATCCTGCAGGGAATCCGGCCTTTCCCACATTGATCAAGCGAGATTACGATCATCCTGACCACTATTTCCACAAGCCAGGCAGCGATGGCGCAGATTGCCGGAACTGCCATATGCCGGAAAGGAATTACATGGTGGTTGACGGCCGCCGCGACCACAGTTTTCGCATACCACGACCGTCTCTCTCTGCGAAAACCGCCTCTCCGGACCCCTGTACCCAGTGCCACGAGGACAAGACCACGGCGTGGGCGGACGGGGAAATCGGTGCCCGTTTTCCACAGAGGAAGTCGCGTGAGCCCCATTTCGCCGAGTTGTTCACATCAACAGCTACCCTTGATACCAAGAAACTGGCCGAACTGGCCACTGATGAAGAGATCCCGGCAATCGTGCGTGCCAGTGCCGTGCGGCGATTGGCTGCCGTTTCTACCGATATCGCCGATGATGCTCTTACCGCCCTGAGCAAGGACCAAAGCGCTCTGGTACAGGCCGAGTCCGTTGCACTGCACCGGACCATGCCCACGGCACAGCGGGCACAGCATCTCGCCCCGCTTTTGAACGACCCTGCACAGAGCGTTCGCATCCAAGCCGCAAAGGAATTCCTTGGGATCAACCCCCATCAGGTTCCGGAGGATGCCCGCATTCCGCTGCGCAGGGCGATGAGTGAATTGCAACGCTCCCTGCTGGCCAAGGCCGACTTCCCGGAAACCCAAATGGTAATCGGTGGTGTAGCCTTGACCCAGCGTAACCTGGAAGCCGCTTACACTGCGTTCAGCCGTGCGGTTGAAATGGATCCACAGTTGATTCCCGCCTGGCGGATGCTGGCGAAAATCCAGTCGGTTCGAAGCGATCAGAGTGCCGTAGCGGCTACCTTGAGAGAGGCGATCCGTCATAACTCCGACAATGTCGAACTGGAGCTAAGCCTGCGCCGACTACTCGGTGCCGGAAGCCAATAGCTTTTCTCTGGGCTTCAAGGCTCTGCATCGCACCTTGCTCTCAAGTAACGACAAC
Source organism: gamma proteobacterium endosymbiont of Lamellibrachia anaximandri (assembly GCA_016756835.1). Taxonomy (GTDB): domain Bacteria; phylum Pseudomonadota; class Gammaproteobacteria; order Chromatiales; family Chromatiaceae; genus QGON01. The sequence goes on along the minus strand of JAESPE010000054.1, from coordinate 5,453 downwards.
ATCCGGCCTTTCCATTGGCTCAAACCCCTATTGCCTATAACCTAACTGCTCTTAATAATATTTCGAGACTTCGCCCTCATGCCCAAAGACTCTCTCCAAGATCTCAACACCCGCCTCAAGGCCTTCGCCCAGACCCGTAACTGGGAGCAATTCCACGATCCCAAAAACCTGTCGATGGCTTTGATCGCAGAATGCGCGGAACTGGTGGAGCATTTTCAGTGGCTCACGCCGGAGCAGAGCATGAATCTGCCGCCGGAGAAACACGACGAAGTGGCACTGGAGATGGCCGACATCCTGATCTACCTGATCCGCTGCGCCGAGCGCCTCGACATCAACCTGGTCGATGCTGCTTACCGCAAGATCGAGATCAATGAAGCGCGCTACCCCACCGACAAAGTCTACGGCGACGCCCGCCGGGCATCTGAATACGATAAAGATTAAAGATTCTTCTTCCCCTGCCGTTAAGGTTTTTGCGGGTTCCTCTCTCCATCCGTCAGAGGGACAAACACAGACCGGTCCGAAGAGCGATACATTGGACCACCTTCATTGAGTGGGGAATCAGAATGACTGATGGAATCAGTTTCAACCAGGCGCTGTTGGAGGCCTGCCCGACAGGCGTTTTGGCAGTGGACCAGGATATTCGCATCCGCTGGATCAACCCAGCCCTTGAATCCATGTTGGATCTCTCCGCCAACGAGCTGGTAGGCAAGGATCAGCAAACACTCCCGGAAGGGTTGCACGCACTGTTTGAAACTACGGAGATCCTCCACCTCTCCGTCGATGGTACAGATGAACGCTGGCTGCGGCGGGATGTACGGGAGGTCAATGATGGTGCACAGTCACCACTCAAACTCCATTTCTACCAGGATATCAGCGGTCAGGTGACTGCGCAGATGGAACGCGAGGCCCTGCAGAAGCAGGTGGAGGAGTTGACCATAACCGACCCCTTGACCGGACTGGCGAACCAACGCGCAACCTTGCAGGCTCTGGCCGCGCAGGTGACGCGCAGCCGCCGCTACAACAATCCGCTCACCCTTGCCGTGGTCCGCATCAGCGATCAGAACGATCCATCCGCTCCTCTGGATAGTGACAGGGTTGTCACAGTCGCGCAGTATCTGCGTGACCGGCTTCGCTGGGCCGATACCATTGGCCATTACGAAGAGAATCTGTTCATGTTGGTGCTGCCCGAGACCAGTGAATCCGATGCCCGCAACCTGCTGGAACAGATCCAGCAGGAGTGCCGGGATGGCAGCCTGACTTCACTGGGAGACAAAACCGCACCCCATATCGGGATCGGCGTTGTCGCCTGGGAAAGAGGTAACGACCCGCATCTGCTGATTCGCCACGCCATGGAGGCATTGGAGCCATCATCCGGGAGTCGTTAGTGCCCGAAGCCCAGCAAATCAATTTTGAGGAGGGCATCAGCCGCAAAGATCTGAAGACCATCCGGCGGCGCTTCATGAATCTGCACCGGGAACGACTGCGGCGCATCCTCGGAGAACTCAGACCCAGCCAGCAGGACTTCATCACTCTGCTGCCGCTGCTGTTTCATATCAACCATCCGATGCTGCCGGGTTTCGTCAACAGCGAATCCCCGGCCGGCATTCCCGATTTTGGCCCCTCGCAGAAGGCCCTCACCATTGCGCGCAAACTCAGCCGCAGTTTCAGCTATAAGAAGCGGGCACACCGCACCTTTTTGCTGGAAGGGCTCTATCTGATGGGCAGTACCGGCACCATCGGCCAGTCCGCCGGCAGCGATTTTGACGTCTGGCTCTGCCACACCCCATCCCTCTCCGGCGATCAACGCAGAACCCTGCAGGAGAAGGCTGAACTGATCGAAAAGGCTGCGGACGAACTGGATCTGGAACTTCACATATTCCTTATCGATCCGGAAGATTTCAGGGCCGGCAAAAAGGCCGCCCTCTCCCGTGAGAGCAGTGGCACCACTCAACACAGCCTGCTACTGGAGGAGTTCTATCGCAGCGCCGTGTTGCTGGCGGGACGCTATCCACTCTGGTGGCTGGTGCCCCCCGACCGCGAACTGGACTATCGGAACTACGCCGACAACCTGATCAGTCACCGTTTCGTCAACAAGGCGGAACTGCTCGACTTCGGCGGTCTGGATCATACACCTGCGGCCGAATTCTTCGGCGCGGCGCTGTGGCAGCTCTACAAAGGCATCGACTCGCCCTACAAGTCGATCCTCAAGATTTTTCTCATGGAGGCTTACAGCCGCGACTTCCCCCATCCTCAATGGCTGGCGCAGCAGGCCAAGGCCGCCATCTATGCCGGAGAAGACGACCTCAACAAACTCGACGCCTATATCCTGCTCTACCGCCGGGTTGAAGAGTATCTCATCCAACTCAAGGATGAAGACCGTCTCGAGCTGGCGCGGCGCTGCTTCTACTTCAAGGTCGGCGAGACCCTGAGCCGGGACAGCAACCTGCAGCACTGGCGCGCCGCCGAGCTGTTCAAGCTGACGCGGGAGTGGGGCTGGAGCCAGGCCCAGCTGCAGATACTCGACACCCGCGCCGACTGGAAGATCGACCAGGTGATCAGGGAGCGCAACGTGCTGGTAGGGGTGCTCTCCCGCAGTTACCGGCTGCTCACCGACTTCGCCCGCACTCAGGGAGAGCATAGCCACATCGACCCCAAGGAACTCAATCTACTGGGGCGCAAGCTCTATGCCGCGCTGGATCATCACCCCGGCAAGGTCGACAGCATCAACCCCGGCATCTCCAAGGATCTCTCGGAACCACACCTCTCGCTGCACCACCGGCGTTCACGGGACGGCAGCCTCGCCTGGATGCTCTACCGGGGCGCCGTTGATGAAGAGGAGGTTCTGGAGTTCAAACCGATAAAGATCACCCTGAACCTCATTGAGATTCTGCTTTGGGGCCACATCAACCAAGTGTGGAACAAGGACACCATCATCAACCTCTATCCTGAAGAGGATCACGTCAGCAGAGATGAACTGCTTGCCCTGCAAAAGAGCTTGCGTAATCTTTTCCCCAGGGGAAAACCGGCAACAGCCTCCATGAAAACACTGTCACGACCCGCTTATGCGCGCTCCCTGACACTCTTCATCAATCTCGGCACAGACCCGCTGCAACACCTTGCGAAAGAGGGCAAACAGCTTACCAGCGACCGCCATGACCCGCTCAGTTTTGGCGCCGCCCGCAACAACCTTGTGCTCAACCTCGAAGAGCTGGTGGAGACAAGCTGGGGTGAACTGCTGGTCACCCACCGCGAGGGGACAGAGGGCCTGCTCGATGCCCTTTGTCAAAATCTCAACCTGCAGGGACAGGCCGAAACAACCTCCAGCCGGATATCCAGTTACAGCTTCTCCTCCATCCGTGGCAGCCAGATCGCATCACGGGTCACCGATCTCTTTCAACATATCATCGGCCACTTTCAGCAGCCCGAAAACCACGAGGGGCGTTTCGCATTCCGTCTGGGACACGAGTTTTACATGGTGCAGCAGAACGACAAAGACTTTGCATGGCGCAGTCTGGAGTCCTTCGAGAGCCTGCTGGAGGAGTTGGAACAGCCACAACAGACGTTCCGCCCCCTGACGTTCGACCCGAGGGTTCTTATCAATACCCCCTATCCGACGCTCTTCCAGCACAGCAGAAGAGACTTTATCCAGATTTTCTACCAGGTTGGCAGGCAGCAGACGCATATCTATCTGCTCGACGAGCAGGGGGCACTCTTTCAGCAGACCCTGCCCGCTGACAGCCCCAGATTTCTCATGCGTCAGCAGCGGCGTTTTCTCAACAGTCTGCAGCAACTACGCAGCCTGATGCCCGGCGGTGAGATCAATCTATTCGAAGAGCCCCGGTTTTACGAGTTGAAACAGGCGTCTAACGGCGACTGGAGGGCCGAACCCCGCCGCGTACCCCTGACCCGGCCTGACGACTATATGGAACTCTCCCTGGTCACCGACTCCCTCGATGCCACTGCCCGCCCCCACGCCCTGATCTGTGGTGATCATGAGTTCAGCCGCCTGGAATATGGTGAAGAGATCTATACTGCCACCGCCATCCATCTACAGGGCCTGCGTGAGGGTAACCAACGCTACCCTATCTATCTCACCTCTCTGCGACTTGCCGGGATACAGACGATCGAGCCGCCCCGCACTGTGGAGCTGCTGCAACTGAAAAAACGTGTCGAACAGCGCCTTAACCGCGTGCTTGATCTTGCCCCCTGACTCGCCGAAGCCGAAACGCTATAATCCCCACTCCCTCTTTTCCTTGCCCTTCAATTGTTGAGCACGACTATGACCTGTTGGCCTAGATATCTCCTGTGGCTGGTAATCGCTGTGCTCGGCAGCGGCAACCTGCTCAGCGCTTGTGGCCAGAAAGGCCCCCTCCATCTGCCACCGTCTGAAGAGTCGGTGGACCAACAGGACAAAGAGAAGAAGCAATAAGCCCGCGCTCATGCAGTTCACGTTCACCAAAATGCACGGCCTCGGCAACGACTTCGTGGTGATCGACGCCATCAGTCAGCAGGTCGAATTCACACAGCAGCAACTACGCTTCATTGCCGACCGACGCTTCGGCATCGGCTGCGACCAGATTCTGCTGGTGGAATCCCCCCGGGACAAGGCGACCGATTTTCACTATCGAATCTTCAATCCCGACGGATCAGAGGTTGAACAGTGCGGCAATGGCGCCCGCTGTTTCGCCCACTTCGTCCGAGACAAAGGACTCAGTAGCAAGAAAGAGATTCCTGTCGGCACCGCTGCAGGACAGATTCTGCTCAAACATCTGCCCGATGGAATGGTGCAGGTGAACATGGGGCTGCCACAGCTAAGTCCTGCCAAGATCCCTTTTCAAGCAGAGAGACAGGCCGCCACCTACGACCTCGAAGTCGGGGGGGAGAGACTCACCATCGCAGCCGTCTCCATGGGAAACCCTCATGCGGTGATCCAGGTCGATTCAGTGGTGCAGGCCCCGGTTCAACGGCTGGGCTCCCTGATCGAGCACCATGCCCGCTTCCCCAACCGCGTCAATGCCGGTTTCATGGAGATCGTCAGCCCGGACCACATCAAGTTGCGGGTTTTTGAGCGTGGCGCCGGTGAAACCCTGGCCTGCGGTACCGGCGCCTGTGCCGCAGTGGTGGCCGGACGCATTCAGGGATTGCTGAGTCCGCAGGTGCGGGTCGGCCTCCCCGGCGGCGATCTTGTGGTAGAGTGGCGGGAAGAGAGTGAACCGGTACTGATGAGCGGGCCGGCGGCCACGGTTTTCGAAGGTAGAATCGAACTATGAGTCAACATGCTTCAGAGTCAGACAATACCAGCCTGGAGGAACGGGAGGCGCAGATCGCCCGGTACCTGACCGATCAACCTAACTTCTTCAAGTGAGTCTTCGACCTCGTGAAAGATTTTGGGACATCCCAGTCCCCAAAATCGACTCGGCCTTCGACAGCCTGTTTGTGCCCCGGCCGTCCCG
>JAESPE010000053.1 GCA_016756835.1 gamma proteobacterium endosymbiont of Lamellibrachia anaximandri | reverse complement strand
GGATGCCTACTTTGCTTCCCCTCTGGCGCAAGGCACGCCGGGTAAGCAGTGCGGCCTCGCGGCTACCGGGGACTACCAGCCTTCGCTTCGCTCTCCATGGCTGGCAGCGATCGACCAAGTGTACCTCATGCGCACCAAAGGCCTCCGCGCTGCGAAAGATCTTCGCCACATTGAAACCCGCTTTCATGCCATCCATCACAATGATGAAATCGTGTACCCCGGGTTTGGCCAACAGGTTTCGATTGCGCTGTTTCCTGTAACGGAGCAACGCAAGATCCCGCGACTCTCTCCGTTCCCGTTTGGATTTTCTCTGGCGTAACATGATTTGGCTGAAGATTCGATGGATAGAGCACTTGATGATACGGGGAACAATCAACTGAAAACAGATAGAAATTTTGTAACAATAGAACTCCATTCAGGAGTAAACCTATGCCCACTTATGATTATTTCTGTTCAGCGAACAGCCGCACCATCGAAGTCACCCACAAAATGAGTGAGGGTATCGCAACATGGGGAGAGCTCTGCAACAAGGCAGGCATCGAAACCGGCGATACACCCGCCAATGCAACGGTCAAAAGACTGATCACCGGCGGTGCCATCATCAGTAACAGCGGTAGTGAACCCCCTTGCGCGTCTGGCAGTTGTTGCCCGGGCGGCAGCTGCGAACTTTAGCTCTATCAATATGATAATTACGGGTTCAGCAATTATCACGTTGGTAGAGCACTAGTGGAAACATCCCAGGTTACCCGAGTGCGGATCTGGAGCCGCTGGCTGAGACTCTCCCACTGGGCAATTACCCTTGCTGTCACAGGTCTACTTTTCAGCGGCTGGCTGAGCAGCGCCGCCCCGGCACTGGAGACGGATGCCCAGGATCTGCATTTTCTCTGCAGCGCCCTGCTGATCCCGGCCCTGCTGCTCAGGTTCTACCTGCTCTTCTTCGGTCGCGGCACCGATCACATCACAGACTGTGAACCCAATGCACATCGGTTGAGGCAGGCCGCAGAGGTCCTCCGCTTCTATCTCACCCTGGGGCGCGCTCCGTTACCGAAGTGGTTTGCCCACAATCCACTCTGGGGTCCACTCTATCTGCTGTTGTTTCTGTTCCTGACACTCTCTGTCGCCAGCGGGCTGATGCTGCAGAAGGAGATAGTCTTCTTTGCCAACATCAGCCTTCACGATCTGCACCATATCAGCTATCTCTTCGTCGCCACCTTTGTGCCGCTGCACATACTTGCAGTCTTCAGTCACGATGCGAACAGCAGCGGATCGGATATCTCCGGCATGATCAGTGGCCATCGCACCTTTCCGGTAGAGCAGCCAAATCAGACCGGTGCCGTTGACACTCAGACGATCACGGTGGATGAGTTGCTGAAAACGCTCAACAAATAACTGCGCACTCTATCGCGGCGGGGCACCGCTCCTACCCTCTGGTTAAGGATTGAATCTAAAGCTGGCACTCGGCATTGAGGCAGAGGATAATGGCTCGTTTCAATTCTCCACTTACTGCTGAATCTATTCGTCCCGACCGGTCTTAGGGTGCACCCCAAGATGGATCACATCAACCGGTGACAAGACAGCACTCAACCGGTCCACCGCCATCATGGAAATCCAGAATCCCCTGCGTAAAACAAAGATCATTGCAACCATAGGCCCTGCCTGTGACTCCCTCGAAACCCTCGAAGCAATGATGCAGGCAGGCATGAGCGTCGCCCGTCTTAATCTCTCCCACGGTAGTTACAATGAGCACAGGGAACGACTGAAACGCATCCGTCTGACTGCTGAGAAGCTGTGCATCAATGTGGCCACCATGATCGATACCCGGGGCATCGAGATCCGCACCGGCCGTATTGAAGAGGGCTGGGTCGATCTGACGGTAGGGGATCATTTCACACTCTTCACCGATGGTCGACTCGGCAACCAGGAAGGGGTTTCGATCACCTACAAAAAGCTGCCCCAGGAGATCGGAGCGGGTACGCCAATCCTGCTCGACGATGGCAACATCGAACTCATTTCAGAGCAGGTCGACGAAGATGAGATCCACTGTCGGGTAGTGCTCGGGGGACGACTGGGCGATACGAAGAGCGTCAATCTGCCGGAGACCGAACTCTCCCTGCGTGCCGTCAGCCCAGAGAATCGGGACGACGTGATCCGGGAGATGACCTTCGCCGCCGAGAATGAGGTCGACTATATCGCCGCCTCTTTTGTACAACACGAGGAAGACGTCACCCTGCTGCGGGAGGTGTTGGCAGACCATGGCGTCAAGATCCCCATCATTGCCAAGATCGAGAATCGTGCTGGGGTCAACAACCTGGAGGGCATAGTCGCGGCGGCTGACGGCGTGATGGTGGCCCGTGGCGACTTGGGCGTGGAGCTGCCATTGGCGGACGTGCCCGGCACCCAGAAGAAGATCATCCACATGACCGTCGGCCAAGGCAAACCTGTGATCACCGCCACCGAGATGCTCGCATCGATGCAGCGCAACCCCAAACCGACCCGCGCCGAGGCCTCCGATGTCGCCAACGCCATCCTGGACGGCACCTCTGCAATCATGCTCTCCGGCGAGACCGCTGCCGGAAAATATCCGGTGCTGGCAGTGCGCACAATGGCAGAGATCGCCCTGCGCGCCGAGTCCTACCTGAAAGAGTACGGATATCTGCAGCGGGTGGCGGGCAGCCGCTCGAACATCGTCACGGAGGCGGTCAGCCTTGCCTCCGCCACCATGGCGCAAGAGCTGGATGCCCGCGCCATCTTCAGCCTCACCGAAACCGGTTTCACCTCGCGCATGGTCTCCCGACGCCGCCCTGACTGCCCGATTCTGGCAATCACCAGCTCCCGTATCGTAGCCCGCCGCCTCTCTCTCAATTGGGGCGTCTTCCCCATCTGTTTCGAGGGAGAGATCAACGATCAGGCAAAACTCGACTACGGTCTGGAACGTGCTCGTGGGCTGGGCTATGTGGGGGCTGGCGACCTTATCATCGCCACCGCCGGATCAGGTCAGAAGAAAGGCGGTACCGACTCGATTCGGGTTCTCACGTTGGAGTAATTTCCGTTGGAGTTGCCGGTTCCGCTGCGCTTGAACCGGCCTAAGTAGTGCCCGTCCGGAAACACTGTTTTCACCACGAAGCGCACGAAGAACACGAAGAAAATTCATGGTTAATCAATCTTTTACCTTCGTGCTCTTCGTGTCCTTTGTGGTTAGATTTGGATTTCCGGATGGACACTAAGCAGGCCCGATCAAGCGTAGCGGATCGGGCATTCCGGCAGGCCGTTCAGGGCGTCAGTTCCACCACGCCGCTGACGCTCACGCGCACTGTCTGACTACCCGCCTCGATCGCAGGCGCCGGCATGGCGTCCGCAGACATCTCCATCGCAGCCATGCGCATCATCTTCGGTCTTGGAGTGTGATCCGAAGTATTGATATTGATCTGCACCAGCCGGTAGCCGGGACGCTCCCAGGCTTTGGCAACCATTTCGGCCCGAGCGCGGAAATCGGCCAGCGCCTGCTGAATCAGTTCATCCTGAGATGACTTGCGCTTCTCCGGCGAGACCTGGTAGCTGATCGACTCCACCGCCAGCCGCTTCTGCAACTTTCCGATCAGGTCACTGAGTGCTGCGCTGTTCCGGCTCTCCAGCCGCAGCGACTGCTTCACCCGCCAGCCCTGAAGGACCTGTTTGCGATAGATCGGGTCAGTTCGGTAGTCCAGGGTCTGGACCTTGATATCAGCAGTCTGCTTGGTCATATCCAAGGCCCAGCCGAGGTTCTGATTCACCTCGCGCGCGAGCTTCGTGGTATTTGCCCCCTCCTTCTGGGAGTAGAGCACCGCCACCAGCGTATCATTGCCCACCTTCGTCTCTGCACTCACCGAGAGCGTGACCCGATCGTAGGTAGGGTCCTTATCCTCCGCCCAAGCCGGAGAGATCGATATCACCAGCAGAAGACTGGTCAAAAACTGTTGGATGTTCAAATTCCTCATGATTTGCTCCTTGTTTTCAGCTACGGCATTCTGATTGTTAAAAAGTTCAGTCAGAACTTCACCGGTGGAGGCCGCTCTCCCAGACCGGTGGTTTCTGAGACGATATTCCGTGCTATTTCCCTGCCTTCATCTAAGGCCTGCTTCCGGGAAGTCGAGGATCCGGATCCGCCGTCGGATTCCCCCTCCTGCTTCATGTAGAGGGTCTGCGTTGGATAGGCAAACTCCACACCCAGCCCTTGGGCCAGTCGCAAAATGTCCAGCAAAAAGCGGTGCCGTTCGCGCAACTCGGTACCCCAGTCCGGGGTCTCCCAGAAGACATAAACCAATATTTCCAGGGCGCTGTCGGCATATCCATTAAAGTAGACATGATAGTAGTCCTTTCGCATATAGGGGTGTTGGCGCACCAGTTCACGCACCCCTTCGCAAAAGGAGTCGATCTTCTCCGGCGGCGTTTCATAGGCCAGCCCCAGCTTGGTGGAGAGACGGCGGTAGCGTCGCTCCCCCATATTGTCCACCTTCACAGTGATGAACAGGGAGTTGGGCACGGTAAGCACCGAGTTGTAGAAGGTGCGAATGCGGGTACTGCGAAATCCGATGCGCTCGACCGCGCCCTCCTTGCCGTCGACAACGATCCAGTCCCCCACCGAGAAGGTACGATCAAGCAGTATCGTGACCGATCCGAAGAGGTTCTGCACCATATCCTTGGCCGCCAATGCAAAGGCCAAGCCACCAAGGCCGAGGCCTGCCAGCAGCCCCGAAACATTGATATTCATATTGTCCGCGATAAAGATCACGCCGATCACGGTGACGAATATCTTCAGGGTTCGCGGAATCAACGGCACCAGCGCATCATCCAGGCGGGTCTCGGTCAGCATCGCCCGCTCGGTGAGCCATCCGCCCACCAGATCCACCAGTCGATAGGCAACCCAGACACCGGAGAGGGCCGCAAGAAATTTGACCGCCACCAACAGCACCAGCATGGTCGATTCAGGCAGGCCCAGCAGTGTAATACCGACCCACCAGATCGCCGACATCGCCAACAATCCCAGGGGCCGCAGCATATCTTCGGAGATATCACGGAAAGCCAGTCGGCGGGTTTCCCGTCGCCAGCGGCTTACCAGGCGGCGCAGTAACAGGGAGATCAGCTTGTCCGCCACCACGCCAAACAGGACGATAAAAAAGATACCCAGCCAGCGCCAGTTCTCCAGCAGAAAAACCGTTTTTTTCAGCAGCGCCGGCATGGCATTTTGGATACGCAGGTGCCAGGGCAACACCGAGTCATCACCCGACAACCCTTCCACCTTGCTGCGTGCCGAGACCTCCTCCCAGATTGCCGGCAGGCGGGCTATCGTCTCATTGTCGAACAGCCAACGGCCATCAGAGTAGCGCGAGATACGCAGCGCCCCTTTGGCATAACGTTGGAAGACCCATGGTTCTCCTTCATGCCTGTCGGGTATCCGCTGCAGATCGACCAGCCGGGTACGATCCATTGTCTCCAGCAGCAGCCAGGCCAGATCCACACCGCGCTCTGTGCGCACCAAGGCATTGACCGAGGTGAGATCCAGCGTCTCCAGCGCATCGCTGATCCGCTCCGGCTCCCCCCGCTTGATGTCATTCATGGCGCCCAGAAAGGTCTCCATGACCGCCCGTGGTGAACGCAGGCTGTCCGGTGCAGATTCCGTGACTTCGGAGACAGGCGCTTCCTGCTCTTCGGCTAACCCCTGTAGCGGCAGCAACAAACCGAGCAAGGGCAGAATGCAGAGATATCTGATCAGAGAGGAACTATGTAGTTTCATGGCAGGCAAATTATGTTTCGATAAGAAAGAGGCGAACGGAACCGGGTCACGCAGTAGGCGCAGACCGACTCACAGTTCCGCCGATTAACTTTGCAATCGCCCGATTATAGAGGCTTATTCGACAGACCACATAGGAACTCCTTCCAGACTTTTGGAGAACATGCAATGCAGAAGTATTTTAGCCAGTATCTGCCAGTGGCAGCCGCATTTTTCATTACCACCTTTTCAACCCAGTCAAACGCCGCAGATCAGATCTATCAGTGCGAGCTCAACGGTCTTGAGCGGCGTATCGAAATCCACTATCAACAGGAGACCGGCCTTCCACCCTGCGAGGTGCGCTATTTCAAAGAGGCTGAGCAACCCGACTCGATGCAGATACTCTGGAGTGCCGACAACGAAACCGGCTACTGCGAACAGAAGGCCGCCAAGTTCAGGCAAAAACTCGAAGGCTGGGGCTGGCAGTGTGCGCCAACTCCATCCGCTGATGAGGTGCGGCTGCAACAATAGTCTTTTGCCTGATCCGCAGGCTTGATCAGGCCTACGAACCCGGCATGTTGTTGGCTTTATTTGCTGGCGGCTGTAGCAGCTATACTCTTTTAGGAAACCCTGCAATCACCATCTGAACACCCACACTGTTGACACGCCAAGGAGGAAACATGTCACTCAAAGACCTCATTAACCACAAGCGCGTAAAACGGATTACCACCCACCCGGACAACGACGACGCCATCTGGCGCGCCGACCTGGCACGTTTTCTCTCTGGAGACACCACGCTGACACGCAAATCCGCTGGGGAGGCGGGCATCAAAGCCGTGCAAAGATTGTTGATTTTCCTTGGCTACTCCACATCATCCAACGGCGCCTTCGCTATCGATGGGGATTTCGGGCGCGGCACCAACCGGGCCGTGGCGCAGTTTCAGGTGGAAAACCGTCTCACCCGCACCATTAACCGCGACACCCTCTGCTATCCCTGCAAATGGAATACTGCCAGGACGCTGATCAGCGCAATCCCCGACGCCAGGTTAACATCCAGCACACTGGAAAAAATGCTCAAAACGGCGATTGCACGGGCCGATTCCACACAGGTGATGACCGGTAATTTCGATGACGCCATCTTCCATCTCAATGCCCTGCATAAACGCGCATATCTCAATTGCCGCAAGATACTTGAGCGTTACGGCGCAATGGCAGCATCGGTCTCCGAGGCACTTACAGATGAAACCGGGACATTGGTCAGACCGGAATGGATCCTCTCAATCATCCGTCAGGAGACGGCCGGCATCATCCGCCCAAGATTTGAGCAGCACTATCTGTCCCGTCTTAACCGGCAACAACCAAATACCGGACTGGAAGAGCTTCGCATGCAGTCCATGAGCATGGGACTGGGTCAGGTAATGGGCGCCAACTACAAGCGTGTGGGGGCGCAAAATGCAACCGAGCTCTTTACCGCTCCAGCAATTCGTCAAGTAGAGTTCGTGGCGCGATTTCTAAGCAAAAAAGAGGTTGTAGTTAGAAAGAGCAATCCGACCGGGGATGACTTTCACAGACTGGCACGCTACTACAATGGTCCGAAGTACGCGGCGCACCACTACCACGAATCACTTGCACGCTGGTTTCGTGAGTTCAGGATGCTGATGTAAATCAAACGGAACAGGTTTCTGATACGCTTGTGCGCTCAAAAAAAGACGGTCACTATTTGGCATAATCTATGTGGGTCTATCAGAATTGTAGGATGCTGGTAAGCATGCCGGCATCCTACAGGTTATCTCCAGACCCAACACACGAGCATTCAACAAGTGCCAACAACTCCACCTGAAGTCACAGACAAACCACAACCCGTACCATTTATTGAGGCCTTGATCTATTGGCTCAAGCTGGGCTTTATCAGCTTTGGCGGTCCAGCAGGCCAAATCAGCATGATGCATCAGGAACTGGTAGAGAAGCGCAGATGGCTTTCAGAACATCGATTTTTACATGCGCTGAATTACACCATGGTGCTGCCTGGACCGGAAGCGCAGCAATTGGCGACCTATATCGGCTGGTTGATGCATGGTGTTTGGGGAGGCATTGCTGCCGGTGTGTTATTTGTCCTGCCGTCACTATTCATCCTCATTGGTCTGACATGGATCTATCTGGCTTACGGTGACGTGCCTGCAGTGGAGGGTATTTTGTATGGCATTAAACCCGCTGTAACGGCGATCGTGGTTTTTGCAGCCTACCGCATCGGTTCCAGGGCATTGAAGAACAATGTACTGCGCGCCATGGCAGTACTGGCGTTCATCGCAATTTTTGCCTTTGATGTGCCTTTCCCCTATATCGTCCTGATGGCGGGTATCATCGGCTATGTCGGTTCACATTTCGCACCGGACAAATTCAAAGCGGGCGGACATCATGGAGAATCCAAGGATTCCTACGGCCCCGCACTTATTGATGATGACACCCCTGCTCCAGAGCATGCACGATTTAAGTGGAGCCGGTTCATCACATTCTCCCTGGTCGGGGTTTTCATTGGGGGAGCAGCCATGGCCATGCTGGTCACGACATATGGCTGGGAGGGGACGCTCACGCAAATGGGCTGGTTCTTTACCAAAGCAGCACTGGTCACCTTTGGCGGTGCCTATGCAGTCTTGCCTTATGTCTATCAAGGTGGTGTCGAGCAATATGCATGGTTAAGCGGGACTCAAATGATCGATGGTCTCGCGCTGGGCGAAACCACCCCTGGCCCACTCATCATGGTTGTTGCATTTGTTGGTTTTGTCGGCGGCTGGACCAAAGAGATTTTTGGGCCTGAGATGCTTCCATTAGCCGGTGCTGCCGGCGCAGGCATTGCCACGCTCTTCACTTTTCTACCCTCCTTTCTTTTCATCCTGCTTGGCGGACCGGCGGTTGAGGCGACCAGAGATGATGTTAAATTCACCGCACCTCTGACCGGCATTACCGCTGCCGTGGTGGGTGTCGTGCTCAATCTTGCTGCTTTTTTCGCCTACCATGTGCTTTGGCCTCAAGGATTTGAGGCGACATTTGAATGGTTTTCAGCCTTGATAGGTGCAGCTGCGTTCGTAGCGCTGTTTAAGTACAAGGCGGGTATTGTTCAGGTTATTGGCGCATGCGCTGTATTGGGACTGGGTTACTCTTTGTTGCTGTAGTTACTGAATAGTGTCTATCTGGAAACAGATGAGTAATTGTAGCCCGGATGAAGCGCAGCGGAATCCGGGAAGATAAGTGTCTGATTCATAGTCTGCTCCCGGATTACGCAAGCTCCATCCGGGCTACGGTTATTGGTTTCCAGATGGACACCAGATAGGTTCAGCCTACTTGTAATACTGCTTGAACTCAGGCGCCGGCTCCCTGGGAGTGTAGATGTATAGTGCAATACCATTGGGATCGACAATGCTGAATCCTCTGTCTCCCCAGGGGTGATCTTCAAGTGGCATAACAGCAGCAAGACCAAGTCCCGCTAAACGTTGGCACTCACCGTCAACATCATCAACTTCAAGATTGTACATGAGACCCTCTCCGGCAAACAGCGGCTGCTCCGGTCTCTGCGGCTTCATGAAACACAGTTCACCCTTTCCGATTCTGACATTGATATACCATCCCGCATCAAAGACCACTTTTGCATTGAAGTACTGCACATAGAAATCTCGACAGGCGGTCGGATCATCTACACATATCGTGGGTGAAATCTGTTTTACGTCTGTCATGTTGTTTTTCCTGAGCATTGAGTCTGGTTTATCTAAAACTCCTCGTTTTCTTCCGAGTCAGCTTTGGTCCATGAAGCCTTTTCCCCAGTCGTGCATGACCCACAAAACAGGCTCCAGGGTCCCTCCCAACTCAGTAAGCTAATACTCTACTTTGGGAGGAACCTGGGGATAGACTTCCCTATGCACGACGCCATCCTTTTCGAGTTCCCGCAACTGAGAAGTCAGCATTCTCTGAGTGTCCTGGGGTATCAAACACCGCAGCTCACCAAAACGCTTGGTCCCACTTAGAAGATGGTGAATGATAATAATCATCCATTTTCCACCAATTACGTCAATCGTTGCCTCAACCGGATAATTGTAGCGATTCTCCAGCTGTTCCGCTTTTTCTGTCATACCTTTTCTGACCCAAAGGAGACCGCCTACCTGATTATTATGTAACAGTTCAGAACTGACACTCAATGCATATTTCCCAGAGAACACTGAGACACTCTACTGACCATAACCAATCTCAAGCGCCCTCCACAATAATGTCACACCTCCTCTCTGTGGATAGAATTTTACAAGAGAGCAGGCACCCTATGCCAATTCGCTCTATAATCGGCTGGTCATGCCATTCATAAAGTCACTTATCTTCCAGATATCAGTCTCGGTAACACTGTTTCTGGCTACAGCACTCTCCCAACCCTTCCACTTTTCCGGTCGGGAAGAGTCCATGTTTTTTCTCCCGGCCGGCGTTGGTCTTGGAATTGCGTGGAGATACGGCAACAGGGCATTGATAGGCGCCTTTGCCGGCCTGTTCATCTATTACACAACACTCCACAACCTGGAACTCTGGGTTGCACTCTGGACAACGACAACCTGGATCTTTTCCGTCTATTTTGCCCTCTGGGGACTGAGACTCTTCATCCCGGAAGTACTCATGAAGGCGCCACTCAAGTCACTGCTTACCTTCTTCGGCTTCGGTGTTGTACTGGCTCCTCTGATTCATACACTGCTGGATCTGCCGATGGTGGTTCCTGCCGGGCTTGTCGACCCTGACCAGGACATCAGAATTTTTCTCTTCCTCTACTGGCAGGGAGAAGCTTTTGGCGCTTTGCTGCTAACCCCGGTTATTTTTCTTGCCGGCCGAAATTTCAGCATGCTCTACCATGGTGACTATGCCGTCTACCCAAAGAACGGCCGCGAAAAAATCTTATGGCTCTCCCTATTCAGCCTGAACATTCTTTCGACATTTCTCTGGGGAGAGTCTTATCTCTATGCCGGGATTTCTGACCAACTGTTCATCCTTTTTCCGCTTCTGGCCTGGAGCGCCTATCGCCTGGGAGTCACCTTCTCCAGCGTTGCAGTTTTTCTTACCTGTTTCGGTATATTCAGCTTCTATGCATTCGGCTTTGGCGGCACGCCCATACCTATTACTGAGCAGGAGTACATCGCACTCCTGACCTTTATTATCACCATCTCTCTTTTAACCTACAGTGTTGCTGTCGTCACTTTGGAGCGACGATTGGAGACAAGCCGTCTTAGATACGCCGCCACCCATGATCCGTTGAGTGGCCTGCTGAATACCAGAGCACTGAAAGATCGGTTGGAATCTCTGATGAAAGGTGACGCCGGCGTCAAACCCGAGTTGGGATATCTGGAGATCGACCAATATGAGGAGATGCGTCACCACTATGGCGTCTCCGGTCGCAATATGCTGATCAAACGTTTCGGCTTGCATTTGAACAAAATATTGTCATCGAATTGCGAAATATTTCGTATAGGCGCAGGTGAATTTGCCTTTATATCAAAGGAAAAAGGCGCTCTGCCGAAAAGTGCTCATACATGGTTAAACAATCCCGAACCCTACCGGTTTGAATGGGAGAAAAAGCAGTTCAGCATAATACCCAAGGCCTGCCTGTTACCTATCACCAGCCATTTTGACTCACCACACCATCTGCTCGAACTGGCAAGCGCCCACGTCAACAGGCTGTCAAAAGGTGAGCGTGGCCTGACCAGCATCGACCCAATGGATGACGGCGTACTCAAGGATCGTGAGATTCGGGCCAAATGGATGGGTAAACTCCAGCAGGCACTTGCCGATGATCAATTCAGGCTTCTATATCAACCCATCGTTTCGCTCAATGAGAAACAGGCTGCAGTCAAGAATAACAATACCATGCAGCACGTTGAAATACTGTTACGCCTGGTAGCTGACGATGGATCTCTGGTCGAACCATGCATCTTTATGCCATATGCCGAAGCTTTCAATCTGATGCCTGAAGTTGACCGTTGGGTCGTATCCAAAGCACTGCATCTTATTGAAAATGACCCAATACTCAGGCAGCCGGAAACAATATGCGCCATCAATCTTTCAGGACAGTCGATCAACGACATGGCTTTTCCTGAATATATCCTTGAAGAGCTGAAAAACACCAATGTCGAGGCAAAGAAGATCTGCTTCGAGATCACCGAGACCGTAGCCTTGAGTGATCTCAAGCAGGCAGCCCACTTCTTCAGTCAACTCAGAGAGATGGGGTGCTCCGTCGCCCTTGATGACTTCGGCACCGGCACCGCATCTTTTGAGTATTTAAAGAGACTGCATGTCGACTACCTGAAGATAGACGGCTCATTTATCCGGGAAATTGAGGGCAACAAACTGGATTACGTCATCGTTACCGCCATTCGTGACGTCGCACGCTCAACCGGCACTAAGACCATTGCTGAGTATGTGGAAACGGATGGAGTGCTGGATTTGCTGATTAAACTCGGCGTTGACTATGGGCAGGGCTATATATTCGGAAAGCCAGAAGAGATAACAACATCCGAATGAACTTTGGATATACAGGGTGTGTAAGGCGCACCCTGCAGTTTGTGGATCTCTGATGATTTATCTATATCTTAAACTGTGCAACCAGTTCCTTCAGTTGAACAGAGAGATGATTCAGGCTATCACTGGCGGCGGCTACCTGCTCTGAACTCTTTAGACTCTTTTGTGCCGTTCCGGCAATTCCCTCGGCATTGCGACTGATCTCTTCAGCAACTGCACTCTGTTGATGCGTGGCAGTGGCTATCTGAGTTGCCATATCAGTGATGGTATCCACCGATTGTGTAATAGATCCGAGAGATACTCCTGCCTCCTTTGCCTGTTCCACCGTCGCCTGCACACCTTGCTGACTGATTTTCATCGCCTCGACAGCCTGGCTTGAGTGCTTTTGAAGGTCTTCGATTGTCTCTTCGATTTCGTGAATAGAGCTTTGAGTTCGGCCTGCCAGTGCGCGCACCTCATCTGCCACGACGGCAAATCCACGCCCTTGCTCTCCCGCCCTTGCCGCTTCAATGGCTGCGTTTAACGCCAACAGATTGGTCTGTTCCGCGACCCCTTGAATCACTTTTAAAATATTGCCGATGCTCTGACTGTCAACTTCCAGTTTTTGGATGACGGATGCAGCAGCATCAACCTGGCCTGCCACACCATCAATAGTGCCCAGTGCCTGCTCGATAATCTTTCTGCCTTCATCCGAGGCTGCGTCTGCCTCACCAGCTGCCGTTGCAGTGGCTGCTGCATTCGATGCCACTTCCCGGACAGTTGCCGCCATCTCGGTAATGGCAGTCGCTATCTGCTCAATCTGGCTCTGTTGCTCAAGATTGATTGACTGGGATTCACTGGTCACCCCCTGCAGTTCCCTGGATGACCCACTCATCTGGTTGGTGGCGTCCGATACCTGTCTGACACTGTTCTGAAAGCGGGAGAGCATACGGTTGACCGACTCAGCCATCTGACTGATCTCATCGTTGCCTGCATCGTCACAGCGTTCAACCAGGCTGGCATTTTTCTCAATATCGTTGATGGTAGCGTTAAGTCTTCGAATAGGGATTGTCCCTCTGTGGGCGAAGAACCATCCAACCAAAATGGAGCCAGCCAAAGCAATTGCCAAAATAGCAATAGCGTAGTTAATAATATCCCGGCTCAGGGTCGCGGCCGATGAAAATGCTTCATCGGTCTCTATTTCGCTGATGATTGACCAGTCGAGTCCGGCAACGTTCAATGGAGCATAGGCTGAGAGCACCGGTGTTCCACGATAACCATCAAAAATACTTACACCACTCTCACCCCGGCTCGAAGCCGAGGTTGCGGGGGTATCAATCTGCTGTATCCCTGCGCTGGTGCCCTTGGCACTGATTGCATCGGTAATCCCTTGCGTAACTCCAATATTTTCCAGCAGTGCAAGGTAACTGTCCGGAGATTCCACCATGAATCGGCTGATACTACGCGCAGTCAGATCCTTACCAACCAGGTAGGTCTCACCTGTTTTACCCTGGCCGACCTCCTGCCACTTGCCACCGCTGGTCATGATGCCGTTCAGCCTGTCTACCGGCATCTGAAAGATGAGTACACCAACACGGTTCTCATCGTCAAAAACAGGAGACGAGATGAAAGCAGCCTGGTCACCATAGGATGGAGCATAAGGTTTAAAATCAATGATGCTGACATCGTCAGGTTTTTCCGCCTTCATGGCCGACCTGAAGGCTTCCCCCAGACCAGAATCTGCGTGAGGACCGGTGATCAGAGAGGTGCCAAAATCGACCTCCTTAAAGACGGTATAGACAATATTCCCGCTATCCGGTTCGACCAAAAAAATGTCGTAATAGCCAAACTTTTCCTGGAAATCCCGCAACTTGGAGTGGTAAAGACTATGAATCTGTCCGTAGAGCGTGTCATCTTCCGGGTCGCTCCATCTCTCTTTTTCTCCCAGTGGATTGGGATTTACCTTGAGGTACTGATACTGGATTGCAATGGCTGTTTCATCCAGCCCTTTCATATACACATCGATAGCCGGGGCTTCTCCACCATTACGATTCTGAAATTCGGTGGAAAAATCGTTCTTGTAGTAGCTCAATAGCTGATTCTGGTAGAAGTCAGGCTCCTGCTCAGCAAACTCACCATGAAAATTGAGATAGGCATCCCCCAAACCCAACATGGCATCCACAACCATCTGATCATTGGAGAAGGTCTGGGCCTGGGCGCGGATCATCCCAAGATAGTCCTCTATCTGCGCCTTTTTACTGTCCCGAACGGCGAGGATCTGATGGGTTGCCTGTTCCTCAAGGGCAACCTTGCCACTGGAAATGGCGAGCCATCCGATAAGCGTACTGGCGCCCAATACCGGGATTGCCGCAAACAGCGCGGCGCCGATGATCACTTTGGTTTTGATTTGCATGGTTATCTCAAGGTAATTTTTCTCACTCCTTGAGTATCTAAATCATCCCACTGCCAAACAGCACTGGGCATGCTTACGCTAAGCCCGGAACTTTCTCATTTCACTCCGACAAACCGCTGCTTTACCACATCCTGTCCCTCGGGCGAGAGCGTCCAGTCAATGAATTTTCTGATCTCACCCGTAGGCTCGCCGTGGGTGACCAGATTGAGTTCACGGGTAACCGGGTAGTTGGGATTATCCAATGCCGGCTTTTCACCATCGACAGCGATTATGGCAATCCTTTTGATGCTCTTGAGAAAGGCCAGACTGATCTGACCAATGGCGCCCCGTTCATGAATTACCCGGGCAACGATTTTTCTGTCGGGAGAGACCACTGCCGTCCCAGAATACTCGACGCCACCCATCACTTTATTCTGGAACACATGACGGGTTGCGGATGCGGGTTTGACGATATAGGGCTTGATCATCAGATCTTCCCCTCCCAGCTCTTTCCAGTTTTTAATCTTCCCGCTAAACACATCTCTGAGTTGCATTTTGGAAAGCTGGGTCACCGGGTTGCGTATATTGACCACCGCGGCAATAGCGTCTTTGCCGATCATCACCGCCTGAACGCCCTGTTCCAGCGCACTGTGATCGACCATGCGAGCGACTCCGCCCAGTTCACAGGTATCCCAAGTGGCACACTGCTCACCACCCAGGCTTTCGCTATCATCATTGACCTTGAACGAAGATCCCACGTAGACCTTGTCGGCATCGGATATGAATTTTCCGATTGTGGAGGAGCCTTCGTAGTTGATGGTACCTGCCATAATGGAAATGCTGGCAAGTAACCCAATTAGCGCTAAAAATCCTCTTTTCATCTTGCCTTCTCCGCGCATAATCACGTTATGTTCCCAGAAATATCTAGGAAGTGTATCGGCTATACCCATCATAACTTTAGGGACAAATACATCAGGATCACACTACCGGATTATTTCTCAGGCAGGGTGAAATTGCTTACCAGCTCCACCATCCGCCTGGCTTGGTCATCAAGGGATTGGCTGGCCGCCGTAGTCTCTTCACTCAGCGCCGCATTCTGTTGCGTGCTGTCGTCCAGCTGGATTACGGCCTGGTTTACCTGCCGGATGCCCTCCGCCTGCTCCGAACTGGCAGCCGCTATCTCGGAGACCACATCGCCGACCTTTTTCATGGCGTCAATCATCTCTCTCAGGGTTTCTCCTGACTTGTTGACCAGATCGGAGCCTGTTGCCACTTTTTCTTCACTATCCTGAATAAGCATCTTGATCTCCCCGGCAGCAGTGGCGCTGCGTTGAGCCAGATTTCTCACCTCAGTTGCCACCACGGCAAAACCACGCCCTTTTTCTCCCGCACGCGCAGCCTCCACAGAAGCATTGAGTGCCAGTAGATTGGTCTGGAACGCGATCTCATCGATAACTCCAATGATGTCGGCAATTTTGGCACTTGACTGACTAATCTCTTCCATCGCCTGGACAGTTCGGGTCACCACCTCGCCGCCCTGTTCACCGACACCTCTGCCCGCAATTGCCAGTTGATTGGCGACAGAGGCGTTTTCAGCATTTTGCTGCACCGTGCCGGTCAACTCTTCCATGCTGGCAGCAGTCTCTTCCAGGCTTGAGGCCTGTGTTTCTGCACGCCGGGACATCTCCGTACTACCTGAGGCGATCTCTGAGGTGGATTGCGTGATGGCATCTGCGGAGGATTGGATCTCCTGAACCATGTTTCTGAGCTTGTCCACCGTCCGGTTTGCCGCTTCGGCCAAACGCCCAAAAGCCCCCTCACTCTCTTCACTGAGCTTTCGGGTCAGATCACCATCGGAAAGAGACCCGAGAACCCCCTCCATCTCTGAGACGCTCTCAGCTACAACCTGGGTAAGCTTGTTGATACCTGTACCAAGGTTCCTCATGAATCCGTGTTTAGCTTCAAGATCGATGTGCTGTTGCAGTTCTCCCTGCACCACACCTTCCACCACAGCGGCCACTTCCTCTTCCACCTGGACCTGCTCGGTCACATCACTCCACTCGGTCGCAGTACCCTGTCGCTCTCCCTCATCATCCATGACCGGGCTGGTTGCAAGGTCAAAGATACGACTGCCGATGTTGATCCGGGATCGGTCTGTGGTGGTCAACTGGTCAAGTAACTGGCGTTGCTGCTCCGGATGTTTGTGGAAACTGTCGAGACTTGAGCCGATGATAAGCTCGGCGGAAAAATCAGGGAGCGCCCTCTGGACCTCCTCCTCAACATCATGGAACAGTTTCTGAACGGCCCTGTTGGTGTAGATGATGTTGTGATCCCTGTCAGAAACCATCACGCAGCTGGAGACATTGTCCAGCGCTGTCTGGATCCGCAGGGCCTCGTCTGCCCGGCGTTCGGCCTCTGTGATATCGGAACCGAGCTTGATCTGCATTGCCTTCAGGCCGCGCAGCACATTGTTGATCTCATCTTCCGATGTTGGCTCAATCCTGTTGTGATATTCACCGGAACTGATACGGCGAAAAATCTTCAGCGTCTCCTGAAGTGGAATGGCCACGCTTCTGCGCAACAGGATATAGCTGATGAGAATTGTGGCAAGCACGATGAACAGCGCTGCGCCCACTGCGATATAAACAACCTTCAACGCCTCCTGCTCACGCAAACTCAGGCCCGCATAAATCTGCTCGATGCCGATATCGAACAGTTGTAAAAGGCCATCTATCCCTTGCACCGAGCGGCTGGAAAAATCCTCCGGCGTGACGCCCGACTCCTCACCTGTCAGCATCTTGTTCGCCATGAGCTCCTGCATTGCCGGCAGAAGCCCTGAGGATGCGTACTTGTACTCACCAAAAGGTGTCGCTGTTTTCTCTTCCAGTCCGAGGGTGTTCGCTGCCGTCTCCTCCAGCAACCTTCTGAATCGCTCATCCAGGATCGTCAAGCTGTAGAAAATATTGGTCAGTCCGGATTCACTCTCTTCATCCAACTCCCCACTTGCCTGCAGTGCCGTTACGATGGATTGAGATTGACTCAGAAAATCCGCCATCTGCGGCAGCAGTTCGATGAGCAGGACACTCCAATTCTGAGTGTTCACATTTGGATCCTGCTTCAGCCCGGAATGCTTGCCCAGCAGGCGGAACATCTGCATCAGGTCAGACTGGAGTTCAGTATGCAGGAAGACATTCTCAGCCGGGTCATGATCTCTATACCCTTCGCGAATCTCTTCCCAGTAACTTTCCAGCCCCTCCAGATTTTCCTCCAACTGGAAGCGGTTATGATGCCGTACGATAAGTTGCCGGATCTTGACGAGATCTTCCGAAATCTGATTATCCAACGCCTCTAGGTTCTCACCGGCCCCGTCATCACCGGACAGGAACGCGGTACTTCGACTGCGGTGGTCCGCAATGTGCAGCAGGGTCTGCTTCAGATGGCTCAGGTGTTCCGCGCCGAACTGCTCCGTCTCCACCACTTGCAGCGCCTGCCATCTGTCCAGAATCAAAACGGAAGCAAACAGGATGACCGCAATAACGGGAATGGCCGAAACCACCATCAGCTTCTTCAAAATGCTGAAACGGCGAAACAGATTGAGCCGATCGCGCCAGGGCGAGCGGATTACACTCCCCTCTCGGAGGCTGACCTTGCCTTCCGCCGCCAGTTTGTAGACGGTTTCCGCTGCCGAGATCTGCTCTCGGCTGGGTTTGTTGCGCACCGAAAGATAACCGGCAATCTCACCCTCTTCAAAAATGGGGGCTACGTTGGCTTCCACCCAGTAGAAGTCACCGTTTTTGCAGCGGTTTTTTACAATTCCCGTCCAGGGACGCCCTGCCTTGAGGGTCTGCCACAGATCCCCGAACGCGCCGGACGGCACATCCGGATGACGAACGATGTTGTGATTTTTTCCGATCAGCTCAGCTTCAGTGAAGCCACTGATATCGATAAAATCCTGGTTGGCAAAGGTGATGATCCCCTTCAAATCTGTCTTGGAGACGATCGTCTGACCGTCCCGCATGACCCGCTCGTTATCAGTAACTGGAAGATTGACCTTCATGAGACGCTTCTTTTTAGTAAAAACCGGACAACTGAGGGGTTTAGCGTCAATAGGGGGGGGAACTTGAGGCCTTCTCGATATTTGACAGCGTGTTTCGCATCACCAAGTCTGCGCAACAACCAACACTGTTTTATACTCAGTCGCTATGAGTCAAAAACATTCACGCATCCTGCATGCGATCCTCCAGGGGCCAGCCGGTGGCAATATCCATTGGCGGGACATTGAATCACTGCTGCGACATCTTGGCGCCGACATCCAGGCGGGCCACGGCGCGCGCATGCGGATTACCCTGAATGGAGTGGAAGGCACTTTGCATCGTCCCCACCACAGCAGCACATACAGCAAGCAGGATATCCACCACCTGCGTGACTACCTTATCTCTGCCGGCGTGGATATGTCGGCTTTGAATGGCGATGGGTAGCAAATGGCTGCAGAAAGGGCAGAGCCTGACCTGGCTGACGCCGAGTACCGCCGTACCTGCTGGATTGGAGCGGATGGACGTGATCAATCCCTTCCATCCGGGTTGCGACCCCGGCTACGATTGGTCGATTCTGCGAATGATCTGTATAACAGCCGACTGTTTCACGGGATATAGCGCTTGTTTGAACGCAAGAAAAAGAAACGAAAAACGGGGTCAAGATAACATGGCATCAAGTATTATCCTGTTTTCAGTAAATTGGATGCTGTTTGAGCCTTGTGGTTGATACAGAATAATGGCTCAAATTCGCCTGGGCAGTTACTCTTTGGTGTAAGTATCCGTTCACGGCTGTTCATGATGCGGTCGTAGGTACAACGATTCTGCGAGGCCAGTATGGAACCAGCCGGACTGTACGATTTGCCACCCACCGCGATCAGCCGCGAACTATTTTTCAATGTAGGTGGGCCGCATGGCTTCATGCGCTGGGGGGTCTACCTGTTCCTGCTGGCCTCACTGCTATTCCTCGGCTACACACTGTGGGTCCGCATCAGGCTGTGGCGCAAGGGTCAGTCGGAGGCTTGCAGCGATCATCCACTGCGCCGACTGCACCTCGTGGTGAAATACGTGCTGCTGCAAGCGAAAGTCATGCGGGAAGGTTATACGGGCCTCATGCACGCCAGCCTGTTCTATGGTTTCGTAGCGCTCACCTTTGTCACCGGCATGATCGTCCTGCAGGAGGACATCAGCGCGCCGCTGTTCGATGTTCGCTTCATCTATGGCAATTTCTACCTAATCTGGTCGCTGCTCGCCGACCTGTTCGGCCTAGCGTTGTTGGGTGGGTTGGGCCTGGCGGCCTACCGGCGCTATATCGTCCGGCCCGGACGCCTCGATACCCGGCCGACCGACACGTTGGCCCTGCTGCTGCTGGCGCTGATCGTGGTCACAGGTTTTTTCAGTGAGGCGATGCGGATCGCCATCACCGGCTTTCCGCCCTTCGAGGTGTTCTCGCCGGTCGGTTTCATGCTGGCGCAGGCCTTGACACCGTTGGGCGCGGAGACGCTGCGGGCCTTGCACTATGGTAACTGGTGGCTGCACATGCTGGCCTCGTTTGGTTTTATCGGCCTGGTCGCCAGCGGCAAGCTCGGACATATCGTCATTGCCACGCTTAACATCTATTTCGGTCGGCTGGATAACGAATGTCCCGCGACGCTATACAGCAGCACGCTGATCAGGCCCGACGAGTTCGAGACGGCCGACACTTTCGGCGCCACCACGGTGACCGACTTCAGCTGGAAACAGCTGTTGGACGTGGATGCCTGCACCCGCTGCGGACGCTGCCAGGACCACTGTCCCGCCTGGCTGACCGACAAGCCGCTGTCACCCAAACTACTGGTCAACGCTATTCAGGGCAGCCTGCAGGCATTGGCCGGCGGCGGCGACAACAAACCTCTGGTCGGCAATTATGTGCAACTGGACGAGATCTGGTCCTGTACCAACTGCGCCGCCTGCATGGAGGTGTGCCCGGTCAATATCGAACAGGTGCCGAAGGTGCTGGAACTGCGGCGAGCCCGGGTGCTGATGGAAGGGGAGATGGCCCCCGAGCTACAGCGCACCTTCGTCAACCTGGAAAACAATGGCAATCCCTATGGTTTCGCCTTCGCTAAACGCGGCGACTGGCTGCCGGACGACCTTGGCTTCAAGACATTGGCGGAGGACCCGGACGTCGATTATCTGTATTTCGCCGGCTGCGCCGCGGCCTACGACAAGCGCAATCAGCGTACCGCCATTGCCTTCATGCGCATCCTCAAGCAGGCCGGCTACAAGGTCGGCATCCTCGGCCCGGAGGAGGTGTGCTGCGGCGACAGCGCGCTACGGGCGGGTAACGAGTACCTGTTCCAGACGCTCGCCGGCAAAAACCTCGAAAGCTTCGCGCGCTACGGCGTGCGCAAAGCGGTGGTGACCTGCCCGCACGGCCTGAACACGCTGAAGAAAGAGTACCGTAAATTCGCCGCACTGGGGGTGGCGGAAGACGGCAGTCCGTTACGCTACGACATTTCGGTGGAACACCATACGCAGGTCATCCACCGACTGCTGAAAGAAGACCGGATCAGGCTGAAGCAACAGCCTGCACAGAAGATCACTTACCATGATTCCTGTTTCCTGGGACGCTATAACGACATTCTTGACACGCCGCGGGAAATCCTGGCCGCCATTCCCGGCAGCGAGGTCGTGGAGATGGAGCGGCACGGTAAAAACAGCTTCTGTTGCGGTGCGGGCGGTTCGCGCATGTGGCTGGAAGAGAGCCTGGGCTCACGTATCAACCAAACCCGCACCCGAGAAGCCCAAGCGACGGTCGCCGACCTGATCAGCACCGCCTGTCCATTCTGTTCGACCATGTTGTCCGACGGTGTAAAGGAGCTGGCCATCGACACACTGGAAACCCGTGACATCGCGGAACTGGTGTACGAGGCGATGGAGAAATAACGCGCGATAGGAGGCTGTCGGGTTTATCCGTTTGAAGCGAAAATCACTGGGGGCGAATCAAATCAACTTATTGAACGAGGCGAATAGTGGACCTATTTAACGAGTTCGATAAGCTGAGTTGATCGCCATCCAGGGATTTGCAGCCAAACAGTGTTAAATCCGACAGCCTCCTTGTAAGTCTTGCAATCAGGCATCACTGTGCCTTCAGTGCCTCGGTCAGCCGCGGGGCTACGTCCATCAGGTCGGCGACAATACCATAGTCGGCAACGTCGAAGATGGGGGCCTCAGCGTCTTTGTTGATGGCGATGATATGTTTCGCCCCCTTCATGCCGACCAAGTGCTGGGCGGCACCTGATATGCCCAGGGCCAGATAAAGTTTGGGACTGACCGTCTGCCCCGAACTGCCGACTTGGCGGGAGGCCGCCATCCAGCCGGCGTCCACCACGGGACGTGAACAGGCGAGTTCCGCACCCAGTGCGCTGGCCAGCTGTTTTATGACGCCGAGGTTTTCCTCGCTGCCGAGACCGCGTCCGACGCTGACGATCAGGTCGGCACCGGCCAGATCGACGGCTTCAGCACTTTCCTGGAACGGGGCTTCCGCCTGGATACCCACCACTGGCGCCGTCAGCTCCAGCGCGAAGTCGCGCACTGCGGCGCTGCCGGCGCGCACACTGTCGGCGGCATAGGCCGCCGCCTGAAAACTGACCAGGCATTGGCCGACTGACACTGTACTCACCAGCTCCGCAGACAGTCGGCCACTGTAGACCTGCTTGATGAACACCGGGCGTTCCCCGCCACTGCGGTAGGCGATAATATCACTGAGCAAGGGCAGGCCCATCCTGCCGCTGACGCGCGGCAGGAAATCACGGGCCTGGTAGGTGTGAGCCAGGAACACCCATGCGGGTTGCTCCCGTTCGATCACCTGGCACAGCGCGTCGGTATAAGCTTCACTGCTGTAGTCACGTAGCCGCTCGTGCTGTGCCACCAACACTTCGCCCAGGTCCAGCGCCGCCAACGTAGCGCGTACCGCATCGACGTCATCACCCAGGACCAGCGCGGCGCTGCTCAGCTTCAGTTCAACGGCAAAGGCCTGTGCCGCGGTGACGGCTTCAAGCGTCATGCGGTGTAATTCACCCTGACGGTGTTCGGCCACGATCAGAATATCCATATCAGTCTCTCCTACAGGACCTTGATCCCGGTTTTAAGTATCTCGACCAGCTGAGCGGCAGCTTGGTCTGATGTGCCTTCAATCATCTCGGTGTGTTTGGTTTTCTGCGGCACGTACAGGCGCTGACAGGTCTGCAGCGGCTCGCCTGACCACAGCGCAGAGGCATTCAGTACCTCGATCTGTTTGCGCTTGGCGCCCATGATGCCCTTGATAGTGGGATAGCGGGGCTGGTTGATGCCGGTCTGGATGCTGAGGCTCGCCGGCAGAGGTATCGTGAGCCACTGGTACCAGCCACCCTCCAGTTCATGCTTGAGGCGTATCGATGTCGTGCCCGGCTCGGTGGCAATCACTAGGCTGGCGGTCGCCATACCCAGCAGCTCTCCCAGCAGAATGCCGGTCTGGCCCATCCCAAGGTCATCGGACTGCAGCCCCGACAGTACCAGGTCACAGGCCTGGTCCTTGAGTACAGCGGCGAACACGTTGGCGACGGCGTACGGATCGGTGGCCAGCTCACGGTCGTCAAGGACACGTATGGCGCGGTCGGCGCCCCGCGCCAGCGCCTCACGCAGCGTTTTCTCGATGCGTTCGGGACCCAGCCCCAACGCGATGATTTCGGTCTCAGCACCGAGTCGATCTTTGATCTGTAGCGCTTCTTCGATGGCATAGGCATCGCTTTCGTTGAGTTTGAAACTGACCTGTTGCTCGTCGAAGTGTCTGCCATCGTCACTGACCCGCAACGGGGATTCACGGTCCGGTACCTGTTTCTGCAATACGGCAATGCGCATGGCCGCCTGACTCCTGTTGACTAATGAAGGCCGCAAGCTTCAGTTGCGTAGCGGTTTACCTTTCTTCAGCATGTATTTCATGCGTTCCTGGCTCAACGGCTCGGCGGCCAGAGACACAAACGCCTCGCGCTCGATCTCCAGCAGGTATTGCTCGTCCACCGTTTTGGTCAGGCCGGCACGGTCACCACCGGTGAGCACATAGGCCAGTTTCCTGGCGATGGTTTCATCGTGCGCAGAAATCTTGCCCTGGGCCTTGAAGCCCTTGAGGACTGCGGCCATGGCGGTGCGTGCGCCCCTGCCTGGCAGCTTCAGGTCGTCGCGGTAGGCCGGAGGCGTGTAGCCCTCGGCCAGTTCCAGGGCCTTGTGTTTCGCCTCCCTGAGCAGGTGGTCGGGGTTCAGGACGATGGTGTCGCTGTTCAGCAGGTAGCCGAGGTGCCTGGCTTCCTCCGCGCTGGTGGCAACCCTGGCGAAGCCGATGGTCTCGAAGGCTTTCTGTATCAGGGGATAGACATTCAGGCGGCCGGCGCCGCCTGCGTTCTCCATCAGGTTGAGCAGCAGGCGCAGATTGCCACCGGCGCCGGGGATGAGGCCCACGCCCATTTCCACGGCGCCGATGTAGGTCTCTGCGGCGGCGACGCGGTGGGCTGCGGGGGCAACCAGTTCGAAACCGCCCCCCAGGGTCAGCTGGAAGGGCGCGGCCACCACCGGTGCAGTGAGAAAGCGAATACGCTGAGTGGTCTTCTGCAGGTGGTCGACGGTGTGTTCCAGGCCATCCCAGTCACCGCGCTCGCAGAAGCCGAGGATCAGCGCCAGGTTGGCGCCGGCACAGAAGTTCGGTCCCTGGTGGCCCAGGACCAGGGCGCGGTAGTGACCGGCCTCGACCGCATCCAGGGCGGCGTTCAGCATATCGATAATGGAGCCGTCGATGGGGTTGAGCGTGGACTGCAGGATGGAATGGAAAGCCAGGTCGAGCACGCCGTCACCGAGGTCGATGAGGCTCGCGCTCCAGTCGCGCTGCACGACGTTGCCGCGCGCCTTCAGCAGCGACAGGTCGAGGGAGCGCTCTCTGGTCGACATGTCACGCACCGTTTCCGTGAGCGGGTCGTAATAGGTTCGCACACCGTTTTCTATGGCATAGAACTGCTTGCGGCCAGAGGCCAGCATCCGGGTCACCCAGGCCGGCACCAGCCTGCCCTCGGTCTGCATGCGCGCCACGCTGTCCGCAACGCCGATGGCGTCCCAGGTCTCGAACGGACCCAGCTGCCAGCCGAAGCCCCATTTCATGGCGTTGTCGATATTGATGGTGTCGTCGCTGATCTCGGGGATGCGGTTGGCGGCATAGATCAGGGTGCGCGCCAGAATTTCATGAAAGAAACGGCCGGCCTTGTCGTCGCTGCCGTCCAGGACGCGGATCTGTCCCGCTGTCGCATGATGGTCCTTGGCCAGCCGGTAACCGTCGAAGCGGACGCGTTTCTGCGGGCTGTACTCGCCGCTCTTCAGGTCCACCGACAGGATCTCCCCGCTGGCTTCCTTTTTATAGAAGCCGGCGCGGGTCTTCTGGCCCAGCCGTCCATCGTCTATCAGCGTCTTGAGGATGGCGGGCAACTGAAAGGTCTCGCGCTCCTCGTCGGCCTCGCCACGCTCGTAACTGGTCTGGACCACGTGGGAGAGGATATCCAGCCCTACCAGGTCCGCGGTGCGGAAGGTGGCGCTCTTGGGTCGGCCGACGATGGTGCCGGTGAGGCGGTCCACTTCTTCCACGCTGAGTCCCATCTCCAGCGCGGTATGCATGGTCACCATTACGGCATGCACCCCGATGCGGTTGCCAATGAAATTCGGCGTGTCTTTAGCATAGACGATGCCCTTGCCCAGTACCCGCTCACCGAAGTCGGCCATGCGGTGCAACACGGCCTCGTCCGTTGCTACACCGCGCACCACTTCCATCAGTCGCATGTAACGCGGTGGATTGAAGAAACAAGTGAGTCTTCGACCTCGTGAAAGATTTTGGGACATCCCAGTCCCCAAAATCGACTCGGCCTTCGACAGCCTGTTTGTGCCCCGGCCGTCCCGG